>NZ_JBIAPU010000031.1:0-153401 GCF_042888465.1 Streptomyces sp. NPDC002888 | reverse complement strand
CCGCGCCGGCGCCCCCCGCCCCCCCCCCCCCGCCCCCCCCCCCCCCCCCCCCCCCCCCCCCCCCCCCCCGCCGTGTTGCTCAGCCGCGCGCCACCTCGCCCAGCAGTGCCTTCGCGATGATGACCTGCTGGATCTGGCTGGTGCCCTCGTAGATGCGGAACAGCCGGGCGTCGCGGTAGAAGCGCTCGACGGCGACCCCGCGCATGTAGCCCGCGCCGCCGTGGATCTGCACGGCCCGGTCCGCGACCCGCCAGACCATCTCGCTGGCGAAGTACTTCGTGCAGGACGGGCCGATCTTGGTGTCGGTGCCGGCGTCGAAGGCGCGGGCAGCCTCCAGGACGGTGGCGCGTCCGGCGTAGTAGTCGGTCATGGAGTCGGCGATCAGGCCCTGGACGAGCTGGAAGGAGCCGATCACCCTGCCGGACTGGCGGCGGGTGCGGGCGTACTCGACCGACTCGTCGACCAGGCGCTCGGCCATGCCCACGCAGAGGGACGAGATGTGCACGCGGCCGTGCGCGATACAGCCCATCGCCGTGGCGAAGCCGCGGTTCAGGCCGTCCTCGCCGCCGACGAGGGCGGAGTCCGGTACGCGTACGTCGTCGAAGTACACGTCCGCGGTCCAGGCGCCGAATTGGCCCATCTTGTGGTCCTTGGGAGCCACGGTGAGGCCCGGAGTGCCGGCCGGGACCAGGAACGTCGAGATGCCGCGGGTACGCGGGGCGTCGGGGTCGGTGCGGGCGAAGACCATGAAGACGTCGGCGAGCGGGGCGTTGGTGATGTACCGCTTGGCGCCGTTGATCACCCACTCGTCGCCGTCCCGGTACGCCTTCGTGGTGAGGGTCGAGGGATCCGAACCCGCGTCCGGCTCGGTGAGCGCGAACGACGCCAGGACCTCGCCCGAGGCGATCTTCGGCAGCCACTGCGCCTTCTGCTCCTCCGTGCCGCCGACCATCAGGACGTGTCCGGCGATGCCGTTGTTCGTCCCGAACATCGAGCGCAGCGACGGGGTCGTGTACCCCAGCTCGAACATCAACTGGGCTTCCTCGTACATCGACAGGCCGAGTCCGCCGTACTCCTCGGGCAGCGCGAAGCCGAACAGGCCCATCTTCCTGGCCGCCTCGCGGATGTCCGCGGGCATCTCGTCCTTCTCGTCGATCTCCGCCTCGAGCGGCACGACGCGCTCCCTGACGAAGCGCCGGACCTCGGACAGCACCGCGCTGAAGTCAGCCGCGTCCATGTCGACTCCCTGATAAGCCTGGTTGCATTCAGTGATCTGTTGTGGTTTCGTCCGGCTTCTGCTCCGGCCGGTAGCACGCCGCCAGCAGCGCCGCCGCACTCGCCGTTCCGATGCCGGCGGCGAGCAACGCCGGACCCACGCCCGCGCGTTGGCGGCGCAGCAGCCCGTCGAGCGAGTACCTGCCGTTGCCCAGCGCCGCCAGCGCCACGGCCGCGCCGCCCACCACGCCGACGTACTCCCAGCCGCCCTTGAACACGAAGAAACCCTTGCCGCGGTGGTCGGTCCGCGCGGCCACGGCCATCAGGCCGACGGCCGCCGCCGCGGGGAGGGGGTTCGCCGCGCCCAGGGCGATGCCGACGCCTGCCGCCATCTCGGTTCCTGCGGCCATCCGGGCGTGTATCTCGGCGGGCTTGAGGCCCAACGACTCGAACCAGCCTGTCGTGCCCCTGAGCCCGCCCGGCCCGGCGACCTTGTTCCAGCCGTGCGCGAAGAGCATCGGGCCCAGCGTCGCGCGCAGGACGAGAGCGGCGGCGTCGTGGCCCTTCACTGGCCCACTCCCGTGGCTCGGCCCGCGGGTGCGACGCCGTACAACCGCGGTACGGCGTCGACGAGTTCTTCGTGTGTGAGCGCCTTGCCGGACTCGCTGGGATGGACGCCTGCGACGCTCCAGCCCTGGAGCCGGTTCAGCCGGTTGCCCTCGATCCGCAGGACCTGGCCGGTCAGCCACGCAGCGCTGTCGGAGGCCAGGTAGACGACGACACCGGAGGCGTTGGCGGGATCGCGCGGGTCGAAGTCGTCGACGGCCTGGAGGGACGCGCCGACGGACAGGCCGTCCGTCATCCGCGTGGCCGCGATCGGTGAGATGGCGTTCGCGGTGACGCCGTACCGACGCATCTCCAGGGCCGTGAGGACCGTGAGCCCCGCGATTCCGGCTTTCGCGGCACCGTAGTTGGACTGGCCCTGGTTGCCGAACAGGCCGGTCCCGGACGTCGTGTTGATCACGCGTCCGGCGACGCGCTCACCCCGCTTCGACGCCTCACGCCAGTACGCGCACGCGTGCCGCGTGAGCGCGAAGGTGCCCTTCAGGTGCACCGCGATCACGGTGTCGAATTCGGCCTCGCTCATCGAGAACAGCATGCGGTCGCGCACGATGCCCGCGTTGTTCACGACGACGTCGAGCCGCCCGAACTCCGCGACGGTGTCCGCGACCAGGGTCTCGGTCGCCGCCCAGTCCGTCACCGACGCGTGATTGGCGACCGCCCGCCCGCCGAGCTTGGTGATCTCGGTGACCACGTCGTCGGCGGGGGAGTCGCCGGTCCGTTCACCGTGCACGCCCGAGCCGAGATCGTTCACCACCACGGTCGCGCCGGCCTCGGCGAGGGCCAGGCAGTGCGCCCGGCCCAGCCCTCTGCCGCCGCCGGTCACGATGGCGACCTTGTCGTCGAGGATGCCCACGTCCTGCCTCCTGGATCTATGAGTTCAGTCGAGTTCGCGGAGTACGTCGTCGGTGTGCTCGCCGAGCGTCGGCGCACCGGTGTGCGGCTTGTCGTCCACGCCCCAGAAGCTGACCGGCGTCGCCACCGTCCGCAGCGGCGGCGCGTCACCCATGCCCGGCTGCTCGACGAACGCCCCCACCGCCTCCGCCTGCGGGTCGGCCGCCACTTCCGCGAGGGTCTGCACGGGCGCCCACCACACCTCTTCGGCGTCGAGCCGCTCCGCCCACTCCTCCAGCGGCCGCTGCGCGAACTCCTCGTCGAACACGGCGATCAGCTCGCGTACGTGTCCGCGTCGGGCCCTGCCCGTCGCGAACCGCTCGTCGTCCGACAGGTCCTCGCGGCCGAGCGCCTTGACGACACCGGGCCAGTGCCGGTTGCCCTCCAGGCCGACCAGCCAGAACCAGCGGTCGTCGGCGGCCCGGTAGCAGTTGTAGAGCGGGGACTCGTGCTCGGTGCGGTGGCGGGTGCGGCCGCGCCTGCCGAAGAAGTTCTGCAGGGCCAGGTCGTTGCCGTTGGCGTACGTCCCGGACCGCAGCAGCGACACGTCCACCACGCCGCCCTCGCCGGTGCGTTCGCGGCGCAGCAGCGCGGCCAGTACGCCGGCCACCAGGTTGGAGGCAGCCGTACGGTCGCCGAGGCCGGGGCGGATGCCGGGCGGTGGCTCCCCGGCCGGGTTGAGCATGGCGGCGATGCCGGGGCGGGCCCAGAAGGCGGACACGTCGTACCCGGCACGGTCACGCTCGGCGCCGGTCCAGCCGTAGCCCGTCAGCGTGCCGACGACCAGGCGGGGATGGCGGGCCCGAAGCTCGTCCGGGGCCAGGCCCAACCGCTCCAGCGCGCCCGGGCGGAGGTTGGTGACGAAGACATCGGCGCGCTCCAGCAGCCGCTCCAGCACGCCCTTGCCGTCCTCCGAGCGCAGGTCGAGCACGATGCCGCGCTTGCCGCGGTTGTCGGTCTCGAACGGGGGTGCGCTGTCGATGTCCTGGCCGACGTGCTGGAGCGTGTACCGGTTGGGGTCGCCGGTCGGCGCCTCCACCTTGACCACGTCCGCGCCCCAGTCCGCGAGCATCGTGGCCGCGGCCGGGGCCGCCACCCACATGCCCAGCTCGACGACGGAAATGCCCTCCAGTGGCCGCACGGCCCACCTCCCTCTCTGTCGGTACGCCCGCTACATGCCGCGGAAGTCGCCGGGGCGGCGCTCCCGGAAGGCCTTCAGCCCCTCGGCCCGGTCCTCGGTGGAGAACAGCACCGAGACGGTCTCGCGCTCGTAGGCGATCGCCGCCTCCAGGCCCATACCGAGCCCGTGGTCGATCAGCCGCTTGCCCGCCGCGAGCGCCAGCGGAGCTCCGGCCGCCAGCGCGGCGGCCAGCGCCTCGGCGGCGGCGAGCGCGCCGCCGGGCTCGGCGAGCTCGTTGACCAGCCCCAGCTCCCAGGCCCGCGCAGCGTCGATCGGTTCGCCGGTGAGGATCATCTGCTTGGCGATGGCCGTCGGCAGCAGTCGCGGCAGCCGCTGTGTGCCGCCCGCGCCCGGCAGCACGCCGAGCTTCATCTCGGGCAGGCCCAGCCTGGTGCCGCGCTCGGCCACCCGCAGGTCGCAGGCGAGGGCCAGCTCCAGACCGCCGCCGAAGGCGAACCCGTGGACGGCCGCGACCGAGGGCTTGGGGAAGTCCTCCAGGAGCGCGTACGCCTCGGTCAGGCGCCCCACGAACGCACGGAACTGGCCGGGCGCCGTGAACGACTCGATCTCAGCGAGGTCTGCACCGGCCGAGAAGGCGCGGCCCGCCCCGGCCACGACCAGGGCGCGTACGTCGTCGTTGTGGCGTACGTCGGCGAGGGCTTGTTTCAGCAGCTCCACGGTCTCGGAGCCGACGGCGTTGAGGCGCTCGGCCCGATCCAGGGTCAACACGGCGATCCGGTCCCGGAGTTCGACGCGCAGCACGGTGCTCACCTCAGACCATCGTGAGGCCGCCGCTGACCGAGAGCGTCTGCCCGGTCACGTAGGCGGCGTCGTCGGACGCGAGGAAGGCCACCACACCGGCGATCTCGGCGGGTTGGGCGACGCGACGCAGCGGGATCGCCCGTACGGTCGCGTCGTACATCTTCTGGCTGTAGTCGGCGACCTGCCCGAGCAGGGCGGTGTCGGTCGGCCCGGGACAGACGCTGTTCACGGTGATGCCGTGCCGGGCGACCTCGCGGGCGAGCGCCTTGCCGAAGGCGATCACGCCGCCCTTCGTCGCGGAGTACACGACCTCTCCGGAGGAGCCGACCCGGCCGGCGTCCGAGGCGATGTGAACGATCCGCCCGCCGCCGCGCTCGATCATCGAGTCGAGCACGGCCCGGGTCACCGTGATCGTGCCGCGCAGATTGACGGCGATGATCCGGTCCCAGGTCTCCTCGGCGCTGTCGACGAAGCGGCCGATGACGTCGACGGCCGCGTTGTTGACCAGGACGTCCACCGGTCCGAGTTCGGCGGTCACGTGTTCCACGGCCGCGCGCACGGCCGCGCCGTCGGAGATGTCCGCGCCGACCCCGGTTGCGCGCACCCCGTACCGCTCGGCGAGGCCGGCCGCGACCTTTACGGCGGCCTCCGCGTCCACGTCGCAAACGGCGACCGAGGCTCCATGAGCGGCCAGCGCGTCGGCGATCGCCTCGCCGATCCCGCGGCCCGCCCCGGTGACGAGCGCCACCTTGTCCCGTACGCTCACGCGTCCTCCCTCGCCCAGGTCTCGATACAGCGCTATCGTATAACTACTTCAGCTAAATAAGCGAGATGCCTGAGTGGGGAGACGAGCATGCGCCGTACGATCTTCACCGAGGAGCACGAGCTGTTCCGGGAGACCGCCCGCTCCTACTACCTGCGCGAATGCGCCCCGTACGCCGAGCAGTGGGAGCGCGACGGCCAGGTGAGCCGGGTCGCGTGGGCGGCCGCGGGCAAGGCCGGGCTCATCGGCTGGCAGTTCCCGGAGGAGTACGGCGGACAGGGAATCCGGGACTTCCGCTACAACGCGATCATGGCCGAGGAGATGGCGGCCACGAGCTCGGTCGGCATCGGGCTCGGGCTGCAGAACGACGTCATCCCGCCCTACCTGACGAACCTCACCACCCCGGAGCAGAAGGCCCGTTGGCTGCCCGGCGTGACCAGCGGCGAGACGATCTGTGCCCTCGCCCTGTCGGAGCCGGCCGCCGGGTCCGACCTCAAGGGCATCCGCACCACCGCCCGCCGGGACGGCGACGAATGGGTCATCGACGGGTCCAAGACCTTCATCACCAACGGCATCCTGGCCGACCTGGTCATCGTCGCCTGCAAGACCGACCCCGACGCCGGGCACAGGGGCATCAGCCTGATCGTCGTCGAACGCGACACCGAGGGCTTCGAACGCGGACGCAAGCTCGACAAGGTCGGGATGAAGGCCCAGGACACCGCCGAGCTCTTCTTCCGCGAGGTTCGCGTTCCCGTCGAGAACCTGATCGGGCAGGAGGGGCGCGGTTTCTACCACATGATGGGCAACCTCCCCACCGAGCGCCTCGCCATCGCCGTCTCCTCGCTCGCGGCGGCCGAGCGGGCCTTCGAGCTGGCCCTGGAGTACGCCAGGACGCGCACGGCGTTCGGCCAACCCATCGGGGAGTTCCAGGCCAACAGGTTCGCGCTGGCCGACATCAAGGCCCGCCTGAGTGCCGCCCGGGTCTACGTCGACGGCTGCATCATGGCCCTCGTCGAGGGCGAGCTGACCGCCGAGGAGGCCGCAGCGGCCAAGTACTGGACCTCGGAGACCGCGTGGGAGGTCATCGACCGCTGTATGCAGCTCTTCGGCGGCTACGGCTACGTCAACGAGTACGAGATCGCGCGCATCTGGCGTGACAGCCGGGTGCAGCGCGTCTTCGGCGGGACCTCGGAGATCATGCAGGAGATCGTCGGCCGGTCGCTGGGACTGTGACGCGCGGGTGAACTCATTGACTGCCTTGGATAAATAGGTTAGCTATTTAACCTAGATGTGGGACGCGGCTCTAGGAGGCATCCGTGGTCACGGTCGACGTGAAGCTGCACCAGGACAGAGCCGAACACGATCTGCCGCAGCCACGGCTGGTCATCGGCGGCAAGGACGTCACCGACACGAGCGGCGGCCTCTACGAGCACCGCAACCCGGCCACCGGCCTGGTCCAGGCACGCATCCCGCTGGCCGGCGCCATCGAGGTGGACCGCGCCGTGACCGCCGCCCGGCAGGCCTTCGAGGTGTGGGGAACCATGCGCCCCGCCGAGCGCCGCCGACTGCTCACCCGCTTCGCCGGGCTGCTCCGCGACCACATTCCCGACTTCGCGGCCATCTGCCCGCTGGAGAACGGTGTCTGCGTCGGCGGCTGGGCGGAGAACGTCGGACCGCACGTCGCCGAGTGGACCGAGTACTACGCCGGCTGGGCGGACAAGATCGAGGGCATGGTCGGCGCGGCCTACAGCCCGCACGAGAACGTCGAGTACACCCTCGCCGAGCCGTACGGCGTCGTCGGCCACATCATCACCTGGAACTCGCCCGCCCTGTCGCTGGCGATGAAGGTCCCGCCCTCGCTCGCCGCCGGCAACACCGTCGTCATCAAACCGGCCGAGTCCACGCCGTTCTCCGCGCTGCTCTTCGCCGACCTGGCCCACGAGGCCGGCATCCCCGAGGGCGTCGTCAACGTCGTCACAGGGCTCGGCGACGCGGGATCGGCCCTGGTGACGCACCCCGGCGTGGACAAGATCTCCTTCACCGGCGGGCCCGCCACCGCGCGCCGCATCATGGCCGACGCGGCACTGAGCCTCAAGCCCGTCGTGTTCGAACTGGGCGGCAAGTCCGCCAACCTGCTCTTCGCCGACACCGACCTGGACACCGTCGTGCCGTACTGCGCCGCCTTCGCCATGAGCAACACGGGCCAGGGCTGCGCACTGCCCACCCGCCTGCTCGTCGAGCGCCCGATCTACGAAGAGGTCGTCGCGCGCGTCGCCGGAGTGGTCGCCCACCTGCCCGTCGGCGACCCGCTCGACCCCACGACGTACATCGGTCCCCTCATCAACGAAGCCGCCCGCGACCGTGTCCAGGGCGTGATCGACAAAGCGGTCGAGGGCGGCGCGGGCCGACTCGTGTTCGGCGGCGAACGCATCGCATCCGACGGCTACTTCGTCGCCCCGACCGTCTTCGCGGACGTCGACAACCGCAGTGACCTCGCCCGGCAGGAGATCTTCGGGCCCGTCCTGGCCATCACCCCGTTCGACACGGAGGACCAGGCCGTCGCCCTCGCCAACGACACCGAGTACGGCCTGTCCGCCTACATCCAGAGCCGCGACATCGCACGCGTCAACCGCCTGGTGCCGCGCCTGAAGGCCGGGACGGTCTACGTCAACCCCGGCCCGAACCCGATCACTTCGCCCGCCACACCGTTCGGTGGAGTGGGCATCAGTGGGTTCGGCCGGGAGGGCGGCAAGGCCGGACTGGACGAGTTCATCAACGTCAAGGGCGTAGGCGTCGGCCGCGTCTGACATTCGACCTTCGAAGCCTTGGGAGCCAACAGCATGCATCGCGCCCGCCGCCTGACGTTCGGCGACATCATCCGTGAGCACCGCAGGTCGTACCCCGACGGCATCGCCCTCGTCGACGGCGACGTCCGGCTCACCTGGCCGCAGTTGGACGAGCGCACCAACCGACTCGCCCACGCCCTCACGGACGCCGGGGTCGGGCCGGGCGACCGCATCCTGTGGCTGGGCCAGAACTCCTTCCGGATCTGGGAGCTGCTAGGAGCCGCCGCGAAGATCGGCGCCATGGTCTGTCCTGGCTACTGGCGCTGGGCCGCCCCCGAAATGGCCTTCGCCGTCGAGGACTTCGACCCCCGTGTCGTCGTCTGGCAGGACGAGGAGATCGGCGACACGGTCGGCAAGGCACGGGCCGAACTGGGCAGCGACCACCACGCGTTGTGGCTCCGGCACGACACCGAGGGCCCGGATTCCTACGAGTCCTTCCTGGCCTCCGGTTCCGCCGAGGACCCGGCCGTCGACGTCGACCCGGACTCGGCGCTCCTGGTCATCTACACCGCGGCGATCTCAGGCCGGCAGTCCGGCTCGATGCTCTCGCACCGCAACCTGCTCACGATGGGCGCGAGCGCCGCCTGGATGGGCGACATCGGCCGGGAGACCGCCTTCCTGGGTGCCGGACCGATGTTCCACATCGGCAACTACCAGTTCTGGGGCGTCCCGGCCTTCGTGCACGGCGGCAAGAACGTCGTCGTCCGCCGCGTGGTCGCCGAGGAACTGCTGCCACTCCTGGCGGGCGAACAGTGCACCCACGCGTACCTGATGCCGCCGACCATCGCGCAGCTCGTCGAGCTGAACCGCGAGGCGGGCCACGACCTGTCCCGGCTCAGGGCGAGTGTGGCCGCCCCGCTGTGGCAGGGCACCGTCCCCACCGACGAGAGCCGCTTCACCCGCAACGGCGGCGGCGAGGGCCGCGGCTACGGACAGACCGAGGTCACCGGCTTCGCCGTCACCGGCGCCTACGGCGGCACGGGCGCCGGCAACGCGGGACGGCCGGGGCCCTTCACCGCCGTACGCGTCCTCGACGGCACCGGCGAGGAATGCGCGGTCGGCGAGGCGGGCGAGATCTGCGTCCGCGGCGACCTCGTGCACCTCGGCTACTGGAACCGGCCCGAGATCAACGAGGAGCGCTTCCGCTTCGGCTGGTGGCACACCACCGACCTCGGACGCCGCGAGCCCGACGGCACGATCAGCTTCCTCGGCACGACGACCCGCATGCTCAAGTCGGCGGCCGAGAACATCTTCCCGGCCGAGGTGGAGAATTGCATCGAGTCGCACCCCGCCGTCAAGGAGGCCGCCGTGATCGGCGTGCCCAACGAGCGCTGGGCGCAGGACGTCAAGGCCGTCGTCGTGCTCCGGGCGGGCGCCGGGCCGGTCACGGCCGAGGATGTCATCGAGCACTGCCGGGCGCGGATCGCCTCGTACAAGAAGCCGAAGACGGTGGAGTTCGTCGAGGCGCTGCCGCGCACCAAGGACTTCGCCAAGGACTACGAGGCGCTCGACGCAAGCTTCGGCGGTGGCGGCTATCCGGGCGGCGACACACTCGGCGCGGGACGGTGACGCCGTGAACGGCCGCCTGCCCGTGGTCGTCGGTGTGTACGCCACCGAGCAGGCCCTGTCCCTCCCGCACCGCGACGCGATGGACCTCGCCCTCGAAGCGGTGCGCGGCGCCGTCGAGGACGCCGGGCTGACCCCGGCGGACGTCGACGGCGCCCAGGTCGACTGGCCGGGCCCGGGAGGCGTCCCGGGCGAGGGCAGCTCCTGGGCCCGGATGCTCGGCCGGGACCTGCGCTGGACCAGTGACTCCATGCTCGACAACGCCGGCTCGCGGGGACTGCTGAAGGCCGCGGCGGCGATCCGCGCCGGGTTCGCGGACACCGTCGTGGTCGGCGGCTGCAAGCTGGTCTCGCGCGGGGCGGGTCCCGTCGGGGCCGGTGTGCCGCTGGAGTTCGCCGACGTGTGGGGCAGCTATGTCGTCGCCCAGTTCGCGCTGGTGGCGGCCCGGCACATGCACGAGTACGGGACGACCTCCCGCCAGCTCGCGGAGGTCGCCGCCACGATCCGCAACAACGGCACGACCAACCCGGAGGCGATGATGTACGGCCGCGGCCCGTACACCGCCGACGACGTGCTCGCCTCCCGCATGGTGGCCACGCCTTTCCACCTGCTGGACTGCTGCATCGTCGGCGAGGGCGGCGCGGCCCTCGTGGTGACCACCGCCGAACGGGCCCGCCACCTGCCGCACCCACCGGTCGCCGTACTCGGCGGCGGCATGGAGTACCACCAGGCCGCATACGCCAACCCCGCCCTGTACCGGGAGGTCGGGCAACTCGGACGGGACGCCGCCACCCGCGCCTACGCCATGGCGGGCGCCGGCCCGCACGATGTGGACGTCTTCTCCCTCTACGACCCCAACTCCTTCGAGGTCATCCGCCAGTTGGAGGCCCTCGGGCTGTGCGGGGAAGGGGAGGGCGGACCGCTGGCCGCCAGTGGCGCCATCGCCGTCGGCGGCAAGCATCCCGTCAATCCCGACGGCGGCTGTCTGTCGTACTCCTGGAACGGGACACAGCAGATGACGCTCAAAGTCGTCGAGGCGGTACGGCAGTTGCGGGGAACGGCCGTGCACCAGGTCGAGGGCGCGGAGCTGGCGGTCGTCGGCAACGCCGGATCCGGGGCGCAGCACTACGAGATGAGCGTGCTGGGGAGGATGCGATGAGCCGCCCCGTGCCCGTGCCCACCCCGCTGTCCCGGCCGTTCTGGGACGCGGCCCGGCGCGGCGAGCTGGTCGTGCCGCAGTGCCCGGGCTGCGGCCTGCGCTTCTTCGTCCCCGAGCCCGCCTGCCCCGGGTGCATGGGGCGGGACTGGCGGTACGCGCCCAGCGCGGGCCGGGGGACCGTCTACGCGGTGACCGTCGTCCACCGCGCACCCGGCCCGGGCTTCGACACACCCTTCGCGCTCGCCGTGGTGGACCTCGACGACGGCGCGACCCTGCTCACCCACGTCGACGCAGGCGATCCGGACGACGTCGTCATCGGCATGCGCGTACGGGTCGACTTCCGGCCCTTCACCGACGAGATCACCCTGCCGTACTTCGTACCGGACACGAGCGACTGAGGGCGGAGGTGGGCGCCATGGCGAACACGCCGGTACGGGTCCCCAAGATGGCCGAGCTGGTGGCGGCGCAGCTGCGCCGCAAGATCGTGCGCGGGGAGCTGACGGAAGGGGAGGCGCTGCCGGCGGAGACGGCCCTGATGGCCGAGTTCGCCGTCTCGCGGCCGACGCTGCGCGAGGCGTTCCGGGTGCTGGAGTCCGAGTCCCTGATCAGCGTGCGCCGGGGTGCCCGCGGCGGCGCACGCGTGCAGGTCCCGGAGGGCACGGTGGCCGCCCGCTACGCGGGGGTGGTCCTTGAGTACCGGGGCACGACCCTCAAGGACGTCTACGACGCCCGTACGGTCATCGAGGCGCCGTGCGCCGGTCTGCTGGCCGAGCGGCGCACGGACGAGGACCTTCAGCGGCTGCGGGCCGCCGTCGCCGAGGCAGAGCGGCTCATGGACGACCCGTCGGCCTTCATCCGCGCCCACATGGAGTTCCACGCCCTCGTCGTCGAACTCGCGGGCAACGAGACGCTGAGCGTCCTCAACGGCATGGTCCGGCACATCATCGACCAGGCGAACTGGTCCCACGTCGACCTCGACGCCGGAACCCCCGAGAACATCCGGGCCAACCGCAGGGGCTTCCGCGCCCACGGTGCGCTCGTCGACCTGGTGGCCGCCGGCCGCGCCGAGGCCGCCGAGGAGCTGTGGCGCGTCCACCTCCAGGAGGCCGAGGACTATCTGCTGCAGAACAGGTCCATGACGACTGTCCTGGACCTGCTCGGCTGACCGGTCAGCTGTCGCGCAGCTCCCGCACGATCGGCTCCCACACCTCGGCGTCGATCTCGTACGCGGTGTAGAAGGAAACGCGGTCGACCAGTGACCCATATCGGCGCCGGATCTCGCCCGCGACCTGGTCCGGCTCCGCCACGACGGCGAAGGTGTGCAGGACATCGTCGTCGACGAGCCCTCCCATCGCCTCCCACTTGTCCTCGCGTGCCGACTTCGACAGGGAGTTGAGCTCGTCGCCGAGCTCGCCCCAGCCGTGCAGCTCCAGGACGCCGCGGTAGGCGGGCGTGCTGCCGTAGAAGGCGATCTGGCGGCGGGTGCCGTCCACCGCGCGGGCCATCTCCTCCTCGGTGCGCCCGGTCGCGGTCAGCAGCAGATGGGAGACGGAGAAGTCGCCGCGCGTGCGGCCCGACTGGTCGAGGCCCGCCCGTACCGTCGGCAGGGTCACCTCACGCAGGTACCGCTCGGTGGTGAAGCCGTGCGCCAGGAGACCGTCGGCGACCTCGCCCGCCACCCTGGTCATCGCCTCGCCGACCGCGGCCACGAACACCTTGGGCGCGCCACCGGGCGCGGGCGGGGGAGAGAAGAACGGGGACATCAACGTGTGCGTGTAGAAGTCGCCGCGGAAGTCGAGCTTCTCGCCCTCGTTCCAGGCGGCCCAGACGGCCCGCAGCACGCTCACGTACTCCCGCATGCGGGCCGCGGGCCGGCTCCACGGCATCGAGAAGCGCCGCTCGATGTGCGGCTTGATCTGACTGCCGAGGCCGAGTGAGAGGCGGCCGCCGGAGTAGGCCTGCAAATCGTGGGCCGTGTAGGCGAGTTGCATGGGGGAGCGGGCGAAGGCGACCGCGATGGCGGTGCCGACCTCGAGGCGGTCGGTGTGCTCGGCCGCGAGCAGCAGGGGCAGGAACGGGTCGTGCTTGGACTCCGACGCCCACAGGCCGTCGTAGCCGGCCTTCTCGTGGTGTCTGGCCTCCTCGACGACCTCGGCGGTGCTCCACACGTTCAGCTTGCCGTCGACCTTCATGCCGCTCCTCCGACTGCTTCCATTCCGATGCGCCGTGCGAGCAGTTCCCGGTGGTACGCAGGATCCCCGAACAGCAGCTGTGACGTCTTGGCCCGCTTCAGATACAGGTGGGCCGGGTGCTCCCAGGTGAAGCCGATGCCGCCGTGCACCTGGATGTTCTCCGCCGTCGCCCGCAGGCAGGCGTCGGAGCAGAACGCCTTGGCCAGGCTCGCCACGGCGGGCAGCTCCGGGTCCTCGTTCTCGGCCGCGAGCAGTGCGTAGTGGGCGGCGGCACGCGCCGACTCCACCTCCAGCAGGACGTCGGCCAGAAGATGCTTCACGGCCTGGAAGGAGCCGATGGGCCGCCCGAACTGGTGCCTCACCTTGGCGTACTCCACCGCCATGTCGAGCGTCCGGGAGGCCACCCCGGCCTGCTCGGCGGCCAGCGTCACCGCGGCACGGTCGAGCACCCCGGACACGAGGTCCCATCCGTCGCCGTGCGTACGCAGCCGAGTCGCCCGAACGCCGACGTAGTGCAGGCGCGCCTGCCGCCGGGTCGGGTCCATCGTGGGCAGCGGCTCACGGGTGAGGCCGGGGGCGTCGCCGTCCACCCAGAAGATCCCGATGCCGTCATCGGTACGGGCCACGGTGAGGACGACATCGGCGGCGGCCCCGTCGAGGACGAACATCTTGTGTCCGGTCAGCACCCAACCACCCGTGGCTGCACGGGCGCTGAGCTGAACTCCCGGCGCATCCCAGCGGGCGGAGTCCTCGGTCAGGGCCAGGGTCGCGACGAGTTCGCCGGAGGCCAGCCCCGGCAACAGGCGCTCACGGGCGTCCTCGTCGGCGCAGCGCAGCAGCGTGGTCGTCGCCAGTACGGCCGAGGACAGGAACGGCGCGCACAGCAGAGCCCGGCCCATCTCCTCCATGACGACGCCCACTTCGACCGGCCCGCACCCGGCGCCGCCGTACTCCTCGGGGACGGCCAGCCCCTGGAGGCCGAGTTCCGTTCCCATGCGGCGCCACACCGCACGGTCGAAGCCCTCCGGGGTCTCCATCAGGCGCCGCACCTCGGTCTCGGGCGAGGTGTCCGCCAGGAACGCCCTTACGGTGCGCCGCAGTTCCTCCTGCTCGTCGCTGAAAGCGAAGTCCATGGTTCAGCCCTCCTCACCGGCTCGGCGACGGCCACGGGACGCGATGATCTTCTCCACCACGGCGATGTGGTCCGGTGCGTGCATGCTGTCCCGCTCGGCGAGCAGGGCCGGCTCCAGGACCTGGGCCATGGCCTGTTCGAGGTGCAGGTTCACCGCCCGCTTCGTCTCGCGCAGCGCCTGCGTGGGCAGGGCGGCCAGCCGGCCGGCCAGGTCCATGGCCTCGTCCAGGAGCTTGTCCTTGGGCACGGCACGGTTGGCGAGGCCCAGCCGGACAGCGTCCTCGGCGTTCACCCGTTCGCCGAGGAACAGCAGCTCCTTCGCGCGGGTCAGACCGACGAGCAGCGGCAGGACCAGTGCGCCTCCGTCGCCCGCGACGAGCCCGACCTGGACGTGCGGATCGGCGACGTAGGCGTCGTCGGCGATCAGGACGAGGTCGCTGAGCAGGGCCAGGCTGCAGCCGAGGCCGACGGCGGGTCCGTTGACCGCCGCGATCACCGGCAGTGGGCAGCGGACCATGCCGGTGATGATGCGCCGGGCCTCCTCGACGTTCCGCTCCCGGAAGGCGCGGTCGCGCTGGACCCGGGTCATGATGTCGAAGTTGCCCCCGGCGCTGAACGCGCGGCCGCGCCCGGTGAGCACGATCACCTGTGCCCCCGGGTCGGTGGCGAGCTCGTCCCACACCGAGGCGAGGCCGGAGTGCAGCTCCTCGCTCATCGCGTTCAGCTGCTCCGGCCGGTTCAGCTCGACCAGCCGGACCGGCCCGACGGCCGTCACCACCAGATCCGTCATCTCCACCGCCGCGTGAAACAGAATGAGTAAGTAGAGTTGAATGGTATAACTAATTAAGCTGGCTGGGAACCGGCTCGAACCGGATCCGCGAAGTGACGGAGGGTGCCCCCATGTATGAGACCGTGCGCACGGAGGTGGCGGACCGGATCCTCACCGTCACCCTCAACCGTCCGGAGAAGCTCAACGCCTTCGGGCCGCAGATGATGAGCGACCTGCTCGACGTCCTGGACACGGCCGACGCGGACGACGACGTCCGTGTGATCGTGGTGACCGGTGCGGGGCGCGGCTTCTGCGCGGGCGCCGACGTCAGCTCCGGTGGCTCGTCCTTCGACCACCGAAAGGCGGGCGCCTGGCACCGGGACACCGGCGGCCGGGTCGCACTGCGGATCTTCTCCAGCACCAAGCCGGTGATCGCGGCGATCAACGGCCCGGCGGCGGGCGTCGGGGCCAGCATGACCCTGCCCATGGACATCCGGCTGGCCTCGACCTCGGCGAAGTTCGGCTTCGTCTTCGCGCGCCGCGGCATCGTCCCGGAGTCGGCGGCGAGCTGGTTCCTGCCGCGGGCCGTGGGCATGCAGCGTGCCATGGAGTGGGTGACGACCGGCCGCGTCTTCGGCGCCGACGAGGCTCTCGCGGCCGGCCTGGTCCGCTCCGTGCACCCGCCGGAGGAGCTGCTGCCGGCGGCGTACGCACTCGCCCGGGAGATCGCCGACAACACCTCGGCGGTCTCGGTCGCCCTGTCACGCCAGATGATGTGGCGGATGCTCGGCGAGCCGCACCCCATGGCCGCGCACCGGCTCGACTCGCGGATCATGAGCCAGATCGGAGGCGGCCCGGACCCGGTGGAGGGTGTCGAGTCGTTCCTCGCCAAACGACCGCCCGCGTTTCCGGGCCGGGTCAGCAAGGACATGCCGGCCGTCTACCCCTGGTGGCAGGAGGAGGAGTTTCGCCCTCTCGGGGCGTAGCGGGGGACATCTGGCCGAAACATTGTCGTCGTCTGCTCGAGGTGTTAGCGTCCGGTCGGCGGGCATTCAGTTGAATGCGCTAAACCATTCACCGCCTGGACGGTAACCATGAGTGATGGTTTCCTGCACGTATCCCTGCGCGGTGTCGACTGGGGAGTCGCCACCGCCGACACCATGGCGGCCCCGCCGCCGCCCCCGCCGGAGCGCGGCGGACACTTCCGGGAGTGGACCGAGGACATCCGGCAGCTGGTCGGCGTTGCCCCGGACTCCCACCGCATGGTCGCGGGCTGGCCACGGCTCCAGCCCGAGGGCCCCGGGAGCTGGGACCGCGAGGCCCTGGACCGCTGCGACCGCGCGCTCGACTCCCTGCTCGCGCGCGGGACGCGGCCGAGCCTCACGCTGCTCGACCGCTCGCTTCCCCCCTGGCTGGACGCCGCCGGCGGCTGGCTCGCCCGCGACACCGCCGAGCACTTCGCCGAGTACGCCGCCGAGCTGGGCCGCCGCTTCGGCGACCGGGTGGAGCGCTGGATCACCTCCACCGACCTCGCCGGTCCCACGCTCGCCGACCATGTGGCCGGAATGTACTCACCGGGCCGGGGCGTCGGCCGGGCCGGGCTGCCCGCGGTCCACCACATCCTGCTCGCCAACGGGCTCGCCACCCACGCCCTCAGGGCCGCCGGCGCGCAGGGCCGGATCGGCACGACGGTCACCCTCGTCGGCGGCTACGCGGCCACCGACGACCCCTTCGACAAACTCGCCCTGGAGCGCCTGGAGAGCTGGACCAACCGTCTCTTCCTGGACCCGCTGCTGCTCGGTGAGCACATGGTGACCGAGGAGGACGTCGCGCCGGTGGCGGACACCGGCTGCGTCCACCCGGGCGACCTGGAGGTCATCGCCACCCCGCAGGACCTGCTGGGCCTGTCCTGGCACACCCCGTTCCGCGTCACCGCCCCCGAGAACCTGCCGCGCGCGCTGCCGGCCACCAAGTGTCTCGGCACCCTCAACGAGGTCAACCGCCTCCTCGTGGGCCTCGGCTTCGCGATCGTCCCCTTCGACGACGTGGAGACGACGGCGTACGGCTGGCCCATCGTCCCCGAAGGGCTCGCCGACGCCGTCGCCGGCCTCCACGACCTGTACGGAGACCTGCTGCCGCCGCTGTCCGTGATCGACAACGGCATGGGCGACCTGGACCTGGTCGACGAGACCGGACACAGCGACGACGCCCGACGCCGGGCTCTCCTGCGCGCCAGGCTCACCTGGCTGGCCCGCCTCGTCACGGCCGGGGTGGACGTCTGCGGCTACGAGTACTGGTCGGTGCTCGACAACCTGGAGGCGAAGTTCCGCTACACCCAGCTGTACGCGATGGCCGTCCCCGACCACGAGCCCCCGCCGCGCCCCCCGATCCCGTCGGACTGGGTGAACGGGGGAGCGTTCGCCGTCGTGCCCGGCGAGGGTCGCGCGGCCGGACTGACCCTGGTGCCGGCCGCCGCGCGGACTCAGCGCGTCTCGGCCACGTAGTCCCGGCCCCGGATCAGCCGCACCGGCGTGTAGACGAGCACGTCCTCGTCCCGCTGGTTGCGTACGGTGATCCGGCTCGTCACCACCCCCCGGCCGGGCTTGCTGGACGGGCGGGAGCCGGTGGTCTCCACGACGGCGTACAGCGTGTCGCCGACGTACACCGGCCCCCGCACGGTCAGCTCCATGTGCAGGAAGGCGAGGCCGGTGCCGTGCAGCACGTTCGTCTGGAGCACGAGCCCTTCGGCGATGCAGTACGTCAGCGCGCCCGGCACGAGCCGGCCGGTGTAGCCGCCGTCCGCCGCGTGCGAGGCGTCCCAGAAGAGCGGTTCGTTGAAGCCGCCCCAGGTGATGAAGTTGACCAGGTCGGTCTCGGTGACGGTGCGGCGGGCCGTCCGGAAGACCTGCCCGACCGGCATCTCCTCGTAGGTCAACCCCCGTACCAGCGGCGGCACTTCGATGATGCGTTCTTCCGTCGTCATGGTGTCTTCCTTTTCCGTACGGGACCCGTCACAGATCGAGCGGGTGCTTGTCGCCCACGCCCTCGAAGTCCGGGGCTCGCTTGTCGCGGTGGGCGGCCAGGCCTTCGGTGACCTCGTGACCGGCGAACCCGAAGAACTCCAGCCCGAGCGAGGCCTCGAAGATCGGCTGCGCGGTGCGGTACCAGTGGTTGAGGGACCGTTTGGTCCAGCTGACGGCGCTGGCGGGCCCGGCGGCCAGGGCGGTCGCCACGCGCAGCGCCTCGGTGTGCACGTCCGCGTCGTCCACGCACTTCGACACCAGCCCGATCCGCTCGGCCTCCTCACCGGTGAGCGTCTCGCAGGTCAGCAGGTAGTACTTGGCCTTGGCCATGCCGCACAGCAGCGGCCAGCAGATGGCCGCGTGGTCGCCGGCCGCGACACCGAGGCGGGTGTGCCCGTCGACGATCTTCGCCGTACGGGCCGCGATCGAGATGTCCGCGAGCATGCCGATGACGAGCCCTGCACCGACCGCCGGGCCGTGGATCGCGGAGACGACCGGCTTGGAGCAGTTGAGCACTCCGTAGACCATGTCCCGCGCCTCGCGCATCACCCGGGCGCGCACCGCGTAGTCCTCGGTCATGGCCTCGATGGAGTCGAAGGTCCCGCCCGCCGAGAACGCCCGGCCCGCCCCCTGGACCAGCACCGCACGGGTCTGCTCGTCCCGGTCCACGACGGGCCAGACGTCCGCCAGCTCACCGTGCATCCGAGGGTCCACGGCATTGAGGTTCGGTGCGTCGAGCACGATACGGAGCACGCCGGGCGCGGGCCGCTCGAAGGTCAGGCTCGTGAACGGGGCGTAGAGATCGGGCACGTCGCGCTCCTGGTGTATTCAGTGCGGATACTATAATTATCTAACTGTATCGAGCGGCGAGCGGCAAGCGGGCGGCAGCCCGCCCGCACCGAGGACGGGAAGCTCGGCATGGATCTCACCTTCAGCGAGGAACAGGACGAACTGCGCAAGGTCGTACGGTCGTTCCTCGCCAAGCACTCCGGCGAGACGGACGTACGCCGCCTCGCCGCCGACCCGCGCGGCCACGACCCCGTCGTCTGGCACCGCATGGCCGGCGAACTCGGCCTCCAGGCCCTCGCCGTACCGGAGGAGTACGGCGGCTCCGGCTTCGGCTACGTCGACCTCGGCATCGTCTTCGAGGAGGCGGGCCGCGCCCTGCTGTGCGGCCCGTACCTCGCCACCGTCGCCCTGGCCGCCGAGGCCCTGCTGCGCTGCGACGACGAACAGGCCCGACGTGACCTCCTGCCGGGCATCGCGTCCGGCGAGACGGTGGCCACGCTGGCGCTCACCGAGGACAGCGGCCGCTGGGACGCCCCTGGCATTCGGCTCGCCGCCCACGAGCAGGGCGGCGGTTGGCGGCTGACCGGCGCGAAGACCTACGTCCCCGACGGACACCTCGCCGACCTGCTCCTGGTCGCCGCCCGTACCCCCTCCGGCATCAGCCTCCTCGCGGTCGACGCCGACGCACCGGGCCTGGTCCGCACGCCCCTCCCCACCCTCGACCAGACCCGGAAACAGGCAAGGGTGGAGTTCACGGACACCCCCGCCCGTCTGCTCGGTACCGAGGGCACGGCCTGGCCCGCCCTCGAACGCACCCTCGCCACCGCCTCCGTCCTGCTCGCCGCCGAACAGGCCGGGGGAGCGGCCGCCGCTCTGGACGCCGCCGTGGACTACGCACGCATCCGCGTGCAGTACGGCCGGCCCATCGGCTCGTTCCAGGGGATCAAGCACAAGTGCGCCGACATGCTGGTGGAGATCGAGTCCGCCCGCTCGGCCGCCTACGCCGGACTGTGGGCGCTGGACGCCGGGGACGACACGGAGATCGCCGTCGCGGCGGCCCTCGCCCAGGCGTTCTGCTCCGAGGCGTTCACCAAGGTCGCCTGCGATGCCATCCAGGTCCACGGCGGGATCGGCTTCACCTGGGAACACCCCGCACATCTGTACTTCAAGCGGGCCAAGAGCTCCGAGGTGCTGCTCGGCACACCGTCGTACCACCGGGAGCTGCTCGCCACCCGGCTCGGCATCTGACCTCAGCAAAGGAGCTGGCATGGAGCTGGACTTCGGGCCCGCCGTACGCGTCTTCCGCGACGAACTGCGGGACTGGCTCGCCGACCACCTCGTGGGGGAGTTCGCCGAGCACCGGGGCGTGGGCGGCCCCACCGACGGCGCGGCCTGGGAGGTCCGACTCGCCTGGGACCGCGAACTGTCGGCCGGTGACTGGCTGGGCGTCGGCTGGCCGCGCGAGTACGGCGGACGCGGACTCGGCCTCCTCGAGGAGATCGTCTTCGAGTACGAGTACGCCCGCGCAAACGCTCCCTACCGGGCCACGGTCAACGCCCTCGACCTGCTCGGCCCGATGCTCCTCAAGATGGGCGACGAGACGCACAAGAAACGCTTCCTGCCCCCGATCCTCGCCGTCGAGGAACTGTGGGGCCAGGGCTTCAGCGAACCGGGAGCCGGCTCCGACCTGGCGTCCGTGCGAACGCGGGCGGAACGCGACGGCGACGAGTGGGTGGTCAACGGGCAGAAGGTGTGGACCTCCTTCGGCATGCACGCCGACTGGCTCTACCTCCTCACCCGCACCGACCCGGACTCCCAGCGGCACAAGGGCCTGACCATGCTGCTCCTGCCCACCGACCAGCCGGGCGTGGACATCCGCCCCATCCGCAACCTGGCCGGGCAGGACGAGTTCGCCGAGGTCTTCCTCTCCGACGCGCGCACCGGCGCGGACATGGTCGTCGGAGAGGTCGGCGAGGGCTGGCGCACGGCGATGGCCACGCTGGGCATCGAACGCGGCACCACACTGCTGCCCCAGCAGCTCACCTTCGAGCGGGAGGCGGATGCGCTGATCCACCTGGCACGGGACAGGGGCGCCCTCGACGATCCGATGCTGCGCCGCCGGATCGTGGACGCCTGGATCTCCGTACGCATCATGCGCACCACCAACCTCCGTACCCTCGCCGAACTGACCGCAGGCCGTACACCGGGGGCACAGGCCACCACGGCCAAGCTGTACGCCTCGACGCGCCATCAGCAACTCGGCCATCTGGCAATGGAGTTGGCCGGGCCGGCCGGACAGATCGTCGGCGAGGACTACGGCCTGGACACCCGGCAGCGCTCCTTCCTGCTCTCGCTCGCGGAGACCATCTACGGCGGGTCCAGCGAGATCCAGCGCAACATCATCGGGGAGCAACTCCTCGGCCTGCCGAAGGAGCCCCGGCCGTGACGTCGATCGAAGAACGGCTCGACCGTGTTGAGTCGCACCTGGCCATCCAGCAGTTGCCGGTGCGGTACGCGCTGGCCGTCGACGCCCGTGACCTCGACGCGTGGGTGGGCTGTTTCCGGCCCGACGTGGACATGGGACGCCTCGGCCCCGGCCGCGAGACGCTGCGCGCGTACATCGACCCCCTCGTCCGTGGCTTCCACCGGTCGGTCCACCAGATCTGCGGCCATCGGATCGAGTTCACCGGCCGCGACACGGCCACCGGATCCGTCTACTGCCGTGCCGAGCACGAGGTGGGGGAGCGGTGGATCGTCATGGCCATCCGCTATCTCGATGAGTACGCGCGCGTGGACGGCGAGTGGTACTTCTCCCGGCGCCGTGAGCAGCACTGGTACGCGGTCGATGTGACCGAGCGCCCGCAAGGGGTGGGATTCAGCGGCTGGGAGGGTGCCGGCGAACCGGCGCTGCCGGATGCTTTTCCCTCCTGGGCGGCCTTCTGGAAGGAGACGTGATGGGACGGTTGTCCGGGAAGACGGCGCTGGTCACCGGCGGAGGGCAAGGCGTGGGGCGCGGTATCGCGCTCGCGCTGGCAGCCGAGGGAGCGGCCGTCGCGATCACCGGCCGGACCGAGGGCACGCTGAAGGACACGGCGGGGGAGATCGTCGAGCGCGGCGGCAGGGCGCACATCGTGGTCGGTGATGTGGGCGAGCGCGGCGACGTCGACCGCATGGTGGCCGAGACGGTACGGGAGTTCGGCGGCCTCGACGCGCTCGTCAACAACGCGCAGAGCTCGGTCCAGCGCCGGCTGGAGGAGACGTCGTACGCCGACGTCGAACTCACCTACCGCAGTGGCCCATTGGCGACCTTCCACGCCATGCAGTCCGCCCTGCCGCACCTGAAGGCCAGCCGAGGCTGCATCGTCAACCTCGGTTCGTCGGCCGCGGTGCAGGGCGAGGTGAGCTTCGGGGCGTACGCGATGGCCAAGGAGGCCATCCGGGGGCTGACGCGGGTCGCGGCGCGGGAGTGGGGGGCCTACGGGATCCGTGTGAACGTCGTCTGCCCGGCCGCGCTGAGTCCGGCGGCGGAGGCGTACTTCGCCGCCCATCCGGAGAAGGCCGAACACGTACTGGCCGGCATTCCGCTGGGGCGGATGGGCGACCCGGAGACGGACATCGGCCGGGCGGTGGCCGCGCTGGTCGGCGACGACATGGCATACCTGACGGGTGCGACGCTGATGCTGGAGGGCGGGCGGATGCTGAGTGCCGGTTTCTGAACATCCGCGTCAGATCGTGCGCTGATCCTCTCCTGGCTGATCGGCGCCGTGGCCCGGAGGGATCGGGCGGTGGAGCCGCGGTGTCGGTCATATGTCGGGGGCTGTCGGTCCGGTGTCGGCGGCTTGTCGGCGTGGGTCTGGAACCTGTCCAGAGATCCTGCCGGGTGCCCATCCGGCAGGCGTGCGACAGGCAAGGAATCACCATGACCACTCACGTCACGATCATCGGCGCCGGCCTCGGAGGACTGACCCTCGCCCGCGTCCTCCACGTCCACGGCATCCCGGCCACGGTCTACGAGGCGGAGGCCTCACCGACGGCGCGCGCGCAGGGCGGGATGCTCGACATCCACGACTACAACGGTCAACCGGCTCTGCGTGCGGCGGGCCTGATGGACGAGTTCCGCCGCCTCGTCCTGGAGGGCCGTCAGGCGATGCGGATCCTCGACCCGGACGGGACCGTCCTGTTCGACAAAGCCGACGACGGCACGGGCGGACGCCCCGAAGTGCTGCGCGGCGAGCTGCGACAGATCCTGCTCGACTCACTACCTGTCGGCACCGTCCGGTGGGGCCACAAGGTCAGCGGCGTGCGTGCCCTCGGCGAAGGACGCCACGAGGTGACCTTCGCCGACGGCACCACCGTCGTCACCAGCCTGCTGGTCGGCGCGGACGGCGCGTGGTCACGAGTCCGGCTGCTGCTCTTTGACGCCACACCCGAGTACGTCGGCAGGTCGGTCATCGAGACCTACCTGTTCGACAGCGACACCCGGCACCCCGCCACCGCGAAAGCGGTCGGCGGTGGGGCGCTGTTCGCGCTCGCGCCGGGCAAGGGGATCCAGGCTCACCGCGAGAGCGGCGCCACCCTCCACACCTACGTGGTGCTCACCGAGCCGCAGGACTGGTTCGCCGCCATCGATTTCACCGATGCCGCCGCGGCCACCGCGCGGATCGTCAGGGAGTTCGACGGCTGGGCACCGGAGCTCACCGCGCTGATCACCGACAGTGACACCGCACCGGTTCTGCGCCCCCTCTACGCCCTGTCGATCGGGCACCGGTGGGATCGGGCGCCGGGGGTGACCCTGCTCGGCGACGCCGCCCACCTCTCGGCCCCGAACGGCGAAGGCGCCAACCTGGCCATGCTCGACGGCGCCGACCTCGGCAAAGCCATCGCCGCCCACCCCGACGACGTCGAAGCCGCCCTCGCCGAGTACGAGCAGGCCATGTTCCCCCGCGGCACCGAAGCCGTCGCCGAAGGCACCCGGATTTACGAGCTCCTCTTCGGCGACGACGCACCCCACGGCCTGATCACCGCGTTCACGGGTTCCGCGGAAGGCATGTCTCATGCATGACGTAGTGATCGTCGGCGCCGGCCCGGTTGGTCTGTTCCTTGCCTGCGAGCTCGGCCTCGCGGGCTGCACTGTCCTGGTGCTCGAGCGGGAGCCGGAGCTCCGCTCCCCGTGGAAGGCGTACCCGCTCGGGATGCGGGGCCTGTCCGCCGCGTCGGTCGAGGCGTTCTACCGCCGCGGGATGCTGTACCCGCTGCTGACGGCGTCGGGCGTCGACGACGATCCCGGCCCGAACCCCGACGCGGACGATCCGTCGCCCCCTCGTGGCGTGGGCCACTTCGCCGGCATGATGCTCGATCCGGCCAAGGTCGACGTCGCCGCCCTGCCGTTCCGGCTTCCCGGCCCGGCACTGGAGGGCGTGATGACAAACCTCGAAGCGGTCGAGGCGGTGCTGTACGACCAGGCATCCAAGCTCGGCGTAGAGGTCAGGCGTGGTGCCACGGTCTCAGCCATCGCGCAGGACGATGAGAGCTGGTCGCGCAAGCCGGCGCGTACGAGTACACGGCGCGCTGGCTCGTCGGCTGCGATGGCGGACGCAGCACGGTGCGTCGGCTCGCAGGCTTCGACTTCGTCGGCACCGAGCCCCAGTTCACCGGCTACACCATGCACGCCACCATCGCCGATCCCGAGAAGCTGCGCCCTGGGTTCAACCTGACGCCGACGGGCACGTACCTCCAAACGCACATGAACGGGCACATCGGCGTGATGGAGTTCGACGGCGGCGCGTTCGACCGCTCGCAGCTGCCGACTCGCGGCCATCTCCAGGCGCTGCTGCGCCGTGTATCCGGCACCGACGTGACGCTGAGCGACGTCCATCTCGCCTCGAGCTTCACCGATCGGGCGATGCAGACGACGACCTACCGGCAGGGACGCGTCCTGCTCGCGGGCGACGCCGCGCACATCCACTCCCCCCTTGGCGGGCAGGGACTCAACCTCGGCATCGGTGACGCCATGAACCTGGGATGGAAGCTCGCGGCGACCGTGCGCGGGCACGCGCCGGACGGGCTTCTCGACACCTACACCCGCGAGCGCCATCCGATCGGTGCGGGGGTGCTCGACTGGTCGCGCGCCCAGGTGGCGACCATGAGGCCGGGCCCGCAGGCCCGGGCGATCCAAGGAGTGATACGCGACCTGATCGGGACCCGTGACGGAACGACCTACGTGTTCGAGAAGATATCGGGATCGTCCAACCGCTACGACCTCGGCAGCGAGCACCCGTTGGTCGGCCGCAGCGCCCCGGACTTTCGTCTTGAGGACGGCACTCGCCTCGGCGACCTGACGCAGGACGGACGAGGCGTCGCGCTCGATTTCAGCAGCGATCGGCGCCTGCACGGTCCGGCGACGAGGTGGGAGAGCCGGATCCGGTATGTGGCCGGGCCGGCGCGAAACGACCTCGGATTAGGGGCCGTGCTGGTCCGACCCGACGGCACAGTCGCCTGGGCAGGTGATCGCGACCCCGACCGTGAAGCGTTCGAGCGGGCCGTCGGCCATTGGTTCGGTAGTCCGGCAATCTAGTGCCCCAACAGGCAACGTTCGCCCCGTCGCGACGCCCGGCACGCACTCTCGCCGCACCGGCCGAAAGCCCAAGTACATCCAGTACGAGGACTTCCGGCCGGCACACCGAGAGCACGCTCCCCCACTCTCGGCTTCGCTCGAGCGGGAGGGACCCCCACGACGCCGCTCCTTGACGGGCAAACGCTGCCTGCCGAGGCACTGGAGCAGGGTGCGTGGGGGCGAAGAACCTCCCCCCCGCGCACCCCCACCCACCTCACACCACGCCCAGCCCCCGAAGCTGTGAAAGCTGATCTGGCGTCACGCCGGCCAGCCTGCTCAGTACTTCGGCGGTGTGCTCACCCAGGGCAGGTGGCGGCGCGTACCCCTCCACCGGTGTCGCCGTGAACCGGATCGGATTGGCGAGCAGGGGCAGCCGCCCCGACACCGGGTCCTCGACCTCGACCAGCATCCCCCGGTGCTGGATCTGCGGGTCGTCGAAGACCTCGGGCATCTCGTTGAACGGGCCTGCCGGGACGTCGTGTTCGTCGAGTACGGCCAGCCACTCGTCCCGGGCCCGGGTGCGCAGGATCGCCTCCAGCACCGGCAGGATCTCCTCGCGGTGGCTGATCCGGGCGGAGGTCGTGGCGAACCGGGGATCCTGGAGCAGGTCGGTGCGGTCGGCCGCCGCGCAGAACGCGGCGAACTGCTTGTCGTTGCCCGCGACGAGAAAGAGCGGCTCGTCCTTGCACATGAAGGCCTGGGAGGGGATCCCGCCGTACCCGCCGTTGCCGCGCCGCACCGGCACCTCCCCGGAGACGAGGTAGTTCATCGCGAAGTGCGACAGCGAGGCCAGGCCGCAGTCCAGCAGGGACAGGTCGATGAACTGGCCCTCACCGGTGGCGTCCCGGTGCCGCAGGGCCGCGAGCACGGCCGTGGAGGCGTAGAGCCCGGTGAGGATGTCGACCATGCTGACGCCGACCTTCATCGGCTCCTCGGGGTGTCCGGAGACGCTCATCATCCCGGACATGGCCTGGAAGATGCCGTCGTAGCCGGGGCGCCGCGCGTACGGTCCGGTCTGGCCGAAGCCCGTCACCGAGAGGTAGACCAGCCGCGGGTTGAGCTCCCGCAGGCTCTCGTGGTCGAGCCCGTACTTCGCCAGCGTCCCCGCCCGGAAGTTCTCGACCAGCACGTCCGACCGCGAGGCGAGCGTACGGATCAACTCCTGGCCGGCGGCGGTGGCGTGGTTGACGGTGACCGAGCGCTTGTTGCGGTTGCAGGAGAGGTAGAAGGCGGCGGTGTCGGTCCGCGCGCCATCGGGGCCGTCGGCGAACGGCGGGCCGTAGGTCCGTGAGTCGTCACCCGTCCCGGGCCGCTCCACCTTGATCACCTCGGCTCCGAGGTCGGCCAGTAGCTGAGTGGCCAGCGGCGCCGCGAGGATGCGGGACAGATCGAGGACGCGGATACCGGCCAGGGCGGTCGACGGCATCGAGAGGCCCCCTTCTTCTGAATGAGTTAGATAAATATACTTCAAGAACCTCGCTCTGGGGTCTAGAGTTGGTCCATCCAGAAGAATCATGTAGCTGTATAGCTCGGCCGACAGGTCGAGACCGGAGGGCGTGCTGATGACCGTCGCGGCGAGGACCCTCACCGACCAGGAGCAGCGGGAACGCCGAGCCTGGTTCCGCGCCCGCTGGGAACGCGGAGTCGCCTTCAACCGCCGGTGCGGGATACGCGTACGGCGTTGGGAACCCGACGGCGTCGAGATCGTGCTCCCCTACACCGAGGCCCTCTCCGCGCACGAAGGCGTCTTCCACGGCGGGGTGATCTCGGCCCTCATCGACACCGCGGGCGCCGGCGCCGTGATCGCCGGGCACGACTTCACCAAGGGCAGCCGGCTCAGCACCGTGTCGATGTCGGTGCAGTACCTGGCGCCCGCCCGGGGACAGGAGGCCGTCGCCCACGCCCGCTGTGTGCGACGGGGCCACAGAGTGCACTTCGCCGATGTCGACGTGATGGCCGGCGGCCGCGTCTGCGCCCGGGGGCAGGTCGTGGTGACCATCTCCGGGGAACGGCCGGGCGTCGGCGACCCCATCGAAGCTGTGACGGAGGAGTGACGCGATGAGCGAGGAACCCGCCCAGGACGACCTGGTGCTGTACGACGTCGACGAGGACGGCGTCGCCACCGTCACCCTCAACCGGCCCGAACGCAGGAACGCCTGGAGCATCCCCATGGAGCGCCGCTTCTTCGCGCTCCTCGACGAGGCCGCGCACGATCCGGCCGTCCGTGTCGTGATCGTCACCGGCTCGGGCAAGGCCTTCTGCCCCGGGATGGACGTCCAGCGCCTGGAGCAGAACGCGCAGCCGGGGCAGTCCCTCGACCTCCAGGCCCGCGTCCCGATGTACAGCAGGCGGAACCTGCCGAAGCCGATGATCGCCGCCGTCAACGGCGCCTGCGCGGGCATCGGCCTGGTCCAGGCGCTGATCTGCGACATCCGCTTCGCCGCCCGCGGAGCCCGCTTCACCACCGCCTTCACCCGCCGCGGCCTCGCCGGCGAGTACAACCTGCCGTACGTCCTGCCACGCGTTGTCGGCCTGGAGAACGCACTCGACCTGCTGCTGTCGGGCCGCGTCTTCGACGCCGACGAGGCCAAGGACCTCGGCCTCGTCAGCCGGGTCGTCGAGCCGGAGGACCTGCCGGCCGCCGCCCGCGCCTACGCCCGGGACATCGCCCGCAACTGCTCCCCACGCGCCATGGCCGTCGTACGCCACCAGGTGTACGGCGACCTCGACCGCACCTTCACCGACGCCCTGGCCCGCTCCTACTCCGCCATGGAGTTCTTCGCGGGCTCGCCCGACTTCCGGGAGGGCGTGGCGAGCTTCATGGAGAAGCGGGAGCCCAAGTTCGAGGGGCTGCCGCCGGGCTTCGACCCGGACGAGGCCACCCGCGACGCGTTCCTGCCGTACTGACCCGCTGTATCGAACGAGGAGCACGACGATGACAGGGCAACCGTTCCCCGTCGAGGCCGGGCACATCATGCTGTTCGCCCGCGCCATCGGCGACGAGAACCCGGCCTACCGGGGCGAGACCGCGCTCGCCCCGCCCACCTTCACCATGGCGAGCGCCCACTTCGACCCGGGGTACCACCTGCGGCCCAAGCCGGACGAGGAGTGGTTCGGGTCCGGCCGCGACCCCGGGGTGATGGCCGAGGGCGGCGGTGGGCTCCACGCCGAGCAGCACTTCGAGTACCACCGCCCGGTGCGCGTCGGCGAGACGCTCTACGCGCACACCGTCCCCGGCCGCAGCTGGGAGAAGCGGGGCCGCAGCGGCCGTCTGCTCTTCAGTGAGCGCATCACCGAGTACCGGGACGCCGACGGCGAACCGGTCGTCAGCGCCGTCACCGTGGCCGTCGTCCCCGACGGCCCGGCAACCCCGAAGGACGCCCGATGAGTCTGAGCCAGGACGACATCAAGGTCGGCGAGGTGCGCGAGTGTGTCCTCGTCGACGACCTCAAGCGCACCCGGATCGTTCAGTACGCCGGCGCGTCCGGCGACTTCAACCCGCTGCACACCGATGAGCGGTTCGCCGTCGAGGCCGCCGGATATCCCGGGGTCTTCGCCCACGGGATGCTGACGATGGGCATGACCGGCCGGGTTCTCACCGACTGGGTCGGCCCCGAGTCGCTCCTGCGGTACGGCGTGCGCTTCAAGGCCCAGGTCTGGCCCGGCGACACCCTCACCGCCACGGTCACCGTCGAGTCGATCGAGGACACACCGACCGGCCCGGTCGCCCACTTCTCCCTGCGCACCCTCAACCAGGACGGCGCCGAGGTGGTCGGCGGCACCGCGACGGCCCGTCTGGACCCCTGAGCCGTGGGCGCCGCACAGGAGGCCGGGCCGACAGCCACCTGGACCGCCATGGTGAGCCGCGCCTACGACCATGCCCGCCCCGCCGTCCGGTTCGGTGACCTGTCCTGGACCGGACGCGAACTCCTCGACCGGGCCGGCGGCGCGGCCGATTGGCTCGACACCCTCGGCCTCGACGCCGGCGTCCCGGTGCCCGCGCTGGTCGCCACCTGCGCCGACGCGCTCGCCCTGGTGATCGGCGGCGCCGGGTCGGGCCACCCGCTCGCGCCGCTCGGGGTGCGCATGACCCCGTACGAGATCGCCGCGGTGGTCAAGGAGACACAGGCCCAAGTGCTCGTGGCGCACACCGAGTTCGCCGACCTCGGCAGACAGGTAGCCGAGCTGTCCGGCCGGCGGATCGAGATCGTGCCCGAACTGCGCCCCTGCGCACGGGCCTTGGCCGCCGAGCCCGACGAACTCGCCGCCGTCCTCCACACCTCCGGGACGACCGGCCTGCCCAAACCCGTCCCCATGACCCAGCGACGCCTGGCCGCCCGTGCCCGCGTCAACGGGCACCTGTGTGCGCTCGACCCCGACAGCTTCTACGGCGGCAGCGCGCCCTTCCACCACATCGCGGGCCTCGGCAACATCGCCGTCGCCCTCGCCGCGGGCGCCCTGATCACCGGCCTGCCCCGCTTCACCGTCGAGGGCTGGGCCCTGCTGCGGGACCTCGGCACCACGCACACCAGCATGGTCCCGGCAATGCTGGAGAGCCTGCTGGCGGCCGGCCAGGCACGGCACGACCGTCTCCGGGTCCTCCAGTACGGCGGCGCGCCCGTCCGGCCCGGCACGCTGCGGCGGACGTACGCGGCGATGCCCGGCGTCCGCATGCTCAACATGTTCGGCCAGACCGAGGGCTCGCCGATCAGCGTGCTCACCCCCGAGGACCACCGGGAGGCGGTCGCGGGACGCACCGAGCTGCTGCGGTCGGTGGGGCGGCCCGCCCCCGGAGTCGAGATCAGGGTCCACGACGCCGGGCCGGACGGCGTCGGCGAGATTCACGCCCGCGCCGACCATCTCTTCCGGATCGACGCCGCAGGATGGCTGCACAGCGGCGACCTGGGCCGGACGGCGGAGGACGGCTATCTCTACCTCTTCGGCCGACGCACCGACATGATCATCCGCGGTGGCGAGAACGTCCACCCGCTCGAGGTGGAGACGGTCCTGGCCGCCCACCCCGGCGTGGCGGACGTGGCGGTCACCGGCGCCCCCGACGAGCGGCTCGGCCAGACCGTCGTCGCCTTCGTCGTACCGTCCGATCCCGACGCCCCGCCGGAGCCGGCGGAGCTCAGGAGTCACACCCGCGCTCGGCTGTCCGGGTTCAAGGTCCCCGTCCGCTGGCGGTTCGTGGACACACTGCCGCGCAACGCGAACGGCAAAGTCGTACGGCGCAGCCTGCGGGAGCCCACCGCTCGCGAAGGAGAGCAGGGAGAGTCATGTGATGCTTGACCACACGGTCGTCGGCCCGGAGGCCGTCGGCGTCGACCCGCACCGGCTGGACGTACTGCTTCGCAGGATCCGTCTGGAGGTCGAGCACGGACCACTGCCGTCCGCGCAGGTCGCGGTGGCCCGGGGCGGCCGGCTCGTGGCCTTCGAGACCTGGGGCGACGCCGACCCCGGCACCCGGTACGTCCTGCAGTCGGTCGGCCGCTCGATCGTCGCGGGCGTGGTGTGGAAGCTGATCGGCGAGGGTCTGCTGGATGTGGGCGAGCAGGTCGCAGCGATCATCCCGGAGTTCGCGCCGAACGGGAAGGAGGCGGTGACGGTCGAGCAGGTGCTCACCCACACCGCCGGCTTCCCCTTCGCACCGCTCGGCCACCCGAAGATGCTCGACCGCGAGCAGCGGCTCGCCGCCTTCGGCCGCTGGCGGCTCGACTACCCGCCGGGCAGCCGCTTCCAGTTCCACCTGACCTCGGCCGCCTGGCTGGTCGCGGAGATCGTCGAGCGGCGCACGGGGCTGTCCTTCGCCGGATATCTGCACGAGCGGATCGCCCGGCCACTCGGCCTGTCGTCGATCGAGCTCGGCGTCCCGGTGGAGCGGCAGCCGGGCACCGTCGCCCCGATGACCGCCACCGACCGCACGAGCGACGACCAGGAGGCCGACCCCTGGGGGCCCTGGTACCTCTCCGACCCGCGCGTCCTGGCGGCGGGGGAGCCCAGCCACGCCCTGGTCGCCACCGCCGCCGACGTCGCCCTGTTCTTCCAGGCCCTCGAGCACTCGGGCCTGTGGAAGCCGCAGGCCGTGGCGGAGGGCACCCGGGTACGGCTGACGGAGCGTCCGTACGGGGAGCAGATCTACGGCGGTGGTGGCGGCCGGCGGACCAGCATGGGGCTGTTCGTCACGGTGGCGGGGCCGGACGCGGGCAGCGGCCTGCCGTCCACCGGATCGCCCGCGCTCTTCGGCAGTGCCGGGGCCGCCTACCAACTGGGTTTCATGGACCCGGAGACGGGCCTGTCCTTCGCCTGCCTGAGCAACGGCTATCCGCTCGCCGGCTACGACCACTCCCGGCGTGGCACCGCGCTGCTGACGAACCTGGCGAACCTGGCGGCCGACCTCACCGACTGACCGACCGAGGGGCGGACCCGTATCGGGCCCGCCCCTCCAACTCCCCTTCGCTCAGCGGCTGATCAGCTGCTGAGCGTTGTTGTACATGATGTCGTCCTGCACCGACTCGTCGAGTTCCGCGAGGAGCTTGCGGTAGTCGGCCGGGTTGGCGATGCCCTCAGCGTGCGGGAAGTCGGAGCCCATCACGATGGACTCGTGGTATCCGAGGCGCTTGACCAGGCTCGGGATGTCGTCCTCCGGGTAGGGCACCACGCGCACGTGCTTGCGGAAGACCTGGCTGGGACGCTCGTCCAACTGGCCGCCGATCCAGGGGCCGTTGCGGCCCATGCCCCGGCTCTTGTCCATGTGGCGCACGAAGTGCGGCACCCACTCGGCGCCGAACTCGGACACCAGGACGTTGATGTCGGGGAAGCGGCCGAAGAGGTTGTCGAAGATCAGCGCGGAGAGTGTCTCCTCGATCGGGCGCTGACCGTAGGTGTTCATCCACTGCCACGCGGACATCCGGAAGTGGATGGGGTTCGGGTCGTGACCCCAGGCGGGGGCGACGTTCGAGTTGTAGTAGAACTCGCTGATGTGGTAGCAGACGCTGGCCTTGGCCTCGTTGAGCAGCTTCCAGAACGGGTCGAAGTACGGGTCGCCCGGGGAGCGGCCGTACTGCGGGCCGGTGGGCAGCATGATGAACCGCGCGCCCTGCTCCAGGACGTACTCCAGCTCCTTCACCGCGTGGTCCAGGTCGCGCAGGGACAGCAGGGCGGGGGAGTAGATGCGGTCCTGGTGGTTGAAGCCCCAGACCTCGTTCATGTAGCGGTTGAACGAGTGGTAGTTGGCGTAGAGCGGCTCGACGCCCTGCACATACTCCTCGGCGACCAGTGCCCAGCCGCCCGGGTACATGATCGTCTGGTCCAGGCCCTGCTCGTCCATGATCCGCAGGCGTGCCTCGCGGTTCTGGTACGCCTCGTGCATCGGCTCGAACTGGTACGTCTCCTCGGGATTGCCCGAGGCCATCGCCTTGAGCATCTCCTTGAGCGAGCCGGGCCGGTAGACCTGCCCGAACTCCGGCTCGAGACAGACGACGATCCGGTCCCCGGCGAGGATGACCTCGCGGCCGTCCGCCAGGGTGACCGGGGCCACCGCCTGCCCGAGGAACTCCTTCGGGAGGTAGCGGGTGAAGGAGTCCCGCTCCTCGTACATGTGCTGGTCGCAGTCGAAGATGCGCTTGCGCTGTTCGGCCATGGCCGTCGCCTCCGGACCCCAGAGCTATTCAGTACGCCTCCTATAATTATCTAACTGTTTGAAGGAGGCAAGGGGTGAGGGCGGGAAGGCTGGGCGGCGGTTCCTGACGTCGCTCAGTCGATGAGCTCGAGCACCGTCTTGGGGCCGGCCGCGTTCACGACGTCGTCGGCGCTGGAGATGTGCCGCTGCCACAGCTTCTCGGCCTCGTCGGCCTTGCCGGACTCGATCAGGCCGACCAGTCGCACGTGCGCCCGGTGTCCCTTGAGGGCCTGTGCCTTCTGGGTCTCGGCGTCGGTGGCGGCCGCGGTGTAGGAGGCGTTGGCCCGGTCGATGATGTTGCGCAGCATGCCGCACAGCAGGATCAGCGTCTGGTTGCCGGTGAGCTCGACCAGGAGGGCGTGGAAGGCGTCCTGCGCGTCGACGAGGGCGAGCGGGTCGTCCAGGACGGACTTCTCGGCCGCCACCGCGTCGCGCAGCCGCTTGATGTCGTCCGCCGTGTGCTTGGCGGCGAGCTGGCGGGCGCAGGGCGGCTCGATGACGGCCGCGGCGCGGTAGATGTCGCCGAGGGTGGCGCCGCGGTACTCGAGGATCAGGCCGGCGAAGCGGGCGGCGACCTCCGCGTCGGGAGCGCTCACCCGGGCGCCGCCGTGGGCACCGCGGCGCACCGTGATGAGGGACTCCGACTCCAGGACCCGGAACGCCTCGCGCAGGGTCGGCCGGGAGATGCCGAACTGTTCCATGAGGCCCGACTCCGGCGGCAGTGCGTCGCCGGGCTTCAGCTCACCCCGTACGATCTGGCGGCGCAGGTGCGCGGCGACCAGCTCGGCGGTCTTCGGGACCCGGACCTGACGTCCGACGCGGTTGCGGGAGGGGGCGGGCACGGTCGCCGTTTCTGCTGCGCGGGCTGCCTCGGCCACGGTGGGCTCTCCTCATACCTCATATAGCAAAATGAATCGTCTTAGTGCATCGAGGGTACCAGGTCAAGGGGTGGCTGATCTTGCCTTTGCGGTATCCGGTCTGGCGCCCGGGCCGCCTCTGGTATATAGATGATTCATCTAGCTATAAACCGACGGGCGGCCCGTGGGAGTGTGGGAGTGACCTCGATGACCGAGAACCCGACCCCGGTGATCCTCACCGAGCTCACCGACGACGGGGTCATGCTCCTCACCCTCAACAGGCCCGAGCGGCACAACGCCTGGACGTTGGAGATGGAGCTGCTCTACAACGAGCTGTTCGACCGGGCCGAGGCGGATCCACGGGTACGGGCCGTGGTGCTCACCGGCGCCGGGCGCAGCTTCTGCCCCGGGATGGACATGAGCGTGCTGGACGCGGCGTCGTCCGGCGCCCGCCCGTGGCCCACCGACCAGCTGCCACCGCGCACCCGGCCCATGTCCTTCCCCAAGCCGGTGGTGGCGGCCGTCAACGGCGCCTGTGCCGGCATCGGGTTCAACCAGGCGCTGATGTGCGACGTCCGGTTCGCCGTGCCGCACGCCAGGTTCGCCGCCGCCTTCAGCGCGCGCGGGCTGGTCGCCGAGGACGGTGTGTCCTGGATCCTGCCGCGGCTGATCGGCTACGGCAACGCGAGTGATCTGCTGCTGTCCTCGCGCCGGATCACCGGCACGGAGGCCCTGGCGATGGGCCTGGTCAACCGGCTGGCCGAGCCTGAGGAACTCCTGCCGACGGCGCTCGCCTACGCGCGGGAACTGGCCCGGTCGGCCAGCCCGTACGCGATGTCCCTCATCAAACGGCAGCTCGCCGACGACCAGGCCCGGACCTTCACCGAGAGCAGCGACCGCGCGGCCGCCCTCCTGGCCACCGCGAAACGGGCCCCGGACTACCGCGAGGGCGTGCTCAGCTTCATCGAGCGCCGGCAGCCGGAGTTCGCGGGTCTGGGCGAGGCCACGTCCACGCTCGAGGAGGCCACGTCGTGACCCGCCCCGAACTCCCGCTGCACCGCCGTACGATCACCGTCTCCGCCTACGAGGAGCCCGGCGACGAGATCTCGGTGGAGGCCGAACTGCGCGACGAACGGCCTTGGGAGGAGGCGCCGGGAGGGGTGGTGCACCGGATGGGGCTCGCGGTACGGATCCGTCTGGCCGACATGGTCGTCGTGGCCGCCGAGGCGGACATGGCGACCTTTCCGCACGCCGAGTGCCCGCTGATCGCCCCGGTCTTCGAGGGCCTGGTCGGGATGAGCGTCGCCGCCGGATACAACCGGGCCCTCCAGGGGCGGTTCCGCGGGGTGTCCGGCTGTACGCACCTGTACGAGCTGGCCCGTGTTCTTGGTCCCGCGGTCGTACAGGCCGCCATCTCGGCGGGAGCGTCGCGTCGGGTCGGCGGCGATCCGACCCACAACCCGCGAGGCACCGCCGGAGTGCTGAACAGCTGCCACATCTGGGCACCGGACGGCGTGGGCCTGCGAAAACTCGACGCGGGCTGGCGCCCGGGGACCGGCCCACGTCCGGTGCCCGAGCTCAGGACCTTCGAGAGCGCCGATTAGGACCTGCCCGGCCGATCATGCCGCAGACGAGGGGTGTGGCACGCACATCCGCCGCGTTGTCGTCGGTCGCCGACGCTCCGCGTCGACTCCCTCCTCCGCCTTGCAGCTGCACGCACCACACCCCGCTCACCGGCACTGATCTGGCGCCGCCGCTTTCCTGCGACTTGATCGGCCGGACAGGTCCTAGCTAGTCCAGGTCCACCGAGCCGTTGTCGGCCTTCTTGTCCTTGCCCGAGTGCAGCTGGATCAGGCCGTTGGGGTTGCCCTCCTCGGGGCGGCGGCCGTCGGAGGAGTCCGGGCCGTTCAGGTTCTGCCGGACCGAGTCGAGGATGGTCAGGCCCTGGGACACCAGGCCCGCGGCGATCTCGCCGAGGCCGTCCGCGCCGTTGAGGACGTTGACGTTGGCGCCGGCGAGACCGCCCGCGGCCTCCTTCACGATCTGCGGGAGCTGGTCGATCAGCATCCGGTCGAGCGCGACCCGGTCGTAGGAGGCCGCCGCCTCCGCCTGGATCTTCATGCGCTGCGCGTCGGCGGCGGCGAGCACCCTGATCCGCTCGGCCTCGGCCTCGGCGGGCTTCACGATCTCGGCCACCAGCTGCTGCTGGCGCAGCTTGGCCTGGCGCTGTGCCAGCTCGGTCTGGGCGGCGAGCACCTCCTGCTGGGCGTGGGCCTGCGCCAGCGGTCCGGCCTGGGCGGCCTGCGCCTGCGCGCGGTCCACCTCGGCGGAGTACTCGGCCTTGACGATGGCGGTCTGCCGGGAGTACTCGGCCTGCTTGCGGGCCGCTTCCTGCTCCGCCTCGACCGAGGCCTGGGTGGCCTGCGCCTGGGCGATCTGGGCCTGCCGCTGGATGGCCGCCTTGTGCGGCGCCGACATCGCGTCGATGTAGCCGGCGTCGCCGTCGTCGATCGACTGGATCTGCAGCGAGTCGACGATCAGGCCGATCTTCGCCATCTCCATCTTCGAGGTGTCCAGGACCTCCGCGGCGAGCTTCTGCCGCTCGGTGACGATCTCCTCGACGGTCATCGAGCCGATGATGGCCCGCAGGTGACCGGCGAAGATCCGGCCGGTCAGGACCGACATCTGGTCCTGGTCGGAGAGGAAACGCTGGCCCGCGTTGATGATGCTCTCGTGGTCGTTGCCGACCTTGAACGCGATCACGGCACGAACGTGCAGCGCGATGCCCTGCCGGGTCACACAGGTCTCGGTGACCTCGGACTCGCACATCGACAGCGTGAGGAAACGGGTCTTGCGGAAGAACGGGACCACGAACTTGCCGTGCCCCGTCACCACTCGGAACGGCGCGCCCCCCAGTCCCCGCCGGCCCCCCGAGATCAACATCGCCTCGTCGGGAGCGGGAACGCGGTATCCGAACATTTCTCTTTCTACTCCTCAGTCGGCTCGGCGGGATCGCCGAGCGCGTCCAATGGATCCACCCACTCGATGACGCCGACCTCACGACATCCACGCGACTCGATCACGAGCACCGTCGCCCCCGTGGGCAGTGGATCCTCCGACCAGGCGAGAAAGGTCTCGGAGCCGCCTCTGACCCGCACCAGGATCTCGCCGGGGCCCGTGGACCCGCGGGTTCCGACGAGCACTTTCCCCGTACAGCCGATCACGGCCTCGTCCTGCGGCATTACCGGCCGCCCTCCATCGCTTTGGCCCACGATCCGACGATAGACCCACCCGGGCCGTGCGCCCAACGGGCATGAGGCTTCGACGTGCCTGGTCGGGGATGCGCAGGCCCTAACCCGCCGCGGCCCTCGGCTCCCTCGGCAGCCCGAGCACCTTCTCTGCGAGGATGTTCCGCTGCACCTGGGACGTCCCCGCGTAGATCGTTCCCGAGCGGGCGATCAGGTACGTCGTCGCCCAGGACGCGGAGGAGTTGGCGGCGCCGGGGTCGTCGGTGCGGTAGGTCCGCAGGGGCGGGCGGCCCACCGGTACCTGGCCGTGCAGGCCCATGATGTCCATCGCGAGGTCGGTGACCTCGGCGTGGTATTCGCTCCAGTACAGCTTGGCGATCGACGTCTCGGGGCCGGGCTCGGCGCCCTTGAGCCAGCCGGTGAGGATCCGGTAGCCGAGGTAGCGCATGATCTCGACCTTGGACCAGCACCAGGCGATCCGCTGCCGTACGACCGGATCCCGGTCCTTGCCGTACTGGCGGGCCAGCTCGACGAGGCGCTCCACCTCGGCCCGGAACAGGATCGGGTTGGTGGCCGCCTCCTCCCCCCGCTCCACGCCCAACAGGCTCTGGGCGACCGTCCAGCCGTTGTCGACCCCGCCGACGACGAGACCGGCGCGAGTGCGGGCGCCGTTGAAGAAGACCTCGTTGAAGTGCATCTGCCCGCTCATCATGCGGAACGGCCGCACCTCGACACCGGGCTGGTCGAGCGGGACGAGGAGGAAGGAGATGCCGCGGTGCTTGGAGGCGTCCCGGTTCGTGCGGGCCAGGACGAAGATCCAGTCGCTGTGGTGGGCGCCGGACGTCCACACCTTCTGGCCGTCGATCACCCACTCGTCGCCCTCCGTCACGGCGCGGGTCTTCAGCGAAGCCAGGTCCGAGCCCGCGTCCGGCTCCGAGTACCCCTGGCACCACGTGTCCTCGCCGCTGAGGATCCGCGGCAGGAAGTGGCTCTTCTGCTCCTCCGTGCCCCAGCGCAGCAGCGTGTTCGCCAGCATCTTCACGCCGAAGGTGTCCTGCGGCAGCCCGAACGGCACACCGGCCCGGGCGAGTTCCTCCATCAGGACGACCTGGTGGAGCTTGGACAGGCCGCGGCCGCCGTACCGCTCGGGCCAGGTCAGGGAGAGGAAGCCGCGTTCGCCGAGCCGGCGGCGCCAGTCGCGGGCGAAGGCCCAGGCCTCCTCCTCCCCGAGGGCGCCGATGCCCTTCCAGCCGGCCGGGAGTGCCTGGGCGAGGAAGTCCTCGACCTCGGTACGGAACGCCTCGGTCTCCGGGGGATAGCTGATGTCCATGTCCCTTGCCTCCTGGCTGAGCCCACCCGTCACCCGTTGATAGTTTCAGCATAATAGGTTATCTATTTAAGAGGAATGGTTGAGGGATGGCGTCGACTCGGGGCGGGCTGACATGGGACTGCTGGACGGCCGGAACGCGGTGATCACCGGCGGCGCACAGGGCATCGGCTTCGAGATCGCCGGCGTCCTCGGCGCCGAGGGCGCATCCGTCGTCCTCGGCGACATCAACGAGGAAGCCGCGGCACAGGCCGCCGAGCGCCTGGCCGAGAACGGCGTGGCCGCCACCTCGCTGCGCTGCGACGTCACCGACGAGGACGAGGTCGCCGCCCTCGTCGCCCACTGCGCCGACACCTTCGGGCCGGTCGGCGTCATGGTCAACAACGCCGGGATCACCCGGGACGCGACCCTGCGCAAGATGGCCCTCGCCGACTTCCGTGCCGTCGTCGACGTGCACCTGACCGGCGCCTGGAACGGCACGCGGTACGCCGCCGAGGCGATGCGCGCGCACGGTCGGGGCGGCAGCATCGTCAACATCTCCTCCATCGCCGGCAAGGTCGGCAACTTCGGCCAGACGAACTACAGCGCCGCCAAGGCCGGACTCGTCGGCCTGACCAAAGCCTCCGCCAAGGAGCTCGCGAAGGCGGGGATCCGCGTCAACGCCGTACAGCCCGGCCTGATCCGCACCGCCATGACAGAGGCGATGCCCGCGGCCGCCTGGGACGCGAAGCTCGCCGAGATCCCCCTGGGCCGCGCGGGCGAACCCGCCGAGGTCGCCCAGGTCGTCCTCTTCCTCGCCTCCGACATGGCGAGCTACGTCACCGGAGCCGTGGTCGAGGTGACCGGCGGCCGGTACATGTGACGACTCGAGAAAGGCGTGATCGATGCCCGCACTCCTTCGGGACGCGGTGATCTGCGAACCCGTGCGTACTCCCGTCGGCGGCTACGGCGGCGTCTTCCGCGACGTGACGGCGGCCGAGCTCGCCGCCACGGTGGTACGCGCCGTGCTGGAACGCACCGGCATACCGCCCGCCGCCGTGGACGACGTCCTGCTCGGCCAGTGCTACCCCAACGGCGAGGCCCCCGCCATCGGCCGTGTGGCCGCTCTGGACGCCGGTCTGCCGGTGGAGGTGCCGGGACTGCAGATCGACCGCCGCTGCGGCTCCGGACTCCAGGCGATCATCACCGCGGCGATGCAGGTGCAGACCGGCGCGAGCGACCTCGTGCTGGCCGGCGGCGTCGAGTCCATGAGCCAGGCCGAGTTCTACACCACCGACGTCCGCTGGGGCGTACGTGGCGCGGGCACCACCCTGCACGACCGGCTGGCCCGCGGCCGGATCACCTCCGGGGGCGTGAACCACCCCGTCCCCGGCGGCATGCTGGAGACCGCCGAGAACCTGCGCCGCGAGTACGCCATCCCCCGCGAGGAACAGGACCGGCTCGCCCTGCGCTCGCACGAGAAGGCGGTCGCGGCCCAGCGGGAGGGCCGGTTCGCCGACGAGATCGTGCCCGTGACGGTGCGAACCCGCAAGGGTGAGACCGTCGTCGACTCCGACGAACATCCGCGCCCCGACTCGACGTTGGAAAAGCTCGCGAAGCTGCGGCCCGTGCTCGGGCGCCAGGACCCGGAGGCGACCGTCACGGCGGGCAACGCCAGCGGTCAGAACGACGGCGCCGCGCTCTGCGTCGTGACCCACCCCGAGCGCGCCGCCGAACTGGGCCTGCGCCCGCTGGGCCGCCTGGTCTCGTGGGCCGTCGTGGGCGTCCCGCCGAAGACGATGGGCATCGGCCCCGTTCCCGCCACGGCCAGGGCCCTGGAGCGGGCCGGGCTGAAGCTCGCCGACATCGACCTGATCGAACTCAACGAGGCCTTCGCCGCCCAGGTTCTGGCCTGCACCCGCGAATGGGGCCTGACCGAAACCGACTTCGAGCGGTTCAACGTCAACGGCTCCGGTATCTCGCTGGGCCACCCGGTCGGTGCCACCGGTGGCCGCATCCTCGCCACCCTGCTGCGCGAACTCGACCGCCGCCGGGCCCGCTACGGCCTGGAGACCATGTGCCTCGGCGGCGGCCAGGGCCTTGCCGCGGTCTTCGAACGGCCGAAGGACACAACCAACGCCAAGGGAGGACGCTGATGGCCGGACTGATCGCGTACGGCGCCTACGTGCCGTACCACCGCCTCGCCCGTGCCGATGTCGCCGCCACGCTCGGGACGCCGGCGGGACGCGGCACCCGCGCGGTGGCGGGCTACGACGAGGACACCACGTCCATGGCCGTCGAGGCGGCCCGTGGCGCCCTGGCCCGCGACGGCCTGCGCCCCCGCATCGGCCAGCTCTTCCTCGCCACCGCCGCGCCCGCCTACCTCGACAAGACGAACGCGACCGCCGTCCACGCCGCGCTCGGCCTGGACGAGCACGTGCTCGCCGTCGACATGGCCGGCTCCGTCCGCTCCGGCCTCGGCGCGCTGGTCACCGCCGCCCGCTCGCCCGTGCCCACCCTGACGGTCCTCTCCGACCTGCGCACCGGCCTGCCCGGCGGCGCCGACGAGGTCGCGGGCGGCGACGGCGCGGCGGCGTTCGTCTTCGGCGGCCACCGCAACGGAGCCCCCGTCCTCGCGGAGCTGCTCGCCCACGACACCGTGAGCGACGAGATCCTCGACCGCTGGCGGCTGCCGGGCGCGCCCGCTTCCCGCGTCTGGGAGGAGCGCTTCGCCGAGGAGATCTACGTGTCCCTCGCCGACAAGGCGCTGAGCGGTGCCCTCACCCAGGCGGGCCTTGGCCGCGAGGCGATCGACCACCTCGTCGTCTCCGGCCTGCACGCGCGCGCGTGCGCGTCGGTCCGGCGTACGGCGGGTGTACGTCCCGAGGCGGTGACCCCGGACCTCACCGCGGCGATCGGCAACGCCGGCACCGCCCAGCCCGGTCTCCTCCTCGCCGACGTCCTCGATCGCGCCGGGCCGGGCGAGACCGTCGCGCTCGTCGTACTCGGCGACGGCGCCGGAGTCCTCCTGCTGCGCACCGCCGACGCGCTCCCCGCACACCGCAGCGCCCGCCCGGTCGCCGCGCAGATCGCCGCGGGCAGTGCGCCGATGCCGTACGCCACCTACCTCTCCTGGCGCGGCCTCCTCGACCGCGAACCACCCCGCCGCCCGGACCCCGAGCCGCCCTACGCCCCGCCCGCACACCGCCGCGCGGGCTGGAAGTACGGCTTCGTCGCCTCCCGCTGCGAGAAGTGCGGCACCCGGCATCTGCCGCCCGACCGGGTGTGCGTGTCCTGCCGGAGCGTGGACACCATGACCGACGAGCCGATGGAGCACGTGCGCGGCACGGTCGCCACGTTCACCGTCGACCGGCTGGCCCACACCCCCAGTCCGCCGATGCTCGTCGTGGTCGTCGACTACGACGGCGGCGGCCGGTTCCGCTGCCAGCTGACCGACGCGACCGAGGCCGACGCCGTCATCGGCGCCCGGGTGGAGATGACGTTCCGGCGAACCGTCACCGCCGCCGGCGTCCACAACTACTTCTGGAAGGCCCGGCCGGTGCGCGCGGGCGAGACCGAGGAGACACGCGGATGAGCTCGCACGGAATCCGGGACCGGGTCGCCATCGTCGGCATGGGCTGCACGCCCTTCGGCGAACACTGGACCCGCTCGGCGGACGACCTGCTCGTCGACGCCGTCGGTGAGGCGGTGGCCTCGGCCGGCGTCACGCTCGACGACATCGACGCGTTCTGGTTCGGCACCCAGGCGTCCGGCGTGTCCGGGCTGACCCTGAGCCGGGCGCTGCGCCTGCCCCACAAGCCGGTCACCCGCGTCGAGAACATGTGCGCGACCGGCTCCGAGGCGCTCCGCAACGCCTGTTACGCGGTGGCGTCGGGCGCGTACGACGTGGCGATGGCCGTCGGCGTCGAGAAGCTCAAGGACTCCGGCATGTCCGGGCTGTCCGGCACCGCCATCCCGGGCGCCGGCGACGACAGTCGCGGCGAAATCACCGCTCCGGCGAACTTCTCCCTCCTCGCCCCGGCGTACGCCGCCAAGTACGGCCTCGCCGATGAGGAGATGAAGGACGTCATCACCCGCATCGCCTGGAAGAACCACGTCAACGGAGCCCGCAACCCCCGCGCCCAGTTCCGCAAGGAGGTTCCGCTGGAACGCATCCGCTCGGCGCCGACCGTAGCGGGCATGCTCGGCGTGTTCGACTGCTCGGGCGTCTCGGACGGTTCGGCCGCCGCGATCGTCGTCCGGGCCGAGGACGCCTACAGGTACACCGACCGGCCGATCTTCGTGAAGGCGCTGTCCTTCGTCGCCGGCCCGGCGGACGGGCTCCTCGACCCGGAGTACGACTTCACCACCTTCCCCGAGGTCGTCGCCTCCGCCCAGGAGGCCTACCGGCAGGCGGGCGTCACCGACCCGCGCGCCGAACTCGCGCTCGCCGAGGTCCACGACTGCTTCACGCCCACGGAGCTGGTGCTGATGGAGGACCTCGGCTTCGCCGAACGCGGACAGGCCTGGAAGGACGTGACCAGCGGCGCCTTCGATCTGGACGGCTCACTGCCGGTCAACCCCGACGGCGGCCTCAAGGCCTTCGGCCACCCCATCGGAGCCTCCGGCCTGCGCATGATGTTCGAGGCCTGGCTCCAACTGCGGGGCGAGGCACCGCCGGAGCGGACGGTGAGGTCCGTGGCCGAGGGCCGCTCGCTCGCCCTGACGCACAACCTCGGCGGCGGGCCCGGCGAATGCGTCTCGTTCGTGTCCATCGTCGGCAGCGAACTCACCGACCGGGAAGGGGAGTCAGGCCATGGGACGACTCGATGACAAGATCGCGATCGTGACCGGCGCGGCGTCGGGCATCGGCGCCGCCACCGCCCGCCGCCTGGCGGCCGAGGGCGCGCACACGGTCGTTGCCGACCTGAACGTCGACGGAGCCAAGGCGGTGACGGAGGAGATCCGCGCCACCGGAGGCTCCGCGACGGCGGTCGGTGTCGACCTGGGCGACGTCGACTCCGTACGGGCCATGGTGGCCGCGGCGGTCGAGACGTACGGCGGGCTCGACGTCCTGCACAACAACGCGGCGGCCACCCATCTGGCAGCCCGCCAGGACCTCGCCGTCGTGGAGGCCGACCCGGCGGTCTGGGACGACACGATGCGGATCAACCTCCGCGGGCCCATGGTCGCCATCCAGGCCGCCGTCCCGCACATGATCGCCCGCGGCGGCGGCTCCGTCATCAACACCTCGTCCGGAGCCGGCCTCGCGGGCGACCTGCGCAACCCGGCGTACGGCGCATCCAAGGCCGCCCTCATCAACCTCACGCAGTACGTCGCCACCCAGTACGGCAAGCAGGGCGTGCGCTGCAACGCCATCGCCCCGGGGTTCATCGTCACGCCCGCGAGTTCCGGCTCGGCGCACGGGGCGATCCGGGAGGCGATGCTGCGCCATCACCTCACACCACGCCTGGGGCGGCCGGAGGACGTCGCGTCGGCGGTCGTCTTCCTCGCCTCCGACGAGTCGGCCTTCATCACCGGGCACACTCTGCGCGTGGACGGGGGGCTGCTGTCCCACCAGCCGTATGTCGCGGACCTGCGGGACGCGTGACACGGCTCCCTCCGCAGTCGCCGGAGGCGCTTCAGGACAGCGCCTCCGGTTTCTGGCTGCTCGGATGGGCGGGGCGGCCCGTCAGGACAGCGTCTCCGGCTCCAGGTCGCCCAGATAGGCCGCCCGGACCGCCGGATCGCGGCGCACCTCCTCCGGCGTACCGGAGCAGATCCGGTGTCCGAAGTCCAGGACGACGACCCGGTCGCAGACGCTCATGACCATGTCGACGTCGTGCTCGACGAGCAGTACCCCCATGCCCCAGTCCTCGGCGAGCCGCCGCACCAGGTGGGCCAACTCCCGCGTTTCGTCGTCCGACAGCCCCGCGGCCGGTTCGTCCAGGAGCAGCACGGACGGGGAGGCCGCCACCGCGCGGGCGATGGCCAGCAGCCGCCGCTCACCGTACGACAGGTCGCCCACCGGCCGGTCCAGCCTGTCCTGGAGCCCGAACTCCCTCACGGCGACGAGCACATGAGCGGGCAGCGGGCGACTCCCCGGGCGGACCAGGTCCGTGAGGTACGCCCACCGGCCGGGCCGGTCGCAGGCCGCGTACAGGTTGTCCAGGACGGTCATGTCCTCGAACAGCTCCAGCGACTGGAAGGACCGGCTCAGCCCGGCCGCCGCCCGGCGGTGCACCGGCCGACGGGTCACGTCCCGGTCGCCGAGCCGCACACTGCCGGACGCGGCCCGGGTGAAGCCGGTGACGGCGTCGATGGCGGAGGTCTTGCCGGCCCCATTGGGTCCGATGAGACCCACGACCTGGCCCGGTTCGACGTCCAGCGAGAGCCCGTCGACGGCGACGACTCCGCCGTAGCGGACCGTGAGGTCCCGCACGTGGAGGGGGAGCGGTGCGGCGCGGGGCACGTTCGGGGCGGCCGGCCCGCCCTGCAGTACGGCCGCCGACTCGTCCTTGCGTACGGCCGGACCCCGCTTCGGGGAGAGCTTGCGCCGGACGCCCTTGGCCTGCCTGCCGAGCTCCTTGCCGATGCCGTCCTGGTTGCCCACCAGCGTCAGCACCAGGATCACCCCGCCGATCAACGGCATCCACTCGCTCAGCCCGGGCAGCACCAGGTCTCCGAAGCGGGCGCCGACCGTGCCGGCGGCGAAGGTGGCGCCGAACAGCGGGCCGACGAGGAAGCCGACACCGCCGATGACGGCGAGCCCCAGCGCGGTGATGGAGTCGAAGCTCGCGAAGTCGGAGAAGACCACCGAGGTCGAGCGGAAGCCGGTGAGGACTCCGGCGAGCGCGGCGATGGCCGCGGACAGGCCGAAGGCGTAGAGCTTGGCCGCGCGGACGTCGATGCCGAGGGCGGCGGCGGCCCGCTCGTTCGCCCGTACGGCGATGAGCCGGCGGCCGGTCCGGCTGCGCCGGACGTTGGCGACCACGAGCGTGGCGGCGACGAACATCACCAGCACCACGGCGGCGTACCGCTGCGGATGGTCGACTCCGGAGATGCTGATGCCGAAGAGCGTCTGTTTGCCCACCGCGATGCCGTCGCTGCCGGGGGTCGTCGACAGATCGGTGTTCTGGAAGACCATCGCCTCCAGCGTGGTGCCGAGGCCGAGCGTGATGATCGCGAGATTGACCCCGCGCGTGCGGACCGCGGGGAGCGCGAAGAGCAGGCCGATCGGCACCGTACCCAACACACCTGCCAGCAGAGCGAGTTCGAAGGGCCATCCCCAGTCGGCCGCGGTGTGTCCCGCGATGAAGGCACCGGTCCCGGCCAGGGCGTAGGCCGCGAGGGAGACCTGCCCCGCGTAACCGGTGACCACGACGATCGACAGGATGATCAGCGACAGCACCAGCGTGTTGGTGATCGCGTCGGCCCACAGCGGCGTCGACAGCGCCACCAGGCACAACCCGACCGCGACGGCGACAGCCAGCGGCACGGGCCGCACCCGTCCGGTGCCGAGGGCGGGCAGCCGGTCCAGGAACGTGCCACGCAAGGGGAGCGCTCGACCGCGCGCGACCAGGACGAGCGCGATGAAGAGGAAGGGCACCGACGCGGCGAGCCCGGTGACGTCGGAGCCGAAGCGGGTCAGCTCGGACTGCACGAGGCCGATGACCAGACCACCCGCCAGCGTGACCGGGAACGACGAGAACCTGCCGACCAGGGCGGCGGCCAGCGCGCTCAGCAGCAGTGTGGTCAGCCCGGTCACCGACAGACCGATGACCGGCACGATCAGGATGCCCGTGAGTCCGGCGAGCGCCGAGCCCAGTGCCCAGTTGGCGGTGGCGATCAGGTCCGGGGACCAGCCGAGCGCGGCGGCGGTGTTCTCGTTCTCCGCGACGGCGGTGGTGCCCAGACCGAACAGGGTGCGCTTGTAGAGGAGGTGCAGGACGACGGTCACGGCGACCGCGATGCCGAGCAGCCAGACACGGTCCTCGGAGACCGTCGCCCCTGCGATCGTCAGCAGCCGGGTGGGCAGCTTGCCCGGCACCAACTGCAGGCTGTCTCCGTAGCGTTTGACGGCGACGGCGGTGAGCACGATGAACACCGCCAGCGTGCCGACCAGCCGGGCCAGGGTGGACGCCCCGCGCAACGGGCGGAGCACCAGCAGATGGGTGAGCACGCCCAGCACCGCGGAGGCGAGCACCCCGCAAGCGGTGGCGGGCCAGTACCCCACCCCGTGCCGGCTTGCGAGCTCCCACTGCACATAGGCGCCGGCCATCCCGATCGCGCCGTGCGCGAGGTTGAGGACACCGGAGCCCCGGTAGACCAGCACGATGCCGTGCGCGGTGAGCGCGTACAGCGCACCGAGTCCCAGGCCGAGCAGTGCGAAGCGCAGGATGTCATCCACCGGAACCTCCTATCCCTAGCGTGAGAGACAGCATATTTATTTAAATAATTGTGTCCAGAGTACTTCACTAACGAAACCGCACACCGCATTCTGTTCGGCATCTCGTCCTCGCCCATCCGGGCCGTGCCCCGCGGAGGGACCATGAACAACGACTCACGCCGACGCAGAACCGCCGCAGCGAGCTGTCTCGCGGTGACCGGAGCCCTCCTCGCCGCCGGTTGCGGGGGAGAGGCCTCCGGCAGCTCGACCGAGACCTCGTCACTGAAGGGCTCGCCGGTCAAGGTGATGGTCTGGGCGCCGGAGGACACCCAGGGCAGCGCCCAGCCCGGGATCCGGCTCACCGCCCAGGCCTACGAGAAGTGGATCAACGCCAACGGCGGCATCAAGGGCGGCCCGCTGAAGGTACTCACCTGCAACGAGAAGGGTGACCCCGACGAGGCCGAGAAGTGCGCCCAGCAGGCCGTTGCCGAGAAGGTGGTCGCCGTGGTGGGCTCCTACAGCCTCGCGGGCGACCGCTACATGCCCATCCTGCAGAAGGCCGGCATCCCCTACATCGGAGGGACCGGCGTCTCGGCGGCGGAGTTCTCCAACCCGCTGTCGTTCCCGGTCAACGGCGGCACCCCCGTGGTGTTCGCGGCCCACGGACGGCAACTGGTCGAGGAGGGCTGCAAGAAGATCTCCGGCGTACGGTACGACGTGGCCGCCGCCGCGATCGTCTCGCAGTTCCTCACCCTCGGCGCGGTCTCCGCCGGAGGGGCGGCGCCCAAGGACCTCAAGGTGCCGGTCACCGCGACCGACCTCGCCCCGCAGGTCGCCGCCGCGACCAAGGGCAGTGACTGCGTGAGCGTCATCCTCGGCACGCACTCGGACCTGTTCGTGAAGTCGTATGTGCAGTCCGGCGCCAAGACGAAGCTCGGCAGCGTCGTCGGCAACCTCACCCCGCAGCTCGCCGAGAGCACCGGCGGGAGCGGCAGTCCGCTGGAGGGCTCCGCGATCACCGGCTACTACCCGCCGATCTCCGACCCCGCCTGGAAGGACTTCGTCGCGGCGGCCCAGGGCAAGGACATCGACACGACCAACGGCGCCAACGGGACGACCTGGGTGGCCTTCAAGGTCTTCACCGAGGCCGTCAGGCAACTGCCCACGATCTCGGCGAAGGCCCTGGTGCAGGAGCTGAACACCACGACGGGCATCGACACCGGCGGCCTGACCCCGCCCCTGAGCTGGAAGGCGTCGACGGCCCTGCCCATCAAGGGCCTCGACCGCATTCACAACACCACCGCCACCGAACTGACCATCCGCGACGGAAAGATCGAGTGGGCGAAGGCGGGGTCGACCTTCGTCGACGTCCGGAAGGTGCTGACGGCGAAGCCGGCCGGCTGACCGAAGGAGAACGTCCGTGCACGACACCGCGCCCCTGATCGAAGCCAGCGCCCTGTCCGCCGGATACGGCGCCCGACCCGTCGTCCGCGACCTCGACCTCCAGGTCCGCCCCGGTGAGGTCGTCGCCCTGCTCGGACCCAACGGCGCCGGCAAGAGCACGACCCTCCGGGCGCTGGCCGGCGACCTGGCGCCGATGAGCGGGGAGGTGCGATGGCTGGGCGCGGCCGACCGGTCGCCGCTGCACCGCCGCGCCCGCGCCGGACTCGCCTACGTCGGCGAGCGGGCCGTCTTCAGCCGCCTCGACACCGCCGACAACCTCCGCGTGGGCAGGGTGACCGCGAAGCAGGCCCTCGCCCTCTTCCCCGAACTGGAGAAACGGCTCAGGACCAGTGCGGGCATGCTGTCGGGCGGCGAACAGCAGATGCTGTCGCTGGCCCGCGCCCTGTGCCGCGCTCCCCGGCTGCTCCTCGCGGACGAACTGTCCCTCGGCCTCGCCCCGTTGGTGGTCGACCGTCTCCTGCGCGCGGTGCGGGAGGCGGCCGACCAGGGCCTCGGCGCCCTGCTGGTCGAACAGCACGTCCGCAAGGTGCTCGACATCGCGGACCGTGTGTACGTCCTGCACCGCGGCCGCATCACCATGACCGGCACCCCCAAGGAACTGCGCGGGAGCCTGGACGCGATCGAGTCGTCCTACCTCGCCGAAAAGACAACCTATGCGACTGATTGAGGTGGGAGCTGTGACAAGCGCACGCGAACAGATCCGATCCCTGGTTCTGTCCGGCGACACCTTCGAACAACCCGGCCAAGAGACAAGGGAGTTGCAGCTCGAAGCCGCGCGTGAGGCCTTCGCCGCCCACCGCGAACGCATCCCGCTGCTGCGCACCCGCGCGGAGGAGACCGGCGTACGCGAGGTCACCGCCTTCGAGGACCTCGTCCCTCTCCTCTTCTCGCACACCAGCTACAAGTCGTACCCCGTCTCCCTCATCACCGCCGGCCGCTGGGACCGGCTCCTGCGCTGGTACACGACCGTCTCGGCGGTGGAACCCGACGCCGTCGACGTCGACGGCGTACGCGACATCGACGAGTGGACCGAACGCATCACGGCAGCCGGCCACCGCCCGTACATCACCAGCGGCACGTCGGGGAAGGTCTCCTTCCTCAACTGCGACGCGAGCGACCTGGGATTCCTGCACGACATCCTGGAGAACCTCACCTGCTGGCCCGACCCGCTCCCGCCGAAGCCCACCCGCCGCGGCTACCTGCTGGCTCCGGCGAGCGGCCCGATGCGCTCCATCGACGGCTTCCGGTGGCACGCCGAGGTCTTCGCGTTGCCCGGAGAGACCCGACTGCTCACCGACGACCCGCTGAAGGTGTCCGAGCTGATGAGCAGCGCGCTGCTGCGCCGCAGGATGGCGGAGGGCACCGCGACGCCACAGGAGATCAGCTCCTTCGAAACGGCGTCCGAGAGCCGCGAGGCGGAGCTCGACGCGGCGGTGACGCGGATCGTCGACGACATCGCCGCGCACCGCGACGAACCACTGCTGATCGCCGGGATGAACAACCAGCAGTTCGCCCTGATCCAGGCCCTGCGCGCCCGGGGCGTCCCGGACGGAAGTCTCCACCCCGACACACTGGTGCTCAGCGGCGGCGGCAACAAGGGCCGCGCCCTGCCCGACGACTACCAGGCGCAGTTCGCCGCCTTCTACGAAGGGGTACGGCGCGTACGCAGCTACGGCATGACCGAGCTCCAGGGCTCCTGCCTGGCCTGCGAGAAGGGCAACTACCACGTGCCGCCATGGGTGATCCCTCTGGTGCTGGACCAGGCGGGCGAGACGCTGCTGAACGCGGAACACGGCGTCGTGGAAGGGCGGTTCGCCTTCCTGGACGTCTCCCTGGAAGGCCGCTGGGGCGGGCTGATCAGCGGCGACCGGGTCCTCGTGGACTTCTCGCGGTGCGACTGCGGCAGATCGGGGCCGGCCGTCCTGCCGGACATCCAGCGCTACGGCGACCTCGGTGGCGACGACAAGATCACCTGCGCCGCCACACTCGACTCCTATGTGCGAGGGATGATCCACGGATGAGCCCCACGACACTCGACGGCACCGCGGCAGACCCGGTGGCCGTGGTCCACGTGGTCCGCGGCGAGGTCGACCACGGCTCGCCCACCGCGCACGGCCGCCCGGGCGCCGCCTTCACCGCACCGGCCCTCGACCTGGACCGCCTCGTCTGGCCCCGCACCGAACCCGGCCCCGCCTTCCACGTGCCCGTCGCGGAGATCGTCGACCTGCTCGTCGAGACCGGCGAGGCCCTCAGGGCGGACCGCGACGGCCTGCTCGCCGAGGCCCTGGACCGCATGGTCCGGGTCAGCCCGCTCCCCGCCGAAGTGCTCGAACGCGCCTATGCCGTGCTGTGGCGCAGCTTCCAGCGCACCGGCCTGCACGCCCAGATCGACCACGAACTCGGCGGAGCGGACGTCCTCGACGGCTGGCGCGAGGTACGGCTGCCCGACGACCGGACGGCCGCAATCCGCGCGTTCCCGCCGCGCCTGGTGCACATCATTGCCGGCAACGCACCCGGCGTCGCCGCGATGTCGGTCGTGCGCGGCGCCCTCACCAAGGGCGTCAACCTGCTGAAGCTGCCCTCGAACGACCTGTTCACCGCGACGGCGATCCTGCGCACGATGGCCGCGGTGGCCCCCGGCCACCCCGTGGTGCGCTCCTTCTCCGCGGTGTACTGGCGCGGCGGCGACGAGACGGTGGAGAGCGTCCTCTTCCGCCCGCAGTTCTTCGACAAGCTGGTCGCCTGGGGCGGCGAGGCCACGATCCGCGGGGCGCTGAGGTACGTCGGTCCGGGATTCGAACTCGTCTCCTTCGACCCCAAGACCTCCATCTCCCTCATCGGAAGAGAGGCCTTCACATCCCCGGAGAACCTGGCCCGGGTCGCCGACGCGGGCGCCGCCGACGCCACGTTCTTCAACCAGCAGGCGTGCGTGGCCAGCCGCTTCCAGTTCGTCGAGGGCTCGTGGGACGACGCCGACCGCTACGCCGCCCTGCTGTGCGAACGCCTGGGTGTGGCACGGGAGTTCAGCTCCGCCGACGGACCGCGGGTCGCCGCCGAACTCCGCGAGGAGATCGACGTACTGCGTTCCCTGGCGCCCGAGTACCGGGTGTGGGGCGGCTATGACGGCCGGGGCCTGGTCATCCGCTCACCCGAACCGGTCGACTTCCACCCCGACGGAAAGATCGTCAACGTGGTTCCGGTCGCCGCGCTGTCCGAAGCCATTGCACACGCCGGGGTCGCCACCCAGACGGTCGGCGTGTACCCGGACGCCCGCAAGGCGGAACTGCGCGACGCCCTCGCCTGCGCCGGAGTCCAGCGCGTGGTGTCCCTCGGCCGGGCGGGCGGCATGCCACCGGGCCTCTCCCACGACGGCTTCTACCCCCTGCAACGGCTCATGCGCTGGGTGAACGACGAGTGACTCTCAGGGCGCCGCTGAGGCCTCGGTCCCCATCGGACCGAGGCCTCAGCGTGTCCGGTCCGGTCAGCCGATGACGCGGCCCAGCTCGATCCGGTCGATGTTCGGCGCCCAGGCGCTCGCGTTGCCGAACGTCACCTTGTTGGAGCCCTTCTTCAGGTCGACCGGGACACCCACCGTCCAGTAGTCGTCCCAGCTCCAGGTGTTCTTGAAGGTGACCTTCCGCGGGTCGCCGGTCCCGACCGTGATGTCCGCCGTACGGGACATGATGTCGGTGTTGTAGGCGTGCCCGTTGTCGCGGCGGTCGTTGTGCGCGTAGTGGACGACCAGGAGATAGCGGCCGGACCTGGGCGCGTCCACCGCGAACTCGGCGGTGCTGTCGGCACTGTTGCCGAGCCACCCGACGTACGAGCCGGCGGAGGCGTGGGCGGAGTCGACGAGCTTGGCGCCGCCCTGGAGGGTGGCGGAGGCACCCTCGTAGGAGAGCGTGCCGGAGGTGGAGCCGTCGCCCCGGACGTCGAGGGAGCGCACGGCCGCGTGCTTGGCCGTCACCGCGACGCGGTTGTTGCCCGCCACCAGGTAGAGCCGCAGCGGCCGGCCCGGCACTGGCGCCACGCTCTCCCCGTGCAGGGCGAGCCGCACCGGCGCCGAAGCCCGCGGCACCACCGTGTAGTAGCCGTCGCGCGGGGCGTAGACGTCGAAGACCGCCTTGTCGCCGGAGCGCAGGACGAGGGCGCCCGTGCCCACCCCGGCCGACGAGGAGTAGTCGTACGAGGGCTTCCCGCTGATGTCCGCGAGCGTGGCCTCGTACGACGCGGACGGCGCCCCCTTGTGAGCCGTCAGGTCGATGCGGTCGAGGGTGACCTCGGCGTCGCCCTTGGCGAGTGACAGCACGTGGGTGCCTGCCGGGAGCCGCAGCGTGACGTCCTTCTTGGCGCGGTAGGTCCAGTTCTCGGTGGAGGGGTACGTGACCGTGACCGGGTCCCGGCCGTCGACCGACAGCTTCTGCGTGGCCGGTGCTCCGGACTGGTTGCCGTACAGGATCGCCAGGTCGTACGTGCCGTCCTGAGGGACCGACACCGTGTAGTCGACCTTGCTGGTGGCGGTGTTGAGCGAGCCGACGTCCTTCGTCCCGGAGGCCGCGTAGCCGTTGGCGTTGCTCACCGTGCCCTGGGTGTAGACCTTGCCGTCGGTGATGGCCGCGTCCTCGGCCTCGTACGACGCCGACCAGGGGACGGACGCGGCAGTCGGCGTGCCGGAGCCGCCGGGGGTGAGGACGATGCGGTACGCGGACATCTTGTGCAGGCCGCGCAGCGGGACGGTCACCGTGCCGTCGTCCGCGACCTTCACCTTCGTACGGGCGAGGACGCGGGGCGTCGCGTGCTGCCCCTCGTAGCCGGACCAGGCGGCCTCGGCGATGGTCGCGGTGACCGTGCGGCCGAAGACTGAGCGGGAGACGTTCTTCACCACGACGTCCGCGTCACCGGCCGAGCCGCCGAGCAGGACCTGCGCCTGGCGGCGCGAGGGGTCGAGGGAGGCGAGGCCCTGGAGGGTGTCGATGGTGTTGGCCTGCGGCGGGGTCACCCTGACGGTGTCGCCGGTCAGGCCCGCGTACCAACGGAAGAACCACCAGCCGCCGTTGGGGATGTTGGACCGGACGACGTTGCCGTCCATGTTGCCGGCGGCGTCCCAGTAGGCCTGGTTCGCGTACACCTTGTTGCGCTCGAACATCGAGACCCACTGCACGAGTTGACCCGGTACGGAAAGGTCGCGGCGGTTGGCGTACTCATCGATGTTGATCTTCAGTGGGCCGATGCCCAGTTCCCGTTCGAGGGCACGGTAGTTGTCGTGGTGTCCCTGGAAGTCGCGCAGCGAGCTGGAGCTCAACTCGTGCCAGGTCATCACCTGGGGCAGGACGTTCTCGCGCTTGGCGAAGGTGAGGAAGTCCCTCAGGAAGACGGGGTAGTAGCCGGTTTCGTTGGGGCCGGCGATCGTCGCGTCCGGGTCGATGGCGCGGATCCGGTGGTACACCGTCTTCCAGTGCTCGAAGAACCGGTCGCGCTCCGCCTCGTACTGGGGCCCTTCGGGTTTGAGGTTGTACCAGATGAAGTCCGGCTCGTTGAACGGGATGTAGACGAACCGTTCGCTGTTCGGGTCGCCCGCGATCTCCTTGGTGATCTTGTCGACCTTGGGCAGGTAGTCGTCGATGCCCAGGTTCTCGTACGGCCACTTGGCGTAGATGTCCTGCATCATCACGTTGATCTCGCCGCCGCCGTTGCGGAAGAACGACTTGGAGACGGTGAGCGCGTCGCCGTTGGGGTGCTGGACGCCGCCCTCCGGCTTCTGCGAGATGCTGGTGATCTTCAGAGGTTCCAGCGCGGCGTCGCTGGGCACCCCGTCGTCGCTGAGCCCGTACAGCGCGCCGTTGGCGCCGAGCATCACCGGGCCCTCGGAGGAGGCGAGATCGACGGTGAGGCGCTGCGGGTCGGCGGCTGCGGCCGGGCTTGCGGCGGGAAGACTGCCTGCCATGGCGGCTACTCCAAGTACTGCTGTCATCAAGGCGGTTCTGGTACGGGTTCTCGTGCGGGTGGGGGTGATCACGCTGCTGGACCTCCAGTCACTTGACGGCTCCACTGGTGATTCCGGACACGATCTTTCGCTGGCCGACGAGGAACACGGCGACCATCGGCAGGCTCATCACCACGACGTACGCGAAGACGAGATGCCAGTTGTTGAGGTAGAGCTGGGCGCTGGCCACCTTGTAGAGGTTGAGCGGGAGGGTGGCCCGTTCGCCGCCGCCGAGGACGAAGAAGGCGTAGAAGACGTCGCTCCAGGCGTAGAGCATCACCATGATCGTCGCGGTGGCGATCACCGGCCTGAGCAACGGCAGGATGATCCGCGCGAAGATCCGCGCCGGCCCTGCCCCGTCCATCCGGGCCGCCTCCTCCAATTCCATGGGGATCGCGCGGATGAAGCCCGTCATGAAGAAGATCGACGTGGACAGGTACATCCCGGTGTAGACGGCGATCATCCCGGGCCGGGTGTTCGCGAGCCCGAGCTGCCGCAGCTCCATCACGATGGTGATGACGGCGGGCGGCAGCAGCAGCCCGCTGATGCACAGCGCGTACGCCGCCGAGACCAGCCTCGACTTGCGGCGGGCGAAGACCCAGGCGGCACCGGCACCGAGGAGCAGCACCAGGACGACCGAAGGCACCACGACGAGCAGGGAGTTGACGAAACCGCGCAGCATCTCGCCCTGGCTGACGGCGTCCTGGTAGTTGCTGGCGGGCTGCCAGTGCACCGGCAGGTCCAGGTTCGGCTTGATGGCCTCCGCCTGCGGCTTCGCCGACGTGACGACGACCAGCCACAGGGGTACGCCGACGGCGAGGGAGGCGAGAAGGAGGACGAGGGCAGGGCGGCCGTAGCGCCACATCACCGCGGTCACAGCAGCTGCTCCCTTCGCCGCAGGCCGACCACCAGCGGGATCGCGACGGCGACCACCACCAGGAAGAGGACGAGGCTCATCGCGGAGGCCTGGGAGTACAGGCCCTGTCCGAAGATGCGGAACATGTAGATGTTGAAGACCTCAGTGGAGGCCGCGGGTCCGCCGCCCGTCGTGGCCTGCACGATGTCGAAGGTGTTCATCGAACCGATCAGCGCCGTGGTGACGTTGAAGGTGACGGCCGGTGCGAGCATCGGCCAGCGCACCGACCAGAAGGTCCGCCAGGGCCCGGCACCGTCCATCCGAGCCGCTTCGAGCATGTCGCCGGGGATGCCCTTCAGCCCGGCGAGATAGATCAGCATGGACAGGCCCATCCACTTCCAGCCGTGGATGAGGGTGACCAGGACCAGCGTCCAGGTCGTCGAGCCCAGCCACGGAACGTCCGTGCCCAGCACGGAGTTCACGGCGCCGTCCTGGTCCAGCAGGGCCTGGAAGACATATCCGGTCGCCAGCGCCGAGATGAGCACCGGGAGGAAGAAGACCGCGCGGAAGAACCGGTTGAAACGTGTGTCCGCCTCCAGCAGCAGCGCGAGCACCAGCCCGAAGCCGTTCTGGAACAGCGCGGCCAGGAAGGCGTAGAGCAGCGTCGTGCGGATCGCGCGCAGCAGGGAGCCGTCGTCGGCGATGGTCCTGAAGTTGTCGAGGCCGGTGAAGGCGATGTCCGCGTGGTACGAGGACCAGTTGGTGAACGGGTAGTAGAAGTTGAGCAGGTTCGGCACCAGGAAGAAGCCCGCGAAGACGGCGATCGCGGGGAGCGCGAACCACCAGGGGTGGTGCACGGCGGCGCGCGGCAGCCGCCCCACCTGCTTGGGCCCACTGCTGGTGCCTGCCCGTTTCCGCGTACGTATGGCTGTGTCCGCCATCGGAGAGTCCCGTGTCGTCTAGAAGCCGGGCGCGGCCTGGGCCTTGGCCACCTGCGCGAACTGGTCCTGGATGGCCTGGGCGACCTGCTGGGGGCTCTTCTTTCCGTAGAGCATGTCGGCCAGGTAGAGGTGCGTGTCCGGGGCGACGATGGCCTTGGCCTGGAAGACCCCGATCGCCTTGGGCAGGGCGGCGACCTGGTCCTTGGACGTCTGCGGGAGCCCTTCGGGCGTCGGCACGGACGGCTGGACGGACGGGATCTTCATCGCCTTGATGTAGTCGGCGTAGTCGGGGCCGAGCCAGAAGGCGAGGAACTGCCGGGCGGCGTTCTGCCGCTTCTCGTCGCCGGTCTTGAACGCGACCACACCGTTGGTCTGGTCTGGGGAGTACAGGCCGGTCGCCGAGGAGTTGGCGATCGGGAACCAGCCGATCTTCTGGTCGAGGTCGGCGGTGGAGTGCTTGGCCTGCAACTGGCTCTGGAAGGAGGTGACGTTGAGGGCCATGCCGACCTCACCGTTCCACAGGGCGTCGGCCTGACCGGTGAAGGTGCCCGTCCGGTAGTTCTTCTGGGCGAGTCCGGCGTCGAGCAGCTTCTCCTTGTACTTCTTGATCGCGGCGACGACGACCGGGTCGGTCCACTTCTCCTTGTTCTGGTTCAGACCGGCCCACCACTGCTTGTCGAGGTCGGTGAGCTGGACCTGCATCTGCCACTGGAGGGGCCACTTGTCGCCGCCGGCCTCGTAGAAGGCGGCCGCGTCGGTCTTGTCCTTGACGGTGCGGCCGAGGGCCAGCAGCTCGTCGTACGACTTCGGGAAGTTTTTCTCGGTGAGTCCGGCCTTCTTGAAGACGTCCTTGTTGTAGTAGACGCCGAGCATGGCGGGGCTGGTGACGATCGCCGCGTACCGCTTGCCGTCGATGACGCCGAGCGACCTCTCGGTGTCGCCGAGCTTGGACACCCAGGGCTCCCCGTCGAGGGTGAGGAGGTTCTGCTTGGGCTGGATGAACGGCAGCGTGGAGATCGACGGCTGCCAGAACATCAGGTCCGGGCGGTCGCCGGAGGCGAGCTTCGTCGGCACGTTCTGCTCGTACAGGTCCGGGATCGCCTGCGTCTCCACCTTCGCGCCGGTGGCCTTCTCGAAGGCCTCGACGACCTGCTTGGGCGCGTTGACCGTGTTCTGCGCGGTCCACATGGTCAGCTTCACGCCGTCCAGCCGGGCCGTCGGGTTCACGGCCGTCTGCTTCCCGTCCGTGCCGGAGTCGCCGGAGTCGCCGGCCGTGGGATCACTGCACGCGGTGGCGGCCAGGCCGAGGGCGGATATGAGGGCCAGGGTGGGGAGAACTCTTGTCTTCATCGCGTGCCTTTCGAGACCAGGTGGTTCAGGGCAGGGCAGGGCAGGATTCAGAACAGCGGTGCCTGTAGGGGGACGTCAGCGATCGAGGGACGGCGACCCCGAGCTCTCCCGCACCACCAGCTCCGGTACGGACACGGGATGCGGGGCGATCTGCGCGGACTCCTCCAGAACCCCGTGCAGCAGGGCGAAAGCGGCCCGGCCCAGACCGGTGAAGTCCAGGCGTACGGTCGTCAGGGACGGGGTCAGATAGGCGGCGTGCGGGGCGTCGTCGAACCCGGCCACGCTGACCTCACCGGGGACGGACCGGCCGGCCTCGTGCAGGGCGCGCAGCACGCCGAGCGCGAGGTCGTCGTTGCCGCACAGGATCGCGGTGACCGCCGGGTCCTTCGCGAGCCTGTGGCCCGCCGCGTGACCGCCCGCCGGACCCCAGCTCCCCTGCACCGGACGGGGCTCGGGCGCCCCGGCCTCCTTGAGCGCCTGGCGCCAGCCGCTGGTGCGGGCGCTGGTGCGCCGGGTGCTGGACGGGATGGCGACGTAGTGCACGCTCTCGTGGCCGAGGGAGAGCAGATGCCGGGTCGCCTGGTAGGCGGCCTCGCGGTCGTCGGTCCACACCCAGGGGCGGTCGCCGCCGGGCGGGGCCGCGGGAGTCTCGACCACGCCGACGACCGGGAGTTCGGCGGGGACGGCTCCCAACGCCCGTACACCGGCCGGATCGTAGGCGATCACGATCAGCCCGCCGCCGGCGTCCGCCGCGCGCTGCACCTCGGCGGCGACGGCTGCGTCCTCCGCCGATTCGAGGACGCCGATCCCGACCGCGTAGGACGCGGCGCGGGCGGCCTCCTCGATGCCCTGGAGGATGGAGGCGTAGCCGTAGTGGGTGGTGTTGGCGGTGAGCACGGTCACGGTCCTGGTGCGGCCGCTGGCCAGTGCGAGGGCGGTGGCGTTGCGCCGGAAGCCCAGCTCTTCGATGGCGGCGAGCACCCGTTCCCGGGTGGACGGCTTGACGCTGGGATGCCCGTTGATCACCCGCGAGACGGTCTGGTACGAGACCCCGGCGGCCGTCGCGACGTCCCTGATGCTCGCCGGGCGCCTTGTGTGACCGGTCACATTCATGCCAGGATTGTGACCGGTCACAATGGGGTCGTCAAGAGACCGTAACGATGGATTCACGCGACTGACGCGGACCGCCGCCGGCGCACGGGCCGGGCGGGGGTCGGGAGGGGAGACGCCTTGGCCGGTACGGCGGACGCGATGAGGAACGCCACCAACCAACCCGAGAACAAACTGAGTTGGGGGCACTCGGCCCTCACGGCCGAGTTCGCCACCGCCCCCGACGGCACCCTGCGGCTGGTCCGGTTGGCCCCTCCCGGCGAGGCCGGGCCCGCCCACCCTGAATCCGCGCTGCCCCTCGTCGAGCTGACCGCCCTCGGCCATGGCAGCGGCTGGTCCGGCCCGCGCTTCACCGGCACCGCCCTCGGTACGCGGCTGACCCACCGGGCCCACCGCAGCGGCAGCCGCCCCGGCTGGGAGTGGCTGACCGTCGAACTCCACGACGAGGCGACCGGGCTGACGGCGTTCGTCGAGCTGACGTCCCCCGTCGGACTGCCCGTGCTCCGCTCTCAGGTCCGGCTGCGCAACGACGGCACGCGGCCCCTGACCGTCCAGTCCGTCAGCAGCCTCCTGCTCGGCGGCCTGCCGGCCCCGCATGCCCTCGACGTGCACCGGGCCCGCAACGACTGGCTCGCCGAGTGCCGTTGGTACGCCGAGCCCCTGCGCAGCACCGTCGCCGACATCAACGTCGACGCCCACCAGCACGACAGCCGGGCCGCCCTCGTCCTCACCGGACGCGGCAGCTGGCCCACCGACGGCCACCTCGCCATGGGCGCACTGACGGAACGGGCCGGCGGCCGGACCTGGCTGTGGCAGATCGAGTCCCCGGCCGGCTGGCGCTGGGACCTGGGCGAACGCGCACACGGCACGTATCTGGCGCTGAACGGCCCCACGGACGCGGAACACCAGTGGCGGACCCGTCTCGCGCCCGGCGCGGAGTTCACCACCGTGCCGGCCACGCTGGCCCTGGGCGCCGGGTTCGACGAGGCGATGGGCGCGCTGACCTCGTACCGGCGTGCCGTACGCCGCCCCCACCCGGACCACACCACCCTCCCCGTCGTCTTCAACGACTACATGAACACCCTGATGGGCGACCCCACGACCGAGAAGCTGCTGCCCCTGATCGACGCGGCCGCCGAGGCCGGCGCCGAGTACTTCTGCATCGACTCCGGCTGGTACGACGACGACACCGAGGGCTGGTGGGACAGCGTCGGCGAGTGGCTGCCGTCGCCGCGCCGCTTCCCCGACGGCGGCATCCAGGCGGTCCTCGACCGGATTCGCGAGCGCGGCATGGTGCCCGGGCTGTGGCTGGAGCCGGAGGTCGTCGGCGTCCGCAGCCCCGTCGCGGCCACGCTCCCGCCGGACGCCTTCTTCCAACGCGACGGCGTGCGGCTCAGCGAGCAGGGCCGACACCAGCTCGACCTCCGGCACCCGGCCGCCCGCGCCCACCTCGACAAGACGGTGGACCGGATCGTCGGCGACTGGGGCGTGGGCTACCTCAAGCTCGACTACAACATCGCGGTCGACCCGGGCACCTGCGCCCCCGACGACATCTCACCCGGGGCAGGACTGCTGGGCCACACCCGCGCCTACCTGGACTGGCTGTCCGAGCTCCAGGACCGCCACCCCGGGCTCGTCGTCGAGAACTGTGCCTCGGGCGGGATGCGGATGGACGGTGCCACGCTGGCCGTCACCCAGCTCCAGTCCACCAGCGACCAGCAGGATCCGCTGTGCCTTCCGCCCATCGCCGCCGCCGCGCCGACGGCGGTGCCGCCCGAGCAGGGCGCCGTCTGGGCCTACCCGCAGCCCGACTTCGACGACGACCTGATCACCTTCACCCTCGGCGGGGCGCTGCTCGGCCGGATCCACCTCTCCGGCTACCTGAACCGGATGTCCGAGCAGCAACTGGCCCTCGTACGGGACGCGGTGGCCGTCTACAAGACCATCCGCGGCGATCTCGCGAAGGCCGTACCGTTCTGGCCGCTCGGCCTGCCGGGGTGGACGGACGAGTGGCTGGCCCTGGGGATGCGGGTGCCCGATGGCCCGTCGTACGTGACGGTCTGGCGCCGGGGCGGGTCGGCGACCCCCGAACTCCGTGTGCCCGTCGCGGACTTGGCGGGCCGCGAGGTCCACACGGAGATCCTGCACCCGTCGACCGCGACCACCGGCTCGGCGGTCTGGGACGGAGACGCCCTGCGGGTGTCGCCGGGATCGACACCGGCGGCCGTGCTGGTGCGTCTCACTTCGGGGGCGTGAGGCGGATCTTGGGGCTGGGGCTGGGGCTGGGGCTGGGGCCAGGCCCGCGCCGGCCGGATCCTCCCCCTGTCCGGCTGTCACTCCGTGTCGAAGTCCGTCCCCCGGGAGACCTTCTCCCACTCGGTGAGCTCGGCCCGTACGGAGTCCAGGTGTCCGGTCAGGGAGTCGACCGCGTCGCTGCCGAGGGCAAGACGGAGCGGGGTCTTCTCGGCGTCCAGAGCCAGCCGGATCGCCGCCGCGGCCTTCGCCGGGTCGCCGGGCTGGCTGCCGTCGCCGCCCTGCACCAGCTGCCGGGTCGCGCCGACCTTCTCCGCGTACGCCGGGTTCTCCTCGGAGAAGTACGCCGCACCCTTGCCGAACAGGTTGGTACGGAACGCGCCGGGCTCCACGATCAGCACCTTGATGCCGAACGGCGCCACCTCGTCGGCCAAGCCCTCCGACAGCTGCTCCAGCGCCGCCTTGGTCGCGCTGTACGCGGAGAACCCGGCGAAGGACAGCTGCCCGCCGAAGCTGCTGATGTTCACGACCGATCCACTGCCCCGCTCCCTCATCTGCGGCAGCAGCGCCCGGGTCAGCCGCGCCGGGCCGAACACGTGCAGCTCGAACAGGTCGCGCAGCTCCCGGTCGGTGGTCTCCTCGAACGCCCCCACCTGGGTGCGGCCGGCGTTGTTCACCAGCACGTCCACTCTGCCGTAACGGGCCAGGACGTCGGCGGCCACCGCATCGATCTGCTCGCCGTCGGTGACGTCCAGGCTGATCGCCTCCGCACGGTCCGGGTACGCGGCGACCAGGTCGTCCAGCGCCTCGGTCCGTCGAGCCGTGCCGATCACCGTGTCACCTGCGGCGACCGCGGCCTCCGCGATGGCCCGCCCGAAACCGCTGCTCGCGCCGGTGACCAGCCAGACCTTGGCGTTCTCGCTCATCTTCATCTCCCTCGTCAACTGCCGTCCGGGGCTCCCCGTCGACAGGTCCCATCCTTCGTCAGGAGCCAGAGCAGCGTCCAAGTCCCGTTGTGATAGCCATGAGTTATGAATGTCCATGGGCGCGATCTGCGCTACTTCATCTCGGTCGCCGAGGAGTTGAGCTTCACCCGCGCCGCCGAGCGGCTGTTCGTCTCCCAACCCGCGCTGAGCAAGCAGATACGGATGCTGGAAAAGCAACTCGGCGTGGTCCTGTTCGAACGGGACCGGCGGACAGTGCGGTTGACCTCGGTGGGGGAGGCCCTGTTACCGCACGCCCACGAGGTGCTGGCCGCCTGGCAGACCGCGGAGGCGGCGCTGGAGGAGGCGAAGACCGCCGAGCGGTGCACTCTCGTGATCGGCATGTCCACCAGCCCGGGCCGCGGGCTGCTGCCCGCCCTGCGCACTCGCCTTGTTTCCCGGCATCCGGACGCGCGGCCCGTCCTGCGCCAGGTCAACTGGGCGGATCCCAGTGCCGGATTGGCGGATGGATCCAGCGACGTCGCCTTCGTTTGGCTGCCACTGCCGGACGACGACCGTTACCAGTATGCGGTGGTGGCCCGTGAGCCTCGGCTGGTCGCGCTGCCGGACGGGCACCCCTTGGCGGCGCGGGCCGCGTCCGACCCCGAGGGAAAGGTGGACTTCACCGACCTGCTGGACGAGCCCTTCCTCGCCCTCCCTCCGGAGGCCGGCCCGCTGCGTGACTACTGGCTCGCCCTGGACGCCCGCGACGGTCGCCAGCCGCGGATCGGCGGGGTGGTGGCCAGCGCCGAGGAGACCTACGAGGCGGTCGCCAGCGGCCAGGGGGTGGCGCTGCTGGCCACCGGTAACGCCCCGCTGGTCGTCCGGGACGAGGTGATCGCCGTGCCGGTCCGGGGCGTTTCCCCGTCCCAACTGGCGGTGGCCGCCTGCCAGGACGACGAACGGCCACTCGTTCTCGCCTACCTTGCCGCTGCGCGGGAGGTCGGGGCCACAACCTGTTGACTCGGTGCCACCATCAAGGCGGCAGGGGCCGGGTCGGCGGCCTCGTCCGGGTACCCGAAGCCGGTGCCGTCCGGCCTTTGGCTGGCGAACAGCCAGTAGAGCCCCGCCACGGCGCGCAGCGAGAATCCACGGATCGACCTGGAGATGTCATGCCCCTGCCGATGAACTGGGAGGGGGCGACAACACTCGACTGCCCTGATCTGCTGGCTTTGGCGGCGTTCTATCAGTAAGCCACCGGCCTCGAGCCCCACCCGAAGTCGAACGCCGACTTCGCGGGTCTCAACCGCGACCGGGGGGCGGGTGTCGAGCCGGACGGTTACGGCTTCGCTCTGACCAGGCCGGCGTCGTACGCCAGGATCACGGCCTGGATGCGGTCCCGGGCACCGATCTTGGCGAGGACCCTGCCGACGTGCTTCTTCACCGTGGACTCGGTGAGGACGAGCCGTTCGGCGATCTCCGTGTTCGTCCAGCCGTGGCCGATGGCGACCAGCACCTCGCGTTCACGTTCGCTGAGCGTCTGGAGCCGGGGGTCCTCCGGTGCGGGGGCGCCGGACGGGGCCAGCACCTGGTGGGCGAAGGCGTCCAGCAGACGCCGGGTCAGGCTGGGAGCCACGACGGCGTCACCGGTCGCGACCGCGTGGATGCCCGCGACGAGTTCCTCGGGGCGGGCGTCCTTGAGCAGGAAGCCACTGGCACCGGCCCGAAGTCCGTCGTATGCGTACTCGTCGAGGTCGAAGGTGGTGACGATGAGAACGCGGGTCCGGCCGCCGGTGGCCACGATCCGGCGCGTCGCCTCCAGGCCGTCCATACCGGGCATACGGATGTCCATGAGGACGACGTCGGGGCGCAGCTCCGCGGCCAGACGGACGGCCGCGGCCCCGTGCTCGGCCTCGCCCACCGGAGTCAGGCCGGGGGTGCCCTCCAGGAGCATCCGGAAGCCCATGCGCTGAAGGGGCTGGTCGTCGGCGATCAGCACGGTCGTCATGACAGATGGTCTCCTGAAGCCGACGGTTCTTCCGTAGCCGAAGGGTGGGGTGTGGACGGCACGTCGAGCGTGACGTCCACCATCCAGCCGTGCCCGGTGTCGCGAGGGCCGACGGTGACGGCACCGCCGTACATGGCGGCCCGCTGACGGATGCCGACCAGGCCGTTCCCGGGGTCGTCGGTCCGTTGCCCTGATTCCGCAGGCGTGGGCGCGGGCGCCCCCGGCGGTACGCCGGTGTCGGTCACCCGGATCCGCACGGTGCCGGCGTCGGCGGTCACGGACACCTCGGCGGTGGAGCCTGTACCCGCGTGCTTGAGGGTGTTGGTGAGTGATTCCTGGACGATGCGGTACACGGTGAGCTGGACGCCGCCGCCCAGCGCGTCGAGATCGCCCACCGTCCGGTACGTCACCGTCAGCCCCGCCGCGCGGACCCGCGCCACCAGGGGGTCGAGGTCGGGGATTCCCGGCTGCGGGCTGAGCAGCCGCACGTCCTCCTGCCCGCCCCGCAGGACGCCCAGCACGCGACGCAGTTCGCCCATGGCCTGGCGGCCGGTGTCGCCGAGGATGCGCAGGGCCTCGGCGGACTGTTCGTTCCGGTTGGCGGCGAGGGTCGCGGCGCCGTCGGCGACACCGACCATGACGGAGAGGTTGTGGCCGACGATGTCGTGCATCTCGCGGGCGACCCGGGACCGCTCGGCGGCCGCGGTGAGTTGGGCGCGTTGGTCGCGCTCGATCTCCAGGCGTCTGGCACGGTCCTCCAGCGCCGCCAGGTACATCCCGCGGATACGGAGCGTCAGACCGATGGTGATGGCCGCCGTCGCCGTCCCCAGCAGGAAGAAGAGGCCGAGCAGCGGATGTTCGACATGTACCAGGACGGTGACCGCCAGCGTCAGCCCGGCCAGAGTCAGGGCGGCGGCCCAGCCCAGCGCCCGCAAGGAACCGTACAGGGCCAGGGCGTACAGGGCGACGAGCGCGCTGACGCCGGCCTGCTGCCAGACGCCCAGCGACCACTGGACGACGGACACCAGCAGGATCACGAAGAACGTGACCTCCGGGGCCCTGCGGCGCCACCACAACGGCACGATCTGCGCGACGGCGAAGACGACCAGGACGCCGTACGGCAGCTGATCGCGGTTGCCCGTCTCACCGAAGGGACCGTTACTGCTGTCGGAGAGCAGGTCGGGCAGGCTGAGGAGGGCGACGACCAGCACCACGGCGGTGTCGAGCAGCCACGGATACCGTCGGTCCATGAGCTGGTGGCGGTTCTGCCCGCGCAGCAGACGGCCCAGGAGCGGGTGCGCCCAGGCGGCGTCGAGCCCGGGGGACGACGACGGCGCCGTCGCCCGGGGGGTGCCCGCGGCGGCTGCCGCGCGTTCCTCACTCATGGACACCATTGTCTCGTGCCCTGGTCAGGCGTCGGACTTCACGAGCCGGTACGCCGCCCCGGCGAGGGCCGGCGCGACCCAGCCGGCGAAGACCGCGAGCCCCGATCCTGGTGAGAGCGCCTCCGAGGACTGGTGCAGGGCGTAGACGGCCGACCCCGCGTTGCTGGGGAAGTAGGGGCTGAGGGCCGGCCTCGCTGCTGCCCGGCTCCTGGGACGTCCGGTCGGCCCGGACCTGCCCCCGTGCCCGATACACTGGCGAATGGCCAAAAACCGACACGGCTTCGCACTGGAGATCCCCAAGATCCCGTTCGCCGCACCCGCGGGCACGCCCGCCGGGATCGAGGTCATGTCGCTGGTCGATCTGCGAAGGCGCGCAACGGAGCACAGCTTCGCCCGTCCGCAGCGCCCCGACTTCCATCACCTGCTCACCCTCACGGCAGGCGAAGTCATGCACACCGTGGACTTCACCGGCCACGCCCTCCGGCCGGGCTCCTGGCTGTGGGTCCGGCCCGGGCAGGTGCAGCAGTGGGGCGACCTCACGAGGGCCGAGGGCACGGTGATCCTCTTCCAGCAGGACGCTCTCGACCCGGCCACCGCGACGGCCGCCCGCGTCGACGACCCGCACGCCCCGGTCGTCAGCACGCCCGCCGCCGACGACGACGAGGCGCTGAACCTCGCCGCGGAGCACCTGAGCCGCGAGTTCCACGCGCTCGGCCGGCTGCCCCTTCAGGTGCACACGGCGGCCCTGCGCCACCTCCTGGCGGTCCTCGTGCTGCGGCTGGCCCACCTCACGGTCCCGGCCGGCAGCCCCGCGCCGGACCCGGACGAGGCGTACGTACGGTTCCGTGACGCGGTCGAACGGCACTTCACCCGCACCCGGCGCGTGGAGGACTACGCCCACCTGCTCGGCTACTCCGCTCGTACGCTCTCCCGGGCCACGCTGACCACCACCGGCGTCAGCGCCAAGGAGTTCGTCGACCGCCGGGTCGTCCTGGAGGCCAAACGGCTGCTGGCGCACAGCGACCGGGCCGCGGCCGAGATCTCACGGCAGCTCGGCTTCGTCAACCCCTCGCAGTTCAGCAAGTACTTCACGCACCGGACCGGCCGGTCCCCGATCGACTTCCGCGACGCCGTGCGCGGCCGGGCAGAGGACTGATCCCCTTCTCCTGCTTGCCGCTACCGCTTGCCCAGCGCACGCCGGTAGGCGCTCTCGTCGTCCGCACCGAACACCGTGAAGACGACCCGGTCGAACCGGTCGGGGTGCGCGTCGAGCCAGTCGGCGACGGTGCGCAGCGCGACGGGGGCGGCCTCGTCCTTGGGGTAGCCGAAGACGCCGGTGCTCACGGCACAGAAGGCGACGGTACGGATCACCTCCACTTCGGCGGCGAGGTCCAGGCAGGCCCGGTAGGAGGAGGCCAGGGCCTGCGCGTCACCCGCGCCGGGCCGGCCGTCGATGACCGGGCCGACGGTGTGCAGGACGTAACGGGCCGGCAGATGGTAGCCCCGCGTGATCTTGGCGGCGCCGGTCGGCTCGGAGTCCCCCTGGAGCGCGATGACGGTCTGGCAGTCGTCCCGCAGCCGGGGCCCGGCGGCGCTGTGGAGGGCGTTGTCGATGCAGGGGTGCAGAGGGCGGAAGCAGCCGAGCAGGGCGCTGTTGGCGGCGTTGACGACGGCGTCCGCCGCGAGCGTGGTGATGTCTCCCCGCCACAGTGCCGTGCGACGCGCCGCTGGAAAGGAGGTGTTGGGGAACTCCTCCGCGATCGTGGGCAGGCGACCTGCCGAGACCGTTGGACGCAGGCGGCGTTCTGCGCCGAGGACGGCGTCCAGCGCCTCGGAGGCGCCGTCGGGCAGGGGTCCCGGGGCGCGGACGGTCAGCAGGGCACGCAGCACCCGGCGGGCCGTCGTCGCGTCGGCGCCGGCGAGATCTGGCAGGGAGTCGGCCCGCAGCCCGAGCCGCGGCACGGCCGGGTCACGGCAGAGCAGCTTCAACGCCGAGCGCACGTGCTCGTCCAGCCGATCGGCCGGGGCGGGCACCGCCGACGACTGGAAGGGTTCGTCCAAAGCGATCGCGGTGCGGTAGGCGGCGAGTGGGAACACCGGGGGCTGGTTCTCCTTGTCGACTGCTCGCCGCTGGGCGAGCCGGGGTGGTGCGTGGTCAGCCCCGGGTGGCGCGGACGACGTCCGTGAGGGAAGTGGCCGGATGGCCGGTGAGGTGCGGCACCGCGTCGCTCACGCCGTCGAGCTGGCCGGCCGCGATGGCCGTGTACGTGGACACCCAGGCGTCGAGCTGCCACTGCGGGGCGCCGTAGGAGGCGCGGGAGGCGTACGCCTCCTCGATCGACTCCGGCGCGTAGGTGACCGTGCGGCCGAGCACCTCGGAGAGGACCGCCGCCGCCTCGTCCAGCGTCAGGGACTCGGGGCCGGTCAGGTCGTAGGTGGCGCCGGCGTGGTCGGCCGGTCGGGCCAGGATCGCGACGGCCGCGTCGGCGATGTCGTCCTGGGAGACGAACGCGGCACGCCCCTGCCCGGCCGGACCGCGGATGACGCCGTCCTCACCGGCCAGGTCGGGGACGAACTCCGCGTAGACGTTGTCGCGCAGAAAGGTGTACGCCAGGCCGCTCGCGCGGATGTGCTCCTCGGTGTGGAAGTGGTCGCGGGCCAGCGTGAACGCGGCGTCGGGCGCGGCGCCGAAGAAGGACACGTACACGAGATGCCGTACGCCGGCCTCTGCGGCGGCGTCCACGAACGTCTTGTGTTCGGCGAGCCGGTCGGCGCTCTCCGAGGCGGACACCATGAACACGGTCTCCGTACCGCTCAGGCCGCGCAGGACCGCGTCACGGTCGCTGTAGCCGCCGCGGACCGGTGTGGCGCCGGGCAGTCGGGGCGCCCGTTCGGGGCTGCGCACCAGCAGCCTCTGTGCCACACCGCGCTCGGCCAGGCGGCGGGCGACGCGGCCGCCGAGCCGTCCGGTGGCTCCGGTGACCGTCACCTTCGGCGCGGGCGATTCGGCCATCACTGACATCACTTCCTGTCCTGTTGGAGGGGTCGAGCGGTGAGCGCGTCGAGGAGCACGTCCGCCCCGAACGGCACGGACAGCGCACGGTCCGCCAGGTCGGCGGGGACGTCCGGGTGGTCCGGATTGACCCGCACGAGACGTGCCCCGGGGGTGTGGCGTACGACGTTCTCCATGGGCCGACGGATCACGCCCGGGGTATTGAAACCGGCGCCGATCTCCAGCACGAGCAGGCGGGCACCCTCGGGCGCGTCGCCGAGCCACCGCGCCAGCCTGTCCCCGGCGGGCAGATAGGCGCCGTCGACGAACTCGGGCCCCACGCGCACGTTGGGGAAGACGTCCGCTCCGCAGTGCGGGCAGACGGGCAGCGCGGCCTGGTCGGTCACCCGGCCCGTGTCCCGGTCGTACGCGGCGAGGATCCGGTCGAAGAACGGCTTGGCGGCCCACGTCTCCTGCGTGCACGGCACGGTGCACTGAAGCCGTCCGTAGTCGCCCTGCGGGGTGAAGACGCGGTCCGCCTCGAAGCCGTTGCGGGCGAACAGCGCGTCCACGTTCGACGTCATCACCCAGTGGTCGCGCTCCCCGACGAGTGCGCGCAGACGCCGGTAGAGGGAGTTGGGCCCGGACCCGAAACGGATGTCGTCGATGTGGACGGCCCAGTAGCCCCACATCATGTCGGCCGGCAGTGGCACGCCCAGCAGGTAGCGGGAGCGCAGCCCGAGCCGGTACAGCGCCGGAAGCAGCTCCCTGAACCGCTCGACGTCACCGTAGTCGTACCCGGCGGCCGTGCTCAGCCCCGCACCGGCGGCGACCAGGACCCGGTCGGCCTCGTCCAGCCAGGTACGCACCGTCTCGGCGGTCATCTGTCGAGTTCCCTTCGGCTCACGTCTGCACTTCCCCCAACGTACGAGGGAGCCGCGCGCGGGACGGGACCGAATCGCGACCGGCGATGGTCAGAATCCGACAACGGATCTGTTCGCGTCGAGGACCGTCCGCGAAGGGCGCTCACCGGGGTCGGGGAGATCCGACGGGAGATCCGATGGGGCGGGCCGCGGCTGCCAGGCTTGGTTGGAGGCGCCTTGCCGCCTTGAGGTGATCGGCGGTCCAGATGATGCGCACCGCCGTGTCGGAGGCCCTCCCGTCGTCGTCGCGCAGGTCGCGGTGGAGGGAGGCGACCAGGCTCGCCTCGGCCGTGGGGTTGCGGGGCACCGGATCCCGGACGGAGGAGTGCTCGGCAAGACTCACGGCCAGGTCCTCGTACCAGCCGGTCACCCGGCCCACCGAGTTCACCAGCACCAGGCCCGCCTCGGCGCGGTCCGTACCCTCGTGACGTTCGCCGGAGCGCTGCCACAGGCCCAGCACCGCATCCGCGACGAGCCGCAGGCCGACGATGCCGGTGACCAGGGTGGTCATGGCCGACAGCGACATGGGCTTCGCGCCCCGTTCGGCGAGGAAGCCGCGGAAGGCGTCGTCGAGCCTGCGCGCGGCGGCCGCCGCCTCCCGGCCCTCCGCCAGCGGAGCGTCGGCCGCGGAGGGACGGACGCCACAGCGGCCCATGGCGTACTCGACGGCCCCGGCGAGATAGCGGGCGCTGTCGGTGTACGCCTCGGCGAGGGCCCGGTGGACGACGGCCGCGGCACCGCGCGGCCAGAGGAACAGGCCCACGAGCACACTCACGGCACAGCCGAGCCCGATGTCCTGGATCCGCAGCAGCACGATGTGCCAGTCGGGGTGCCGGCCGATGTTGAACAGGATGGCCAGCGTGACGGTGAAGGCCGCCTGCCCCGCGGCGAACGACACGGCAGCCGGTGCGATGCCGGCGATCAGCACGGCGAGGGGCAGCAGGAACCACAGCGCGGTGCCGTGCTGGCCGATGACCTGCAGAAGCACGGCGCCGATGACGGATCCCGCGATCGTTCCGGCGAGCGCACGGATCGCGTTCTGCCCGGTGTTGAGGGCGTTCGAACGCAGCACCGACAGGGTGCCGAGGAGCACCCAGAACGAGTGCTGAACGTCTGTCACTTTCACCAGGGCGACCGCGATGCCGAGGCCCACCGCCCCCCGCAGGCTGTTGTGCAACCACACCGAACCGGGTCGCAGATGGGCGACGGCACGCTCCCGCGCGGAGGCCAGCGGCCGGGCGGGCCCACCGGGTTCGAGGCCGAGCAGCCGCTCCGGCCAGCTGCGCCGTTCCGCCGCTGCCGCCAGGTCCACGTTGCCCGCGATCTGGAGCGTCGCGAAGCCCAGTTCCTGGGCGCGGAACGACAGGTCCAGAATGCCGATGAATGCGCTGACCTCCGGTTCCGTGACGGGCCGGGGCAGGTGCACCGGCAGCAGGGCGGTGGCGCTCCGTTCCATGCCGACTATGGCCGTGCGCAACCCCGTCATGGCCGTCCGCAGTGCCTCGGGCGACCCTTGCGGTGCGTCCAGCAGGTCGGCGGTCCGCTCCAAGACCACGGCGGACGCCCGCCGCACGACGTGGGCCTCGGGATCGCACAGCGGGTGCTCGACGGGCGGGGGCGCGCTGTCGGCCACGATCGTGCTGAGCCATGTCAGCTCGTCGACCAGCCGTACCAGGGCACGCGAGCTGGTGGACAGCCCCGTGGGCCGGTAGGGAGTGGCAGCGAAGGCGCTGCGCAGGTCGGCCGCCGCGACGGCGGCCTGGTCGGCGGTTTGCCTGCATACGCGCACGCTCGCGGCCTCGGCCTCGTGTGCCAGGCGGGACGCGTCGCTGCGCAGCTGTGCCGCGGCCGCGCGGCAGGCGCGGGCGGCGGGTGCGCTGAGGGGGTCGGCGGCGGGGCGTGGCCACAGCAGAGAGATCGCGAGCAGGGAGGCGGCCGCGGCGAGTCCGGCGCCGGCGAGCCGCTCGGGCAGCTCCGACAGCTGCGCGGGTGTGCTCACGGGAAGCACGAAGGCCAGCAGCAGCGCGGTCGACGCCCCGGCGAGCACGGAGCTGACCACACCCGAGAAGAGCACCACGAACCCGATCACCATGGTGGCGGTCACCGCGACCCGGATCTCATGGGCCGCGAGGGTGCCGAGACAGATGAACACCAGCCAGGTCACCCCGAGGCCCACGTGGGCCCGCACCCGCTGCACCATCGGGCCGGTGAAGTCGACGAACAGCAGCATCGAGAGCGAACCGAACGCCGCGTAGGTCGCCATCGCCGGTGAACGGAACACCTCACCGCACAGCGCGAGCAGCCCGGGCATCACCAGGGCGGCACGCGTCGCCCTGCGGGTCGCGGCCAGTTCCGGGTCGTGCGCCCGCAGCCACGCCGTGAGCCTCCCGAGCAGGTGGAAGCCAGGTTCGTGCATACGCCGCGGCCTTCCGTCAGCGGAGCGCCCGCGTGGTCCCTCGCGCGCCGAGTGGCCGAGTATCCGTCGCTGCGCCAAATATCCGTCGTCGCCGGCGCCGCGGCTGTCGCTGGCGTCGCGCCGCCGTCCTGGCGTCCGTCCCCCTCATCGCCCGGCTCGGCCATCTTTGACCGGATGCGCCGTCGGCACCTGCTGGTCACGGCCGACCGACGGATCTGGTCACAGCCGACAGCCGACTGGAGGTGCGGGGGAGGAGCCCCTCCCATAATGTGTTGATCAGGGGGAATTCACGGTGTCCTTCCCCCTTGGAGTACGCGATGAGCAAGCAACGACGCCCTGCCCGACGTTCCTCGGCCGGATACCGCACGTCCCTTCCCTGGCGGATCGTCACCAGCGCCGCCCAGTACGTCGACCGGCGCATCGGCTGGGACAAGCTGCCGGTGATCCCGGGCCTGCTGACGCTCCTCGGACTGCGCGTCACACTTCGTCAGAAGAACCTCCACGACACCGGCCACCTGCCCTCGGTCAACCTGCCCGATCCCGCGCCCCCCTCCGAGAGTCACAAGGTCAACCGGACGGCCGACGGCAGCCACAACGACCTCGGTGACCCGCGGATGGGTATGGCGGGCACCCGCTTCGGCCGGAACGTCCCGCTGGACCGGATCGCTCCGGCGACACCCGAGGACGTACTGTCCCGGCCGAACCCGCGCGACGTCAGCCGCGCCCTGCTCACCCGCGAGGAGCTGACCCCGGCCGAATCGGTCAACTCCCTGGTCGCCGCCTGGCTCCAGTTCATGGTCCGCGACTGGTTCAGTCACGGCACGAGCCCCACGGACCGGCCCTGGGAAGTACCGCTCATGGACGACGACCAGTGGCCGGAACAGCCCATGCGGATCATGCGCACCCAGGACGACCCCACCCGCGACCCGCAGGCGCCCGCCGGCACGCCCGACACCCGCGTCAACACGTCCTCCCACTGGTGGGACGCCTCGCAGATCTACGGGACGAACGAGACCGAGCAGCGCCAGATGCGCACCGGCCAGCTGGGCAAGCTGCGCCTGTGGGACGGCGAGCAGTCCCCTGTTCCCTCGGACCCGTCCCGCGACCCCTCGCGTGTCCCCGGCTTCTGGCTCGGCCTCGCCATGATGCACGACCTGTTCGCGCGGGAGCACAACGCGATCTGCGACCACCTGCACGCCGCGTACCCGTCCTGGGGCGACGAGGAGCTGTTCCAGCGCGCCCGGCTGGTCAACGCCGCACTCCTCGCCAAGATCCACACCGTGGAGTGGACCCCGGCCGTGATCAGCCACCCCACCACCGTCACGGCGCTGCGCGCCAACTGGTGGGGTGTCGCCGGTGAGCGCGTCCACAAGCTCTTCGGCCGGATCAGCGGCAGTGAGGTCATCAGCGGCATTCCCGGCGCGGAAACGGACCACTACGGCGTCCCGTACGCCCTCACCGAGGAGTTCGTGGCCGTCTACCGCATGCACCCGCTCATCCGCGACGAGTGGCATCTGCGCTCCGCCGCCGACGACGCGTCGCTGCGCCACTGCACCCTCCGCGACATCTCCGGCCCGGGAGCGCTGAAGTTCCTGGAGACCACGGAGATGGCCGACCTGCTCTACAGCTTCGGCACGCTCCACCCCGGACTGGTCACCCTGCACAACTTCCCCAAGTTCCTCCAGGAGTTCGAGCGTCCCGACGGACACCTCCAGGACCTCGCCGCCACCGACATCCTGCGCACCCGGGAACTGGGCGTCCCGCGCTACAACGAGTTCCGGCGACTGCTGCGGCTCAAGCCGGCCGCGAACTTCATGGAGCTGACGGACAACCGGGCGTGGGCCGAGCAGATCGAGCAGCTCTACGAGGGCGACATCGAGAAGGTCGACCTCATGGTCGGCCTGTACGCGGAGAAGCTGCCCGCCGGATTCGCCTTCAGCGACACGGCGTTCCGCATCTTCATCCTGATGGCCTCACGCCGGCTGAACAGCGACCGCTTCTTCACCGAGTACTACACCCCCGAGGTGTACTCCAAGGCCGGCATGGCCTGGATCGACGACAACAGCATGATCACCGTGCTGCTGCGCCACCACCCGGAGCTGCGCACGGCACTCGCCGGTCTGACGAACGCCTTCGTGCCGTGGCACACCGCAGGGACGACGGCGGGCTGACCCGACGGCCTTCCGGGATCGAGGCGCGGTCGCGGCAGGGCTCGACCAGGTAGGCGTAGACGGTGTCCTCGCTGGTCGGGCAGTCTCCCACGATGTAGGCGGGGCCGCCGTACGCCAGGTCCGTGCGGGTGACGCCCGCGGGGCGGGGCGCGGGGGTGCGCCAGATCGCCATGCTGGTGGGTTCGGGTTTCTCGGTGATGCCGATCGCGGCGCGGGTGACCGAGTTCAGCGGAGTCATCGGCCTGGCCACGGCCCTCGCCAGCGCGGCGACCGTGGCCGGCTCGATCGCCTTCACCAGGCTGCCCGGCAGACCCGAGCACCGGCTGCCCGCGGTGTTCGCCGTGTGCGGGCTCGGCTTCGTGGTGATCGGCCTGGCGGCCCACCCCGCACTCGTGATCGTCGGTGCGGTGCTCAACTGCCTCGGTACGGGCGTGCTGTTGCCGTCCCTCCTCACCGTGGCCATGTCCGGACTGGAGTACGCCGACCGAGGCCGCGGGACCGGTCTGTGGACGGCGGCTTTCTTCGCGGGCGAGTTCCTCTGCCCCCTCGTACTGATCGCCACCGAGTCCGCCGTCGGCAGCCTGGCCGCCGCCGTCGGCCTCCTGGGCCTGGTCTCGGCCGTCGTGGCGGGAGGGCTGCTGCTCGGGCGGCGACGGAACACTTCGGACCGGGTTCAGTGAGGTCGGGGCGAGGCCGGCCGCCTGGCTGAGGGAGGCTTCGCGGCCTGACCGTGGCAGGACCGCGTCACTGCTGCGACCCGCTCTCCTGCCGCGGCGGCGGTGGCGTGAGGGCCGTCGTCCGGCCGGGGACCGCCGTACGTCCCACGGCGGCCGCGAGTTTGCGCAGGCGGCGCCAGTCGAGGCGGGGCGGTGCCTCCGGAACACCGGGGCGGACGCGGGGGACCCGGACGCGCAGCGCACGGCGTGCCACACTGCAGCGGACGGGGGTCGGCAGCTGCAGCGCCTCGCCGTCGAGCCCCACCTCCAGGTGCGGTTCGTCCGCTTCGACGACCACCTCGTGGGCGGCCAGCACCGCGAGACCTGCCGGGTTCGGGTCCAGCAGCAGTTCGGCCGCCTCGACGGCACTGTCCACGCGCACGGCCAGGACCCCGAGCCGTCCGGAGTTGAGCCGCTCACGCCGGCCGAACCCGAAGGGATCGCCGGTGCGGTACGGGTTGTTGCTGACCAGCACGGCCTGCGGGTCGGTGAGCGCGGTGTCGTCGGCACGTACGGTCAGCCGCGGGCCGCGCTGCCGGGAGAGCAGGTCCGGCAGCAGCTCCAGCGCGGTGCCCACCTTGTCGTCGCGGTAGCCGGGGCTCTGCACGACCGCCCCGTAGACCCCGAAGGAGGCGTTGTTGACGAAGGGGCGTCCGTCGGCGAAGCCGAGGTCGACGCGGAGTTCCACCCCGTCGCTCAGCGCGTCCAGGCAGGTCGACGGGTCGTCGCGGTCGAGCCCGAGATCCATGGCGAAGTGGTTGCGGGTACCGGCCGAGATGACGAGGAACGGCAGGTCGTGCTCCGCGGCGACGGCGGCGACCAGGGCCTGCGTACCGTCGCCGCCCGCCACGCCCAGGAGGTCCGCTCCCTGGGCCACGGCGGACTTCGCCAGCTCCGTGACGTCCTGCTGCTGCTCCGGGTCGAGCAGCACCACCTGCGCGCCCAGGCTCTCGGCCTTCTCGCGGAGGGAGAACTTCTCGACCTTTCCGCCGCCGGAACGCGGGTTGAGGATCAGGAACGGGCGCTGTGGCGGAGGCGTCCGGTACTCCTTCATGCGGACCGGGCGCAGACCCGTGCTGCGCAGGGCGTACCGGCCGGCCCACACGGCGCAGCACCACAACAGCGCGGACAGCACGACCACCCACAGCAGGTTCACCGCGGCGAACAGCGCGACAACGGCGACGGGCATGGCGACTGCCAGCAGCGCCGCGCCCATCCGGGCCGTACCGCGACGGGACAGCGCCCACCACAGGGCGGCGGCCGTGACGGCGAGCCCCGTGACGCCGACCGCCAGGAGCACCACCCCCTGCACCCCGCCGACGAGCACGGGCAGCAGCGCCGCCGCTGCCGTCGCGGCGAGCGCGGCCCTGGCCGCCCACGCCTGTCGATGGTGCAGTCGCTCATTCGATGCCGCTTCCATGAGCCTCTTCCGCGTGTGAGAGCCGACGCCGAACGCCGTCCCTCACCCTGCACGCCGTACGCGCCGAGGGACGCCCGACAAGATCTCACGGGGCAGGTCACCGGCACCACCTGGGCCCGGCCACGGGCACGGTCGACTGCGTCCTCCCCACAACTCGGGCCGCCGTTGGTCTAATGTCGGCGGCACAGTGGTCACGGTGGGAAGAGGGGGCAGCCGTGGGCAGTTCCGTGCCGCAGGCGTCGGACGGCGCTTCGGGGCGCCGATACTCGATCGTGGTGGGCGTCTCGGACTACGCGGAGCCGTTCCATGACCTCCCCGGGTGCGTGGAGGGGGCGCGGCGTATTGCGGACCTGCTGGCCACGATGGGATACGAGCAGGTCCTGACGGACATCTCGGCCAACCCCACGTCGGCCCAGTTGCGGCAGGAACTGAGCGCGTGGAGCAGGACGGCCCGCCTGGGGCCGGACGACGTGGTGGTCGCCTATTTCGCCGGTCACGGCGCGGTGCACGGCGGCCGGCACTACCTTCTCGGCTCGGGCGACGGCGACGACTTCCCCTTCATGGCCCTCCCCGGGGCGGACTTCGTCGGCATGGTGACGAACAGTCTGGCCGGGCACTCGCTCGTCATCATCGACACGTCTTTCGCGGCCGCCACCGCACGGGACGCGGCACGGTCCGTCCTGGAACTGGGGGCAACGCAACCGCTCATCGGCGAGACCTGGGTGCTCTCCGCGGCGCAGAGCAGGGAGAATGCCTACCTCGGAGCCCTGGTAAGGGCTTTGGAGCACGTGCTCGTCAGGCCGTTGGCCGGAGCACGGCAGCCCTACCTGAGCGTGGGGCAGGTGGCGGAGGCGGTCAACGAGTACTTCGACACCCAGGGCATTTACCAGACCGCCAGTGCCTCAGGATTCGGAACGGTGGGACCGGACCCGTTCTTTCCCAACCCCTCCTACGTTTCCGGCCTCCCGCGCGACTCGCTCGATATTCCCAGCGTCGTCCGGCTCCGCCGAGAACAGGACGACCACTTCATGCCCCGCAGTCGAGGCGTCACGCACCCCTCGGAGCCGGGAGACTTCTTCGTCGGACGCACGCGGGCACTGGCCGCTGCCGCGGACTGGCTTGGCGAACCACGGAGTGCCGACCGACTGTTCGTCGTCACAGGTCGCGCAGGGTCCGGCAAATCGGCGTTGCTGGGACGGGTCCTGGCGCTCATGGACCCCGACAGTACGGCCCGGTTGAGCGTGCCCCCCGAACTGCTCCCGCCCACAGGGCCGGCGGTCATCGCGATGAACTGCCGCCACAAGACCGCCGCGGACGTCGTCGCGCACCTCTCGGCGGCACTGGACCTGCGGATCTCCGAGGACCGCGGCATGGTCGACGCGCTCGGTGCACGCACCGACCCGGTCGTGATCCTTCTCGACGGACTCGACGAGGCGATCGACAGCGACCGCGTCATCAGCGATGTCGTCGGGCCGCTCAGCATGATGTCCGCGATCCGCCTGATCGTCGGCACGCGCCGTTCCCTGCTCCCCTCACTCCGATCACTCCTAGCCACCCGCGTCATCGACCTGGACACAGCGGAGTTCAGCGACGCCGACGACCTGCGCAAATACGTCTTCGGGCTTCTGGTCGGCCAGGGAAACCCCTCGGACGACGGGCGTTCGGGCTACTACCAGGCCCACCCGGCTCGGGCGGAGGCGGCCGCAGAGACCATCGCCCGGCAAGCCCACGGCTCCTTCGTCGAGGCCCAGAGCCTGGCCCACGCCGTGCTGCACGACCCTGCGCTCGACGGTGATATGTCCCTCCTGCTCGGGGGAGTCGACGCCTTCTTCGAGCGATACCTCGAACGCTTCGGCCCGCACAAGGAGTTGGCCCTCCGCCTTTTTCTCCCGCTCGCCTACGCCCAGGGGGCCGGCCTTCCGGAGGAGTTGTGGTCCCCGCTGGCTGAAGCGCTCGCACACGTACCGTGCGAGGAAGACCATGTGCTCTGGTTCCTCGCGCAGGAAGGCGCCGGCGCCTTCCTCACCCGGAACGAAACGCCCGACGGGACGGTGTACCGGTTCCTCCACGACAGCATCGCGGAGCGCCTGCGGACACCTGAGGAGGATGGGACCAGGCATCGGCTGGTGGCGGAGGCCCTGGTGCGACAAGTGCCGGTCGCGGCGACGGGGGAGCGCGACTGGAGCGCCGCACATCCCTACATCCGCGAGCACCTCGCCACACACGCCGCGGCAGGGGGCGTTCTCGACGAGCTGTTGCGCGACGATGCGTACGTCCATGCGGCGCAGTCCGGGCCGTTGCTGCGCGCGCTCGTCGAGAGCGGCGCCATCGGGGCCGCCCGCACCCCTGGCGCATCCTCGCCCTCCGCTCCCACTCCTCCTCCCGCGGACTCCCTCGAGGAGGTCGCACGCGTCCTTTCCGACCGCGTCACCGTTCTGGTCGTGGCCACCGAGTGGTCGTCGGCCCACGGTGGCCTGAGTACGTTCAACCGTCACCTCTGCGTGGCGCTCGCCGCCGCGGGCGCACTGGTCTTCTGTACCGTGGTCTCGGCGGACGACTCCGACATCGCCAACGCCGCGGCTAAGGGTGTCACGCTCCTGTGCCACCGGGGCGCCCCCGGCGCGCCCGACTACGGCAAACTCACCCGGCGCCCCGCCCTCCCGCCGGGCGTGGAGCCCGATCTTGTCATCGGCCACGCCCGGATCACCGGTCCGGCGGCGGCTCACCTGCACGAAGAGCTCTACCCGCAGGCCAGACGGCTGCACTTCGTCCACATGGCGCCGGACGAGATCGAATGGCACAAACTCGACGACAGTACCGACCGGTCGCAACTGGCCGAGGAACGTACGGACATCGAACGGAAGTTGGGCGCTTCGGCCCACCGCCTGTTCGCTGTCGGACCGCGTCTGTACAAGCGTTTCCGCAACGAACTCTGGGATGAGGACGCGCCCGAACCGCTGCAGGTCGCCCCGGGCTTCGACCTGCCGACGCCGGGACGCTCCGCCAAGCGCACCCCGCCGCCGGGACTGCTGAGAGTCCTGATGATCGGCCGTACTGAAGACGCCGCCTTGAAGGGTGTCGATCTGGGAGCCCGCGCCTGCGGTCTCGTGCACGAACTGCGCACGAAGGCTTCGACCGAGCCCATCGAACTCGTGGTGCGTGGCGCACCCCAGGGCATGGCGGACGTCCAACGGGAACTCGTCCGCGACTGGTCGGGAGCCCCTGGACTGGACGTGGTCATGCGCCCCTACTCGAGGGAACTCAGTCGCCTGGACTCGGACATGGCGCGGGCGAGTCTGGTCATCATGCCCTCACGCGCGGAGGGGTTCGGACTCGTGGGAGTCGAGGCCATCATCCGTGGTGTCCCGCTCCTGCTGAGTGAGGAGAGCGGTCTGGCGACGCTGCTCCGTGACCACCTCAAGGGCGACGCCGACCCGCTGATCGTCCCGGTCACCAGGGACTTCGAGGTCGACGCGGAGAAATGGGCGGCACGGATCGAGAAGTGCCTCGTCGACCGCGATGATGCCTTCGCCAGGATGGCGGACGTGCGAAGCCGCCTCGCCGCCCACTTCACCTGGGCCTCGGCGGCCGCGTCCGTGCTGGGGGAGGCCGCTCCCCGCCCCGGCGCGCCGCGCGACCGGCCCCGCTCATGAACATCAGGGCCCGGTGAACGCCTCGCTGGTGACGTCGCGTTCGAAGGCGGCGCCCTGGAAGCCGTACGTGCCGATGCGGTCGAGCTTGATGAGGATGCAGAAGCGGTCGGTGGACTCCAGGGAGGCGGCCACTTCGCGGTGGTTGCGCTTGAGGTAGTGGATCGCGGCCTGGTTCGCCAGGGAGCTCTGGCCGCAGATCAGGAAGACGGGGCGGCTGGCTTCCGGGGGTGTGAACTTGGCGACGAGGGCGTGTTCCACGTTGCCCTTGTCCCACAGGTACCGGTCACCGCCGACGACGTACGCCACGGAGTCGGGGCCCGGGCCGTACGGGAGGATCGTGACGCCGGGCAGATGGGCGGCAAGGTGGCCGCCCGTGCGGATGTTGGCGTCGCCGAGCGGTCCGCCGATGCAGAACTCGGTCCGGGCGTCGTTGCTGCCGCGGAAGTCGTTGCCGGACTCCGTGAGGACGTCGCTGCCGAGCTGGCTGGCCAGGGTCGCCACCTCGATGATGGCGCGGATGTCCTTGTGCGGGGCGACGCCCCGCGCGTTGTGCTTGCTGCCGATGACGACGAGGCAGGTCTCGCCCGGTACGACGCCGAAGAAGTCCGCCTTGCGGCGCACCAGTCGGGAACGCTTGCCGCGCTCCCAGAGCCACACGCACGCACCACCGATGAAACTGGTCGCAAGACCGACCAGCACGTTGACCACTACCGAAAGGATGGCAGCCCCCTCGCACTCGACACCCGCGGGGAGCCCCGGCCCACCCCGTCCGGCGAAGATCTTCCACCACGGTGCCTGGCTGGGACAACTGGCACTCAGGTCAGGGGGTTGAGGAGGAGAAGCGCGATGTCGTCGAGGCGGGACGCGCTGTGTCCGGCGGGCTGGACCAGGGTGTCGGCGAGGCTCTCCATGGTGCATTGCGCGGCGCCGTCCCCCGTCCCGTCCGGGGCACCGGCGAGACGGGCGGCCAGTTCCGCGGTGGTGTCGTCGATGTCGACGCCCGGGACCTCCACGAGCCCGTCGGTGTAGAGGGCGAGCACACAGCCCGGAGGCAGTTCGATCCCGGTGGTGGTGTAGTCGGCGTCGGCGTCGATGCCCAGCAGCAGGCCGGGTGAGAGGTCCAGGATTTCCGTGCGCCCGTCGGGGTGGCGCAGCAGGGGCGGCGGGTGGCCGGCGGTGGCCAGGGACGCGCGGTGGCGGGCGAGGTCGAGGTGGACGCAGAGGCAGCTCGTGAACAGGCCGGTCTCGAGGTCGGTCAGCAGCCGGTTGGTGCGGGCGAGCACGTTGCCGGGGGAGGCGCCGGCGGTGGCGTGGGCGTGGACGGCCGTGCGGACCTGTCCCATGAGGGCCGCCGCGGTGACGTTGTGGCCCTGGACGTCACCGATCGCCGCGACGGCCGTGGTCGCGGGGCCGCCGAAGAGGTCGTAGAAGTCGCCGCCGATGCCCATGCCGCGGCCCGCCGGGAGATAGCGGGCGGCGACGTCCAGGCCGGGGATGCGGGGCAGGGCGTGCGGCAGCAGACCGGCCTGGAGAGTACGGGCCAGCTCGTCCTTGGCGTCGTAGAGGCGGGCGCGGTCCAGTGCCTGCGCGATCAGCCCGGCCAGCGAGGTCAGGACGGCACGCTCGGCCGGGGGGAACGGGCGGGGCCGGTCGTATGCGAGGACGAGCGAGCCGACGATGCCGCCGGAGGCGATCAGCGGCAGGAAGGCCCAGGCGCCCATGTCGTCCTGGTGGACGGCCGGCGGGTGGGCACGCTTGAGGTCCGCGAAGGTGCCGAAGAAGCTGGGGTGGCCGGTGGTCAGGACGCGTACGGCCGGGGCGTCGGAGGTCAGGGGCTCGGCGTCGAAGCGGTCCATGAGCTCGGCCGGGTAGCCGCGGTGGCCGACGATGTGGAGTCGGCCCTCCTCCGCGGTCATCAGGGCGAGGGCCTGGGCGCCGAACGCGGGCACGATCTGGTCGGCGACCAGCTCGACCACGTCCTTGGCGCCGACGGCCTCGGTGAGGGCGGCGGCCAGGTGCATCAGGTGGTAGTGCGCGGTGGCCCCGACCGGCGGATCGGCGGGAGTCGTTGGCTGCTCCGGCGCGGCTGTCAGGGGCTGCTCGGCCGGGGCGGGGGTGATGTGGACGCTGATCCCGGAGGCGTCGGGGTAGAGCTGGAAGGTCAGCGGCGTGTCCGGTGGGCGCAGGGCGGTGAAGGAGGTGGGCCTGCGGCCGATCACCGTCGCGCGGTAGTGGTCCTCGAAGGCGGGATCGCGCAGCCACAGCAGCACCTCCCACGGCCGGGCCCCCAGCAGGGTGGTGGCACCCGTGCCGAGCAGGTCGGCCGCCGCGGTGTTGGCGAAGGTGATCCGGCCGTCCAGGTCGAGCCCGCAGCAGCCCACCGGAAGGCGCTCCGCGAACTCCACCGCGGCCGCCGCGTCGATCCGTTCGGTGGCGCGGCGGCGGGGCGGGGACAGCACCCGTGGCTCGGCCTCCGGCACCACCGGGCGACCGCTGTCCTCGGCCTTCCGCAGCAGCCGGCCCATGCGGCGGCAGCAGGAATCGATCATGGCGCGCTCGTCCGCGCTCAGCTGTGGCGGATGCCAGAGGGGCCACAGCAGCACGATCCCGCCCCACACGGCGACACCCTCGGTGATCGCAACCGTGGCCATCATGAAGTCGTACGGCAGCACCAGCTGAAGGGTGGGGTAGCGGCGCGCCATCTCCTCCCGGCTGCCCAGCCACACCAGGCGCCGTTCCCGCACGGCGTCCGCCACCGGGACCGGGGCGTCCAGCGCGACCCGCGCCCAGGGGGCGGCGAGCCGCGCGGGTACCCCGGAGACCACCGTCAGCCGCAGCGCGCTCTCCTCGGGCGGCAGCAGGTACAGCAGGCCCACCGAGGCTCCGACCTCCTGCACGAGGCGACCGAAGGGATCGTCGAGCGGCTCTGCGTCACCCATACGGCGACACTATGTCCGATGTGCGGCGAAGGCGCCCCGGCGCGGTGATGTCCTCATGTCGTGCTGGCGCCGGTGGGGAGATCTCTCACGCTGCGGAGTCGTCCGGCGCGGCCGCTCCCGCTCCAGGGCGGTAGCGCTCGGCCAGCCGCGCGAGCGCGACCGCGCCGAGGAGCAGTCCGAAGTCACGCAGCGCGACGTCGTAGTGGCCGGGGATGGTCAGCAGGTTGACGATGATGCCGGCCAGCCAGGCGGCCACCAGCCAGCCGCCGAAGCGCGGGGCCAGGCCCACGACGACGCCTGCGAGGACCTCGATCACTCCGACGGCGTACATGGCCGCCTGGGCGCTGCCCGGAACCAGGTCGTCGATCCACGGCGCCAGGTAGGTGGGCCAGTCCACGAGCAGGTTGGCGAACTTGTCGAGCCCGAACAGGATCGGAGCCACGGTGAACCCGGTGCGCAGGATCAGGTACGCCTGATAGCCGGGATCGGTGAGCGCCGCCCGCCGCGGCGGGGCGGAGGCGGGGTGTACGAGGGCGGAGAACATGATCTCTCTCCTTACTGCCGATAACTGCCGATAACTGTCGACCGGGCGACTTCTATCGACAACTTTCATTGGCAATAGAACCTCGGTCCGCTTCTTTAGTCAATGGCTATGGGTTTTACACTGGTGGGCGTGGACGACCCGAAGGAAGTACACGGCACCGACATCTCGGCCGTCGCCGCGCTCGACGAGCCGACCCGCAGGAAGCTGTACGACCACGTGGTGCGCCAGCCGAACCCGGTCAGCCGCGACGAGGCGGCCGCGGCCCTGGGCCTCGCACGGCAGACCGCGGCGTTCCACCTGGACCGGCTGGCCGACGAGTCCCTGCTAGACGTGGTCTACGAGCGACGCAGCGGACGCTCGGGCCCCGGCGCGGGCCGGCCCGCCAAGCTCTACCGGCGCTCCCTCCGCCAGGTCGCCGTCAGCCTCCCCGACCGGCGCTACGAACTGGCCGGGCGCCTCCTCGCCCAGGCCGTGGAGGAGTCCGCGGCGACCGGCGAGCCGGTGCGTGACGTGCTGCACCGCCGGGCCGAGGAACTCGGCACGCGACTCGGCGGGCAGGACGACGCGGGCGTGTTCGACCTGTTGGAACGCCACGGTTTCGAGCCGCGGCGCGAGGGCGACGCCGTCGTGCTGGCCAACTGTCCCTTCCACGCGCTCGCCCGCGAGCACACCGAGACCGTGTGCGGCATGAACCTCCGCCTGCTGCACGGCGTCCTGCGCGGACTGCACGAGACGGGACTGGAGGCACGCCTGGCGCCGAGTCCGGGCCGGTGCTGCGTCCGACTGGAGCCGGCGGTCTGACTTAGGGGGGTGATCCAAACGACACCCCTTGCCGCTCAGGGCCTGTCGCCGCTTCCGTAAGGCGCGTACAGGTCGAGCAGGCGGACGCGGGTCGCGTGCAGGCGGTGTGCGAGGACCCGGCCGACCCAGTGGTCGACGGCCTGGCCGAACTCCGGGTCGTCCACGCACGCCAGCCGCACGGCGACGGCGTCGAACTCGTGGGCGCGGACCGGTGTCACCGCCTCGGCGCCCAGATGCCAGGTGTGCGGCTCGAACAGCCACGACCAGCCGACGAGGTCGTCGTGGCCGAGGGTCTCGATGACCGGCGAGCGACGTCCGGGCACATGCATGTCGAGGGTGAGGGTGCCGCTGCGCAGGATCCAGAACCGGTCGGCGCGCGAGCCCTCCTCGAAGAGGCGGGTGCCCTGCGCGATGTCGACCTCGTGGGCGAAGTGCATCAGACGGGTCCGGTGCAGGGCGGGCAGGGCCCGCAGCACGCTCGGGGTGGCGGAAACGTTCATGAGGGTCTCCAGAGGTGGGGGCCGTCCACTACCAGCGTCCGCCCCGATCCGGGCGAGGGCCAACGGCCCGAGCGGGGGCCGATGTGGCCCGGACGGCCCTGTCGGGTACCCGGCCGTCGGGGGAAGGGTGGACCACGGACCGGCCACACCTCCGACCGACCGACACCCGCCGAGACCGACCGACACCGCTCCGGAAGGGACCTTCCATGTCCGTCGACACGCAGCAGCCGTCGTCCACCCGGCTCCCGGAGGGGGAGCTACGGGCCCTGGACGCCCATTGGCGCGCCGCGAACTACCTGTCCGTCGGCCAGATCTACCTGATGGCCAACCCTCTGCTCGCCGAGCCGCTGCGCCCCGAGCACGTCAAGCCACGGCTGCTCGGCCACTGGGGCACCTCACCCGGCCTGAACCTGGTCCACACCCACCTCAACCGCGTCATCAAGGCCCGCGGCACGAGCGCCCTGTGCGTCTGGGGCCCCGGGCACGGCGGGCCCGCCGTACTGGCCAACTCCTGGCTGGAGGGTTCGTACACCGAGACCTATCCGGACGTCACGCGCGACGCCGACGGCATGGCCCGCCTCTTCAAGCAGTTCTCGTTCCCGGGCGGCGTGCCCAGTCACGTGGCGCCCGAGACGCCCGGCTCCATCCACGAGGGCGGCGAACTGGGCTACGCGCTATCGCACGCCTACGGGGCGGCCCTCGACAACCCGGACCTGCTGGTCGCCTGCGTGATCGGCGACGGCGAGGCCGAGACCGGACCGCTGGCCGCGTCCTGGCACTCCAACAAGCTCCTCGACCCCGTCCACGACGGCGCCGTCCTGCCGATCCTCCACCTCAACGGCTACAAGATCGCCAACCCGACGGTCCTCGCCCGCCTCCCCGAGCCCGAGCTGGACGCCCTGCTGAAGGGCTACGGCCACGACCCGATCCACGTCACCGGCGACGACCCGGCGGTCGTGCACCGCGCCATGGCCGCCGCCCTCGACACCGCCCTGGACCGGATCACCGCCCTGCAGCGGGCCGCCCGCGAGGAGGGTGCCACCGAACGTCCCCGCTGGCCGGTGATCGTGCTGCGCACCCCGAAGGGCTGGACCGGACCGGCCGAGGTCGACGGACTGCCCGTCGAGGGCACCTGGCGGGCCCACCAGGTGCCGCTGGCCGCCGTCCGCGACAACCCCGAGCATCTGCGGCAGCTGGAGGAGTGGCTGCGCTCGTACCGGCCCGACGAGCTCTTCGACGCGCACGGCCGCCCCCGGGAGCAGGTGCTCGCCTGCGTCCCCGAGGGCACCGCCCGCCTCGGCGCCACCCCGCACGCCAACGGCGGCCTCCTGATGCGCGAGCTGCCCCTGCCGCCCCTGGAGCGGTACGCCGTCCCCGTCGACAAACCCGGCGCCACCCGGCACGAACCGACCCGCGTCCTGGGCGACTTGCTCGAGCACGTCATGCGGGCCACCGCCGAACGCCGCGACTTCCGCCTCGTCGGCCCCGACGAGACCGCCTCCAACCGGCTGGAGGCCGTCTACGCGGCCAGCGGCAAGGCCTGGCAGGCCGGGACGCTCGACGTGGACGAGGACCTCGACCGGCACGGCCGCGTGATGGAGATCCTCTCCGAACACACCTGCCAGGGCTGGCTGGAGGGCTACCTGCTGACCGGCCGGCACGGACTGTTCTCCTGCTACGAGGCGTTCGCGCACATCGTCGACTCCATGGTCAACCAGCACATCAAGTGGCTGCGCGTGACACGGAAGTTGCCCTGGAGGGCGCCCATCGCCTCCCTCAACTACCTGCTGACCTCACACGTCTGGCGCCAGGACCACAACGGCTTCTCCCACCAGGACCCCGGCTTCGTCGACCACATCCTGAACAAGAGCCCCGAGGCCGTACGGGTCTACCTGCCGCCGGACGCCAACACCCTGCTGTCGGTGGCCGACCACGCGCTGCGCAGCCGCGACTACGTCAACGTGATCGTGGCCGGCAAACAGCCCTGCTTCGACTGGCTGTCCATGGAACAGGCCAGGGCCCACTGCGCGCGCGGCGCCGGCGTCTGGGACTGGGCCGGCACCGAGGACGGCACCCGCGAACCCGACGTGGTGCTCGCCTGCGCCGGCGACGTCCCCACACAGGAGGTCCTGGCCGCCGCACAGCTGCTGCGCCGCCACCTGCCCGAACTGGCGGTGCGGGTCGTGAACGTCGTCGACATCGCCCGCCTGATGCCCGCCGGGGAACACCCGCACGGGATGAGCGACTTCGAGTACGACGGCCTGTTCACCACCGACAAGCCGGTCATCTTCGCCTACCACGGCTACCCCTGGCTGATCCACCGCCTGGCCTACCCGCGCGCCGGGCACGCCCACCTGCACGTGCGCGGCTACCAGGAGATCGGCACCACGACCACCCCGTTCGACATGGTCGTCGTCAACGACCTCGACCGCTACCGCCTCGTCATGGACGTCATCGACCGCGTCCCCGGCCTCGCCGTACGCGCCGCCGCCCTGCGCCAACGGATGGAGGACACCCGACTCCACCACCACGACTGGATCCGCGCCCACGGCACCGACCTCCCCGAGGTCGCGGACTGGAGCTGGGACGGCTGACCGTCGGCAGGCGGGGCGAGGGCAGCCCGCCCCGCCTGCCCGTCTGTAGGATCCGCCCCGTGGCGTCATCGGTGCGTTTGCGGGCCCAGTCGACGATCTGGCCGACGTATCCGCCGTCGTCCCACACCAGGGTGATCCTGCGGTGCAGTGAGCGGAGCCGGGTAAGCAGCGGTGTCCCGGCGTCGCGGTCCTGCGTGCTCGCGGCGGTGACCAGCACCACCAGCACGTCCCGCCCTTGTCCGTCGGGGCCGACAGTGTCGGCCGCCCGCAGGGACCGCGAGTCGACGATCACCGCCGTCGGCGTGCGGCTGCAGGCGTACACTACTGGGCAAATAGCCTCTTATTTTTCTTAATCTTACAATTCGGGCAGAAGTGTAGCCGGAACCGTCGGATCCGGCGTCCGGTCTGCCCGGGAGGTCCGCAGCAGGTGGCCGTCGGCAGCCTTGGGAGGGCGCGGGCGGATCACATAGGCGCCAGGAGGAAGATTTCTCGATGACCCGGCCCGATGACCCGCGCACCGCGGCGGCCCGGGTGTTCGCCGAGGGCGGCGCGTTCGGCGAGCTTCTGGCCGGGATCGACTGGGCTGCGACGCCGCTCGGGCCCACCGTCTCCTGGCCGGGGCCCCTGGTGGACACCCTGCGCCTCATGCTCACCTCTGAGCACGGGATGGCTCTGTACTGGGGCGCTGAATTCACCACGCTGTACAACCTGGCCTCCACACCCATTGTCGGCGCCAAACACCCCTGGGCGCTCGGCAGGCCCTATAAGGAAGTGTTCCCCGAGGTCTGGGCCCACCCCGTGAGCTCCCACTTCCACTATGTGACCGACACCCGCAAGACCCTGCTGATCCCGGATGAGCCGCTCATCATGGAGCGCCACGGCTTTTTGGAGCAGTGCTACTTCGACTCCGCCTTCCAGCCCGTGCTGCTGGACGACGGCACCGCCGGCGGCGTGCTGCAGATCATCACCGAGACCACCGGCCGGGTACTGGGCGAGCGCCGGCTGCGCCTGCTGAGCGAGACCGGCGCGCGCACCGCCGGGCTGCCCACCCCGGGCGAGGTCGCCCGTGTGGTCGCCGAGGTGGCGGGCTCCTACCCCGAGGAGATCCCGTTCCTGGGCCTGTACCTGGCCTCCGAGCCCGGGATGCAGCGGTCGGCGGCCTCCGCCGGGCTCCCGTCGGCGCCCGAGACCGTCTCGCTGAGTGCGGCCGACGGTTCGGAGGTGGCGGCCCGGCTGGCGCAGGTGGTCGCCGACGGTGTCCCGGCCACACTGCCGGCCGCCGCGTTCACCGGCGGCAGCACGGCCGGGCAGCACGCCGCGGCCCCCCGGCTCCCGGTCGAGCAGGCCCTGGCCCTGCCACTGCACTGCGCGGGCCAGGTGGAGGGCGTCCTGGTGGTGGGCGTCAACCCCTGCTTCCCCCCGGCCGGGGCCTACCACGACTTCCTGGAGGTGCTCGCCTCAGCCGTGGCCGGGGCGCTGTCGGCCGCACTCGCCCACGAGTCGGCCGCGCTCGCGCACGAAGAGCAGCGCCGGCGGGCGGAGGCGCTGGCCGAGCTGGACCGGGCCAAGACCACCTTCTTCGCCAACGTCAGCCACGAGTTCCGCACCCCGCTCACCCTGCTCCTGGGCCCGCTCCAGCAGGCCCTGGCCGACGAGGACCGGCCCGAGAGGCGCGAGCAGCTGGAGCTGGCCGAGCGCGGCGCCCTGCGTCTGCTGAAGCAGGTCAACACCCTCCTGGACGTCGCCAGGGCCGAGGCCGGGCAGATGCGCCCGGCCCTCGAGCCGCTCGACCTCGCCGGTGCCACGGCCGAGCTGGCCGGGGTGTTCCGATCCGCCTTCGAGGCGGCCGGGCTGACGCTGGAGGTGGACTGCCCGCCGCTGCCCAAGCCGGTGTCCCTGGACCGGGAGATGTGGGAGAAGATCATCCTCAACCTGCTCAGCAACGCCCTGAAGTTCACCTTCACCGGCGGCGCCCGGGTGCAGGTGGCCGCGGCCGGCGACCGGGCCAGGCTGACCGTGACCGACACCGGCACCGGCATCCCCGCGGACGAGCTGCCGCGCCTGTTCGAGCGCTTCCACCGGATCCGCGGCGCCCGCTCCCGCTCCCACGAAGGCAGCGGCCTCGGCCTGGTGCTGGTGAAGGACCTGGTGGAAGCGCACGGCGGCACGGTCGGCGTGGACAGCCGGCTCGGCCGGGGCACCACCATCACCGTGGACCTCCCCTTCGCCGCCGCCCACCGGCCCCGCCCGGCCCCGCCCGCGGCCGGCGCCGGATCCCCCGGGGAGATCCCCAGGGAAGGCGGAGACGGCCGGCCCGGCCGCGCCGCGGCCTATGTGGACGAGGCGCTGGGCTGGCTGGCGGCCGACCCCGTCCCCGCCGCGGCCACCTCCGCGGCACGCACCCCGCACGCCCCCGCGACCCACGCCCCCGGCCCCCACGAAACCGACCGCCCCCACCGGGCCCGCCTGCTGGTCGTCGACGACAACGCCGACATGCGCGCCTACCTCACCCAGCTCCTGCAGCCCGACTACGACGTGCTGCTCGCCGCCGACGGCCGGGCCGCCCTGGAGACGGCCCTGGCCCAGCCGGTGGAGCTGGTGCTCAGCGACGTGATGATGCCCCGCATGGACGGCTTCGAGCTGGTCCGGGCGCTGCGCGCCGACCCGCGCACCGCCCGCCTGCCCATCGTCTTGCTCACCGCCCGCGCCGGCGAGGAGGAATCCGTGCAGGGCCGGCACGCCGGCGCCGACGACTACCTGGCCAAACCCTTCTCCGCGCGCCAGCTGCTGGCGCGCGTCCGCACCGGGTTGGAACTGTCCCGGCTGCGCGAACAGGTCCTGACCGAGACCCGCAACCAGCTGGCCGTGCTGGCCTCCCTGGCCGACGCGGGCCTGCGGCTGTCCGCCACCCTCGACCCGGACCAGATACTGCAGACTGCCGGCCAGATCCTGCTGCCCGACTTCGCCGACCAGATCAGCATCCACCTCACCCCTGCGGCACCCGCCCCGGCGCAGTCGCCCCCGGCATACATCGCCGGCACCCCCCTTCTTGCCCACGAGGCCCTGGCCACCGCCGCCACCCACGCGATCAACGGCACCGCCCCAGCCCCAGCCGGCTCACACCCGGCGCCCGCCGCCGTGCTGGCCCTGCCGCTGCACGCCCACGACCAGACGCTGGGGGCCCTGGTACTGGTCAGGCACACCGGCGGGTACTCCGCGGTCGAACACAAGTATCTGGAGAACCTCGCCCACCGCCTGGCCCTGGCCTACGACAACGCCACCCGCTACCACAACGAGCGCCGCCTCGCCCTGACCCTGCAGCGAGCCCTGCTGCCCCACCGCGTGCCTCAGGTGCCCGGCGTGCGCCTGGCCACCCACTACCGGGCCAGCAACCGCGGCGCCGAGGTCGGCGGCGACTGGTACGACGTGCTCGCCCTGCCCGACGGCGCCGTGGGACTGGCCATCGGCGACGTCATGGGCCACGACGTGGAAGCCGCCACCGTGATGGGCCAACTCCGCTCCGCCCTGCACAGCCTCGCGCTGGAGGGCGCCGGCCCGGCCCAGGTGCTGACCAGGCTGGACGCCTACCTGCAGTCGCTCGCCACCGAACGCTTCGCCACCTGCCTCTACGCGGTCTACGACCCCCACCGCCACCGCCTGCGCTACGCCGCCAGCGGGCACCTGCCGCCCCTGCTGGTAGCCGCCGACACCGCCTACCTGGAGCTGCCCCCGGCGCTGCCGCTGGGACTGGGCAGCACCCCAATCGACCGCGAGGTGGCGTTCCCGCCCGGCACCAGCCTGCTGCTGTACACCGACGGCCTGGTGGAGAACCGGGCGCTGTCCCTGGACGACGGCCTGGCGGCTCTGTGCCAGACCTGCGGCGCGCTGCCCGCCGCCGCCCGCACCGACCCCCAGCAGATCACCGAACGGGTCCTGGAACTACTGAACACCCCCGACCGGGTCGACGACGACGTCGCCCTGCTCGCCGCCACCGCCGAACCATCGTGTCGAACCGGCGACCCGCAGACTGACGGAAGTGCCATACAAGCGACCGCTACTGCTCGTAGTCATTGCTAAGGAAGCGGAGGATTTGCCAATTCACTGCTGACGAACTGTCTTCATCGCTAACGGAGTCGCGGATCCTACAGAAAGGGCTGTAAGATCCGCGGCTCCGTGTGCGGTGTTTCCTGAGGGAATGCCGGAATTCGGGTGGGGTGCGCACTGCCGTTGTCGATGGATCGTGCGCATTCGGACCGCTGGCCGCCTGGGCGACGGGTACTGCGGTGATCGGTGGTGCCCGCGTCGCGGGGCCCTCATGCGTTGTGAGCGGCGTTGTTGTGAGGATTTGTGGCGGGTGGTGGCGGGTCAGCTCATCCCCGTGCCGGGGGTTGGCGGGCTGGAAATTGGGGTGGTGTCGTGCCGTAGGGAGTCGTTGATGCGTTGCTGCTGTGTCGCGGTTGAGGGCGCGGACGACGAAGATGCCGGCCAACGCTGCGCCTATGACGGCCGCGTCGGCGCCTGGAGCAGTTGTACGTCCTGGTAGGCGCGTGGGATGACGTTGTCCGCGGAGCCCGTGTACATCAGACCCACCCCGCTCAGCGTCCCGGCGAGCCACAGGCCCCACCACCAGTTCACGGCAGGCGGCAGTCGCTCTCCCGGGGCGCTCGCAGGGTGGATGTGGGCGACGATTCCGCGGGGCACCCACGGGTTCGAGACGGGCACGATCCAGCCTGCGTAGACCCACGGCCAGGCGCAGCGCGGCGGCTCTCCCGAGAGGGCGAGAGCGTTGTACCGGAGACGGAGCAGCCAGGCCAGGAAGCTGGTGCGATGCGATGGGGGCGAGCCGTTGCTCCCGGCCGCTCGCCGGAGAAGGGGCGCCGCCGTCCGTCACCACGGTTGGCTTCAATCTGAGCCTTCGTCAAAAGGAACTTCCCGCACCGTCTCGTCCTCATATCGACAAGAGGTAGTTACGGAGCGGAGTCAGTGCGCACCAAGTTCCGGAATTGTGCATCTCATACTTGCATTGCGCACTGATCCGCGGATCCTACAGGTCGGGATCAGACCGCCGGGGCCGGGTACGTCGGGTACTCCACGCCGGAGACGTGCTGGACGACGCGGATGACCTGGCAGGAGTAGCCGAACTCGTTGTCGTACCAGAGGTAGAGGATGGCGTTGTCGCCGTCGACCTTGGTGGCGCCCGCGTCGACGATCGAGGCGTGGCGGGAGCCGATGAAGTCGCTGGAGACGGCGTCGGGCGCGGTGGTGAAGTCGATCTGGCGCTTGAGCGGCGAGGTCAGCGAGACGCCCCGGAGGTAGTCGAGGACGTCCTCGCGGGTGGTCTCGCGGCCGAGTCGCAGGCTGAGGATCGCTATCGAGACGTCCGGGACCGGGACGCGGATCGAGCTGCCGGTGATCGGCGCCTTGAGGTCGGGCAGCGCCTTGGCCACGGCGGAGGCGGCACCGGTCTCGGTGATCACCATGTTGAGCGGCGCGGAGCGGCCACGGCGGTCGGCCTTGTGGTAGTTGTCCAGGAGGTTCTGGTCGTTGGTGAAGGAGTGGACGGTCTCCACATGGCCGCGCAGGACGCCGTACTCGTCCGCCATGGCCTTCAGCGGCGGGACGATCGCGTTGGTGGTGCAGGAGGCGCAGGACAGGATCTGCTCGTCCGGCTTGATCGTGTCGTGGTTGACGCCGTGCACGATGTTCGGGACGTCGCCCTTGCCCGGCGCGGTCAGGACGACCTTGGAGATGCCGGGACGCAGGTGCTCCGACAGGCCCTCGCGGTCACGCCACTTGCCCGTGTTGTCGATGAGGATGGCGTCCTTGATGCCGTACGCCGTGTAGTCGATTTCCGACGGGTCGTTAGCGTAGATCACCTTGATCTCGTTGCCATTGGCGTTGATCGTGCTGTTGGACTCGTCGACGGTGATCGTGCCCTGGAACTGGCCGTGGATCGAGTCGCGGCGCAACAGCGAGGCGCGCTTGACGATGTCCTGCTCGCCGCCACCGCGGACGACGATGCCGCGCAGGCGCAGCCCGTTGCCGGAGCCGGCCTTCTCGATGAGCAGCCGGGCCACGAGGCGGCCGATGCGGCCGAAGCCGTAGAGGACGACGTCGCGTCCCTCGCGGCGCTCGATCTTGTTGGCTCCCGTGGCGCCGGCGACGGCGTCGGCGGTGAACTCCGCCACCGACAGACCGCGGTCGTCGGTCTTGTACGTCGAGGCGAGCATGCCGAGATCGATCTGGGAGGGCCCCAGGTCGAGGGTGGTGAGGGCCTGCAGGAAGGGCAGCGTCTCGGTGACCGAGAGTTCCTCGCCCGCGATCTGCCGGGCGAACCGGTGGGCCTTGAGGATGCTGACCACCGACTTGTTCACCAGGGAGCGGCTGTGCAGCAGGACCGTGACGTCCCGCTCGCGGTGCAGCTTCCCGATCATCGGGATCATCGACTCCGCGATCTCCTCGCGAGTCTTCCAGTTGGTGAACGAGTCCTCGTTGACAGTCACAGGATTATCTTTCGAGCTAGGCGGTGCTCAGATGATAACCACATGCGATTTCGATCATTCAAGCGGTGTCGTGTGAGCTGGTCACCGCCGGTGGACGAAGGCCCCTGGTCGTTGGTCGCGCGCGGCTGCAACAAGGCTCCCGGCACCCGGAGTTGAGGGTGGTCGACGCACCGTGGCCGCCGGGCGCCGTTCCTCCTACCATGGAGGTCGCCGTCGGGGGAGGGTGGGACGTGACGCGTAACACACCGCAGTCGTCCGGGCGTCGGCTGGAGGAGTCGATCGCCTGGGCGGTCAGGAACGCGGACGGCGTCGTCGCCATCGGCGCCGCCCTGGTCATCGGTCTGCTGGAGGTCCTCGGCCCGAACTTCAACGACAACGTCGTCTCCGGCGCCACCCTTTTGGTCCTGGCCACGCTGGTCTTCGGATCGCTGACCGAGCGCCGACGCCGACTGGCCGACATCCGCACCGCGACCGCGGGAACGAACCGGGCGATCGAGGACCTGGCCATGGTGCGCACACTGGCCGGCGCGGAGGTCGGGCTGGCGCACGAGCAGGCCCGCCGGAACACCGCCCGCTGGGTGTACAAGGGCGGCACCGGTACCTATCTGAGGGCCGTCACCCTGCCCGAGTGCGTCATCGAGGCGCAGCGGGGGCGCCGGTCCCTCAGCATGAAGATCGACATCGTGAACCCGGCCGACGACCGGGTGTGCGCCGCCTACGCGCGCTTCCGGCGCACCTTCGGCCACCAGCCCGACGGCGCAGTCCTCGGCGAGTGGACCACCGAACGCACCCGCAAGGAGTCGTACGCCACCGTGCTCGCCGCCGCCTGGCACCGGCAGCGGCTGGACACTCTGGAGGTCGACGTGCACCTCTCCTCGGTGGCCCCGACCCTGCGCTTCGACCTGTCCGACGCCGGCCTCATCATCACCCAGGACGACCCGCGCCGCGTGAGCCTGTACGTGGAACGGGGCCGCCCGCTCTACGACTACTACGTCACCGAGTTGCACCAGAGCCGCGAACAGGCGGTCAAGCTCGACCTGCGGGAGGCTACGCCGCTGAGCGACGAGCCGACCGTCGACGAGGTCAGACGCCTCTTCGACCGGCTCGGTCTGCCACTGCCGACCAGTTTCACCGACCGGGATGCGGGCGACATCATCGACAAGGCGCTGCGCGCGGAGGACCCCTACCGCAGGTGAGCGCCGCCGTTGGGTGAGGGGGACGACGATGGACTACCCGGCCCTGGAACGGGCCGCCCGGCGAGGGGCCGCCGCCGAGCTGATGGGCCACGCCGCCTCGGAACTGGAGCAGGTCGTCTCCGGCCGCCGCGCCCTGCGCGCGGTGCGCCATCCACTGGGGTTCGTCTGCCTGCCCGTCCTGCGCGACGGCCCCCGAGGAGTCTGCGTGCACGTCTTCGGGCCCGCCGACCCGGCAACGACGGGCCATCAAGTCCACTCCCACAGCTGGGACCTGACAAGTACGGTGCTCTACGGACGGCTCGGCAACCGACGGATGGGGATCCGCGACGAGACCCGGCGCCCCACCCACCGCGTCTTCGAGGTGCACAGCGATCCCTCGGGGGTGGACGAACTGCGGCCCACCGAGCGCCTGGTGCGCTGCCTTCCCGGCGCCGAGCAGACGAGCTCACGCGGCCAGACCTACGCCCTTGCCGCGGGCGAGTTCCACACCACCGTGGTGCCGGACGGCCGCCCGGCCGCCACCCTGGTGCTGGGGCTGACCCTGCCCGGCCGGGCCGACCTTTCCCTCGGCCCGCTACGGGCCCCGGGCCACCGGGTGGTCCGCAGTATGTGCGACGCGGCCCAGACCGCCCGGATCGCCCGGGCCGCGGTCAGGAGGATCCATGAACCCGAGCCCGAAACCCCTGCCTGAGTTCACCCCCGAGTGCCGTACCGCGGTGACCGCCGCCGAGGAGGCCGGAGCAATGCTGCGGTCCCGCTTCCCGGCCGGCTGCGCCGCCCGGCCCAAAGGCGAACTCGGCGATGTCGTCACCGACCTGGACCTGCAGGCCGAACGCCTCGTCGTGCACCGGATCCGGGAGCGCTTCCCGCACGACCGGATCCTCGCCGAGGAGTCGGGCGAGCTGGGCGGCGAGGGCAACGGCCGCACCTGGCTGGTGGATCCGCTCGACGGCAGCAACAACGTGGTGATCGGGCTGCCCGTCTACGTGGTGGGCATTGCCCTGTGCGTCGACGAGGCGCCGGTCGTCGGCGTCGTGCACGACCCGGTGAACGCCCGCACCTGGTCGGCGCTGCGCGACGGCGGCGCACACGGGCCGCTCGGGAGACTCACCGCGACCGGCGACGCCCGCCCGCTGTCGCCCGCGGGACCGCTGCTGGCCTGGACCCAGGGACACGCCGTGCCCCGCGACGACCCCCACGCCCGTGCGCTCAGGAACGCGCTGGAAGTCCGCTCCCGGCGGCTGCTCCAGCTGTGGGCGCCGCTGCTGTGCTGGGCCATGCTGGCCCGCGGCGACATCGACGGCTTCGTGGGCTACCGCGCGGAGGCGATCGACCTGCCGGCCGGGGCACTGCTGGCCCGCGAGGCGGGAGTGGCCGTACGGCACCTGGACGGCAGGGAGTTCGGCGGCGGCTTCACCGGGCCGGACACCGAGCGCTCGTTCGTGGCGGGGCGCGCGGAAATGCTGCCGTACCTCCTGGACTGGGTGGCCGCGTCCGGCGGGCCCGCCCAGCCCCCGTACCGCTTGCTCCCGTGACCCCGCCTACCCGGTCAGCGCCAGCGCCGCCACCGACGCCGTCACCGCCGCGACGGCCAGCACCGCGCCCGTGCCCATCAGGCGGGCCACCGGCACCCGTACCCCGTACGCGTGGCACCGCTCGTACCACAGCAGCGTCGCCAGGGAGGCCCACGGTGTCACCACCGGGCCCACGTTGGTGCCGATGAGGAGCGCGAGGAGTTGGTCGTGATTGCCGAGCGGGACGGCGGCCTCCCCGGCCAGGTAGACGGGGAGGTTGTTCAGGACGTTCGACAGTCCGCCGCCGACCGCCGCCGCGCGGAACAGGCCCCAGAGGCCGCCGTCGTGGCCGACGGCGGAGGCGAGCAGGTCGTGCAGCCCGTTGGCGTTGACCGTCTCCACGACCAGGAACATCCCGGGCACCATCACCAGCAGCCGCCAGGGCACCAGCGACAGCCGCAGCACCGACCTGCGGCGCACGGCGAAGGCCGTCACGGCGACGGCCGCGGCCGTCGCGGACGCGATCCACAGCTCCACGTCGGCGACCAGGATCGCGAGCAGGAACCCGGCGCAGGCGAGGCCGCACGCCCGGAACAGCACCGGATCCGCGGGCCGGTGCACCTCGGGCGGCAGGTAGCGGTCGGCGCCCCCTGCCCGCAGGTCGTCCGCGCGGGCCGCGCCGGGGCCGCCGGACGGGGCGCCGACGCGGCTCGGCACGCCCCCGGCAGCCTCCGCTCGCCCGAGGTCCTCCCCGGTGCCGGACGAACCGTCCCCGCGCCGACCGCGCCGCCAGTAGAACGCCCACAGGCAGGCCATGGTCACCACGACGGCCGCCAGCTGCGGCGCCCACATCCGGCCGGCCAGCCCCAGCGGGGACAGCGCGACCCGGTCCGCGGCCAGCAGGTTCGTCAGGTTGGACACCGGCAGCAGCAGGCTCGCCGTGTTGGCCAGCCACACCGTGGTCATCGCCAAGGGCACGGCCGCGATGCCGACCCGGGCGGCCAGCGCCAACATCACCGGCGTCAGGAGAACCGCGGTCGTGTCGAGGTTGAGCGCGATGGTGGTGACGGAGGCGAACGCCACGCAGAGCAGGAACAGGGCCGCGTAGCTGCCCCGCCCCGCCCGTGCGACGCGGGCCGCCACCACGTCGAACACCTCGGCCCTGCTGGTGAGTTCGGCCAGCACGATCACCGTGCCCAGAAACGCCAGCAGCGGGGCGATCCGGGTCATGGCATCGGCCGCCGACCCGGTCGGCAGCAACCCCGTGGCCAGGCACAGGAGTCCGGCCGCCAGCAGCCCGATCGCCACCCGGTCCAGCACATGCAGACGCAGTAGGACACGCACGGGTGGAAGCGTCGCACACTCGTGCCCCGCTGTGACCGGGGCCTGTCGACAGTGGCTGGAGAAATCATCTGTATCGACGCTTTCTCCATGCATCATGGACAGATGGTGGCTCGTCAGATCGACCCGGGGGACACCGGGCCATTGGACTTCTTCGTCAGCTACTCACCCGCCGACGAACGCTGGGCGTCCTGGATCGCCTGGACCCTGGAAGAGGCGGGCTACCGCACGGTCCTGCAGGCGTGGGACTTCGTGGCCGGCACCAACTTCGTGGACTTCATGGACCGCGGGGTCAGCGAATCGGCCGCCGTGATCGCCGTACTCTCCCGCAACTACGAGCGCTCCCGCTACGGCCGCATGGAGTGGCAGGCCGCGTTACGGGCCGACCCCGACGCGCCCGAGCGTCGACTGCTCACCGTGCGCGTCGAGGACATCCCGGTGGAGGGCCTGCTCGCCACCATCACGTACGTCGATCTGGTCCCGGTCACCGACCCGTCGACCGCCCGCGACCTGCTCCTCACCCGGGTCCGCCAGGCCCTCGACGGCCGCGCCCGACCCAGCCTGCGCCCCGGCTACCCGGGCGACAACGGCCACCCGGCGCCGCCCCCCGCCCCGGCGGTACCCGTCGCACCGCCGCTCGGCAGACCCCTCGGCCGCCCCGGCTGGGCCGGACGGCGCAGGCCCGCCGCACCGCCGACGTACCCGAGAGTCGCTCCGGACGCCGGCGCCCGCGACGCGGTCACCGTCCTCCACCTCGCCGGGCCCTCCTTCGGGCGCGGCCAGGACCCCGCCGAGTTGCAGGCGGCGATCTGGGGCGACCTGGTCGAACTCACCGACGCCGGGGCACCCGCTCCCGACCTGCTGGTGATCACCGGCGACCTGACCGCCTCCGGCAGCCCCCGGGAGTTCGAACAGGCGCTGACCTTCCTCACCGGACTGCGGGCCCTGCTCGGCCTCGAACCACACCGGGTCGCCCTCGTCCCCGGCGGCCGTGACGTCAACCAGGCCGCCTGCCGGGCCTACTTCAGCACCTGCGAGGCCGACGAGCTGCCGCCCCGTCCGCCGTACTGGCCCAAGTGGCGGCACTTCGCCCGGCTCTTCCAGGAGCTCTACCAGGGCCTCGACGTCGTCTTCGACAGCGACCAGCCGTGGACCCTCTTCCCCGTACCCGAACTCCACACCGTCGTCGCCGGGTTGAACTCCTCCATGGCCTACAGCCACCGCCTCGACGACCAGTACGGCATGGTCGGCCCCGAACAGGCCGCCTGGTTCGCCCAGGCGCTGCGCCCGTACGAGGAGGAGGGCTGGCTGCGCGTCGGCGTCCAGCGGCATCCACCGGGCGCCGCGCGCTCGACCGGCCCGGTGCGCGGTGGAGTCCCGGACGCCGCCCAACCGCTGCGCGACACCGACGTACTGACCCGGCTCACCGCACCCCGGCTGCACCTGCTGCTGCACGGCCCGGCCGGCCCGGGCACGCCCTCCGTCCTGGCCACCTCGTCCGGCGAGGTACAGGTGCTCGGCACCGCCGGGCCCGGCCGGCACCAACTGCTGCGCATCAGCCGCGACGGCCTGGCGGACTGGGACGGCCCCTGCGAGCCCCGGCGGCGCCAGGTGGAGTGGCGGCGCGCCGACCGCGCCTTCGGCCCGGAGGATCCGGCCGCCACCGACCCTGCACATCCGGCCGACCCGGACATCAGGCCCACGGCGGAGCCCGAGCCGCGCGCCGTGCAGTCCCCGGTGGAGATACTGCTAGCCCGGGTCGCGGAGGTCTGCCGGACCCGCCACGAGGGCGCCCAGATCCGCCCGGTGGCCGGACCGATGCCCCAACTGCTGGTCACCTGGACCGAGTCGGACTTCGTCCGCCAGCAGCGGGTGGCCGTGCTCACCGGCACCCCGACCAGACAGGACATCGAACGCTTCGCGGCCCTCGTGCACGCCGCGGACTCCGAGACCGAGGCCGAACTCGTCCACGACGGCCCGCCGCCCGCCCGCGACCTGCGCGACCTGGCCCGCCGCACGGGCATCCGGGTGCGCAGCTTCACCGAGTTCCAGGGCCTGCTCGACCTGCGGGGATACGTCGCCGCGCAGAGCGAGCGGCTGCGCACCGACCTCCGCTACCCACCCGGAATGTACCTGCCCCAGCGGTACCGCGAAGTGGAGCGCATCGGTGCCGAGGACCGCGACGGACTGGTCGACGGCATGCTCCGGCTGCTCGACTCCGACCAGGGCCGGTTCCTGCTGCTGCTCGGCGACTTCGGACACGGCAAGACCTTCGCCCTGCGCGAGCTCGCCCGCCGTATTCCCGCTGAACTACCGCACGTCGTACCGCTGTTGGTGGAACTGCACGCCCTGGACCGGGCCTACTCCTTCGAGGGCCTGGTCGCCGCCCACCTCGCCGCCCACGGCGTCGACAACATCGACCTGCGCGCCTTCCGCTACATGCTCCAGCAGGGCCGGATCGTGCTGCTCTTCGACGGCTTCGACGAACTCGTCAACCAGGTCACCTACGACCGCGCCGCCGAACGCCTCCAGGTGCTGCTGGACTCCGCCGTGGACAGCGCCAAGATCGTCGTCAGCTGCCGCACCCAGCACTTCCGCTCCCAGGGCCAGGTACTGACCGCGCTCGGCGAACGCGTCGGCCTGCTCCCGCGGCGCCGGGTGCTGGCGGTCCAGGAATTCACGCCCCAGCAGGTCCACGCCTACCTGGTCAACCGCTACGACGGCGACGAACGCGCTGCCGAACGCCGGGTGCGCCTCCTCGACGCCATCCCCGACCTGCACGCCCTGTGCCGCAACCCCCGGCTGCTCGGATTCGTCGCCGACCTCGACGACGAGCAGCTGCGCGCGGTCGCCGGGGCCGGCCGTGCGCTCAGCCCCGCCGGGCTCTACCAGGAGGTGCTGACCGCCTGGCTGCGCTTCGAGGAGGAGCGCGGCTCCGCGGGACGGGCGCCCGGGCTGGACCTGGACCAGCTGTGGAACGCGGTCACGGCGCTCGCCCTGCGCCTGTGGGAGAGCGGCCAGGACTCGCTGCGCCTCGACGAACTCACCGACGTCGCCGAGACAATGACCGGACTCGCGGACAGCCGCCTCTCGGTGCCGCAGACCGCGCACGCCGTCGGCTCCGGCACACTGCTGGTCCGCACGGAGGACGGACTGTTCCGGTTCATCCACGGCTCGGTGGTGGAGTGGCTGATCGCCCGCGAGTGCGCGGTGCGGCTGACCGCCGGGGACACCGCACTGCTGGGCAGGCGTCAACTGAGCCAACTGGCGGTGGAGTTCCTCTGCGACCTCGCCGACCACCGCGCCTGCCAGCAGTGGGCCGAACAGGTGCTGAGCACGGAGGACTCCGGTGCTGCGGAGGTCGCCCGCACCAACGCCGTGAAGATCCTCTCCCGGCTGCGCGTGCCCGCCCACACCGACCTGCGCGGCGCGGCCCTGGCCGGGGAGGACCTGTCGTACCGGGACTTCTCCGGTGTCGACCTCACCCGCGCCGACCTCACCGACGCCCGGCTGGTCGGCGCCAACCTCTCCGGCGCCGTACTGCGCCAGGCCCGGCTGACCGGCGCGCGGCTCGACGGTGCCGACCTCACGGGGGCCGACCTGCGGGGCGCGGACCTGCGACGGGCCCGATTGATCCGCACCGACCTGACCGGCGTCCGCGTCGAGGGCGGCCGCTGGAGGCGGGCCGCGCTCGTCTCGGCGACCACCGGGTCCGCTCTGCCGGGCACCCCGGAACTCGCCGCGGCCGCGATCGCCCCCGGGATGGCCGTCGACTCAGGCTTCCGTCCCTCCGCGGTCGGGGTGCCCTACGGCTTCGACATGCGCACCAGCCGCCTGCCCGAGCCGATCTCCTACAGCCCGGACGGCGAACTCCTCGCCGTGGGCAGCGAGGACGGCGGCGTGCTGGTCTGCGACGCCGTCACCGGCGTCCCCCTGCGCACCCTGGAGGGCCACACCGGCCGGGTCTACGCGGTCAAGTTCCGCGACCGGGTGCTCGCCACCGGCAGCGCCGACGGGACCGTACGACTGTGGGACCCGGTCTCCGGACAGTGCCGGCACCGCCTGCCGATCCACCCGGCCGGCGTCTGGCCGGTCGTCCTCGACGCAGACGGCTCCTTGCTGGCCACCGGCGACGCCGACGGCGTGGTCACCCTCTGGGACGCGGCCACCGGCACCCCGCTGCACCGGCTGCACGGCCACTCCGCCCCCGTCTACACGGTGGCCTTCGGGCCGGACAACACCACGCTGGTCACGGGGGACGCCTCCGCCGCCGTACGGCTGTGGGACATCGCCGGCGGGCGGCTGCTCGGCGAACTGCCGGGGCACCGAGGCGCGGTGTTCCGGGCCCGGTTCAGCCCGGACGGCACCCTGCTGGCCACCGGGGACATGGGCGACGGGCGGTCCGGCACGGTCCGGGTGTGGGACGTCGCCGAGCGGCGGGTGCTGCACGAGTTCACCGGGCACGCGGGCCGCGTCTACACCCTGGACTTCCACCCCGGCGGCCGCTTCCTGGTGAGCGGCGACACCGAGGGGGAGGTGCGGCTGTGGGACCTCGCGGCCGGCGGCTCGGCAGGGCTGCTCGGCGGCTGCCGCGGCGCCGTGTACCAGGTGCTGTTCGACCCCGAAGGGACACTGCTCGCCGCCGGGGACAGCGCCGGCGTCGTCCGGCTGTGGCGGATGGACCCGGCGGCCGATCCGGTCCCCGGCGGCCCGCCCGCGGCCGTGCCGCTCAGCCGGCAGCCCTCGGAGCACCGCGGCTCGGTCTGGGTCTGCAAGTTCCGCCCGCACGGCGACACGCCCGCCCCGGAGACCGGCTCGCTGCTGGTGACCGGCGGCAACGACGGCGTCGTACGGCTCTGGGACCCGGCCACCGGCCAGGGCAGACGCATCCTGCGCGGCCACGGCCGACGCATCGGCACCCTCTCCTTCAACGCCGACGGCTCCCTGCTCGCGGCCGGCGGCAACGACGGCGTCGTCCGCCTCTGGCACTCCGTCTCCGGGCGCAGGCTGCGCGAACTGACCGGCCAGAGCGACCGCCTGGTCTCGGCCGTGTTCAGCCCCGCCGGCGGCACCCAGCTGGCCACCGCGAGCAGCGACGGCGACCTGTACCTGTGGAACGCGGCCACCGGCGAGTACCAGCGGGAGATGGACGTCGAGACGGAACACGTCTGGGCCGAGGCGTTCAGCGCCGACGGCGAACTGCTCGCCACCGCCAACGACGACGACACCGTACGGCTGTGGTACCGGGCCACCGGCGCGCACGTCGCCACCGTCGACGAGCACTACGGCCGGGTCCGCTCGATCGCCTTCCGCTCCGACGGCGCGGTCCTGGCCACCGGCTGCGACGACCGGAAGGTGCGGATCTGGGACATACACGAGCACCGGATCACCGCCGTACTCGACGGGCACACCGACCGCGTGTACGCCGTGACCTTCGCGCCCGACGGTTCCTGGCTGGCCAGCGCCTCATGGGACGGGCGGGCGGTGATCTGGAAGGACGGCACGGTCCTGCACCGGCTGACCGGCCACACCGGCAAGCTGTGGACGGCCGCGGTGCACCCCCTGCGGCCCCTCCTCGCCACAGCCGGCGACGACCGGACGGTCCGCCTGTGGGACGCCCGCACCGGCCGTGAGACCGCCGCCCTCACCGGCCACACCGGCCGCGTGCTCGCGGTCGCGTTCAGCCCCGGCGGTTCCCTCCTCGCCAGCGGCGGCGAGGACGGCACCGTACGGCTGTGGAACGTCCCGGCCGACGCCCCGGCCACACTGCGCGCCACGCTCGTCGGCATGCCGGGCGGCTGGGCCGCGCTGTCACCGTCCGGCGGCTACAAGTACGAGGGCGACGTCACCGGCGAGTTCTGGCACGCGGTCGGCATGTGCCGCTTCGAACCGGGCGAACTCGACGGCAACCTGCCGGGGGTGCGGAACGTGCCGCTGGACGACCCGCTGGGCTGACGCGGCGTCACGCGTCCCGGGCCGGCGCCCAGGCGTCCGTGCCCCAGTCCAGGTGCCGCAGCAGTTCGTCGTCCGTGAACGGGGCCGCGCCGACGGGGGAGTCGGCGCGCCGCGAGATCTGTCCGCTCGCGGCGATGTTGTGCTCGACGCGCGGGCGGCGGAGCGACTCGTAGGCCGTCAGGGCCCGCTCGGTGTCCGGGGCGTCCCGGAGGGCCTTCGCGAGGACGACGGCGTCCTCCAGGGCCATCGACGCGCCCTGTCCGGTCGCGGGTGAGGCCGCGTGCGCCGCATCACCGATGATCAGGGTCCGTCCGGCGCGCCAGGGAGCGCCGAGGGGCATCTCGGTGGCGTGGGTGACCAAGATGCTGTCGGCGGTGGCGGCGACGATGCCGGCGGCCGGGGTGGCGCCCTCACGCAGCAGCGGGACGAGCAGATCACGCCACCGGGCCGGCGTGCCGTTCGCCACGTCCTCGGGCGGCAGCGGCTCGCCCGTGACGCGGGCGAACCAGTACGTCTCCCCGGCGGGGCTCACCGCGTACCCGAAGGCTGCCGAACTGCCGCGGATCAGCGTGATGCGCGTGGTCTCCTCCGTCACCGGCGCCTCGGTGGTGTAACCGTAGAAGACCTGCTCACCGGCGTACGCGGGCCGTGTGGCGGGCCCGAACGACCGACGCACGGTGGAGTTCAGTCCGTCGGCGCCGACAAGGAGGTCGCCGGTCGCGGTGCTGCCGTCGGTGAAGTGGGCGGTGACCGCATCCGGGCCGTCCTCGACGGAGGCGAGCCGGACGCCGTGCCGAACGTCGACGCCCTTGCGTACGGCCTCCGCCTGCAGGGCGGCGTTGAGCTCGCCCCGGCGCAGACACCGGTACCGGAAAAGCGGATCGCCGGACCCGGCGAGCGGCCGGTTCGCCAACTCGGCGCCGCTGCCGTCGAGCAGACGCATCGTGGCCAACGGGAACCCGATCGCGGTGACCGCGTCGGAGGCGTCGATCTGCGCCAGGGCCCGCATTCCGTTGCTCGCCAGCGTGAGGAACGCGCCGATGTCCTCGGCGGAGGTGGGATGCGCCTCGTACACGGCGACCTCGAACCCGGCCTTGTGCAGGGCCAGTCCGGCCGCCGTACCGGCTGCGCCGCCTCCGATGACGAGTATGCGCGCCACGCTTCGAGCTCCCCTCGTGTCCGCACGGCTCCGGCGTCCGTGCACGGGTGCAACGCCGGGGCGGCGGTCCGGAGTTCCACCGGCTCAGGACCGACGGCCCCGGTACACCCCCGGCGTATCCCCGAACGTGCGCCGAAAGACGTCGATGAACGCGCTGGCCGAGGACCAGCCGCAGCGGTGGGCCACGGTGGTGACCGGGGTGTCCTCGGCGAGGAGGACCAGGGCGTGGTGCAGCCGCAGTTGGGTGCGCCACTGCGGGAAGGTCATGCCGAGGTCGGCCCGGAAGAGGCGGGACAGGGTGCGTTCACTGGCGCCGACCTGGCGGGCCAGGGCGGCGAGCGTGCGGTGGTCGGCGGGGTCGGCGTGCAGGCGGTCGCAGAGGTCCCTCAGGAGTGGGGCGGTGGGCGTGGGGAGGTACAGCGGTTGCTGCGGTGAGGCGCGCAACTGGTCGAGCAGCACCGCGCGCAGCCGTGCGCGCTCCGGACTCTCGTCGAGCGGGGCACGCGTGTAGGCCAGGAGAAGCTCCCGCAGGAGGGGGCCGACGGCCAGGACGGTCGGCTCCCCGAGCCCGAGCGGGTTGTCGTCCGCGGGCAGACCGACCAGGTGCAATTCCAGCTCGCCGTGGGCCTGATGGGCATGGACGGTGCCGGCCGGGACCCAGATGGCGCGTGTCGCCGGTGCCACCCAGGTGCCTCTGCTGGTCGTCACGGTCAGCACTCCGCGCCCGGCGTACACGATCTGGTGGTCGTCGTGCCGGTGGGCGTCGATCTCCGCACCGGTTGCCATTCTCTGGGTCCGGGTCGGCGCGACCGGCTGATGGCGGATCTGCGTCATTGGTTGGCAGTTTATTGGAAGTAGGACAATCGCGTGCTGTCGACGATGGTGACGTGTCGAGAAACAAGTCGATCATTCTCCTTTCTGTCGGCCATGCCTGCGTCGACGTCTACCAGGGCGCGGTGGCCGCGCTCGTGCCGTTCCTCGTCGCCGAGCGCGGATACGGCTACGCCGCCGCGTCCGGTGTCGTGCTCGCGGCGTCCTTGCTGTCGTCGGTCGCTCAGCCCGTGTTCGGTGTGCTGACCGACCGGTGGGCGATGCCCTGGCTGTTGCCGGTGAGCACCCTGCTCGGCGGCGTGGGCATCGCTCTGAGCGGGGTGAGCGGGTCCTACGGACTCACGCTGGTGTGCGTGGCGGTGTCGGGGCTGGGCGTGGCCGCCTATCACCCCGAGTCCGCCCGCGTAGCACGGCTCGCCGCCCGCGGCAGTCACAGCGCGATGAGCTGGTTCTCCCTGGGCGGCAACATCGGGTTCGCCCTGGCGCCGGTGCTGGTCTTCGCGGTCGTCGCCGCCGGAGGCCTGCGGCTGTCCCCGCTGCTGGTGGTACCGGCCCTCGTCGGCAGCGTGCTCTGCCTGCCCCTGATGCGGGCGCGGAAGGGCCTCGAAGGCGCCCGTGCCGACGTGGCGGCGTCGGCCGCGGGCGACGACCGGGCGTCGTTCGTGCGGCTCGCGCTGGTGGTGGTCTGCCGGTCCGTCGTCTTCGTCGGGCTGAGTACGTTCGTCTCCCTCCTCGCCGAGCAGCGCATGGGCGGCAGCAGGGCGGCGGGCACCGCGGCGCTCCTGGTGCTCTATCTCGGCGGCGCCGTGGGTTCCGTGCTCGGCGGCAGGCTGGCCGACCGCTGGGACCGGGTGACCGTCTGCCGCTGGTCGTACCCGGCGACGGCCGTCGCGGTCGCCGGGATCGTGACCGTCCCCGGTCCGGCGCTCTACCTCTTTCTCGCCCTGGCCTCCGCCGGCCTCTACGTGCCCTTCTCCCTCCAGGTCACCCTCGGCCAGGACTACCTGCCCTCCCGGGTCGGAACCGCCGCCGGCATCACCCTCGGCCTCACCGTCAGCGTCGGCGGCCTGACCAGCCCCCTCATCGGCGGCCTCGCCGACGCGACGTCCGTCGGCACCGCGCTGACTCCGCTGATCCTGATGCCCGTCCTGAGCTGGTTGCTGTTGCGCACACTGAGCGAACCGACCGCTCCCGACCACACCCCTCACGCACGCGCGAGCGCGGATCCGGCCGCGGGCTCCGGCCGGTGCACACCGCGCGGCCGGTAGCCGAGCTCGTCGGAGCGGCCCAGCAGGTCCGCCAGGTACCAGACGATGGCCAGCCACATCTCCGTGCCCTGAAGCCCCGCTTCCGGGCCGGGCCCCGAGCCGCCGGGGCCGAAGCCGAAGCCCCGGCCGTCCTGCCAGCGGGGCAGGAGCGTGGACAGCTGCCGTTCGGCCCACGCGTGGATCTCTGCCGTACGGTAGCCGTCGCCGCCCACGCCCGCCCCGAGCTGCCGGGTGCACAGCCACAGCGGGTGGGCCACGTCCAGCACGTTGCACGCGTTCTCCCGCCCCGCGCCGAAGTGACGACTGTCGCGGGCGTGGGCCAGGACGGCGTCCACGACCCGCTCCGGGTGCGGCACCGGCAGACCGAACTGGGCGAACGAGCCACGGGTGAGCCGGTAGTAGCCGTTGACGACCTGGAGTCGGCCGGCCCCGGGCGAGGGAGTGCCAGGGGTGCCCCACATCCCGGTCGCGGGATCGGCCCGGGTCAGCAGCCAGCCGAACAACGCCTCCACAGTGCCCGGTCGCACTCCGTCCGCCTCGGCGCGCCGCAGGTTCCAGCGGGCGGCCGTGGCCCAGGCGTCGATCCAGGCGCCCGCCCCCCACGCACCGTCGCGCCACGGCAGTCCGTCCAGCCGCTCGACCAACTGACGTGCCGTCATGTCCCGTACACCGCACACCGGGTGTGGGAAGGAGGCGCCCAGCAGGTCGAGGGCGTAGCCGACGGAGAGAACGTGGTAGAGTGCGGCGCCCTCGCGGAGGAAGCCGTCGTCTTCCATCATGGGCGGCCGTTCCCCGAGTTCGGGTACGAGGCCGGTGGCCGGGTCCTGGGCCGCCCTCAGCCGCTTGACGTGCTCGTCGGCGGTCAACGGCTCCGGCGCGCGGCCCAGCAGCAGGTCGGCGATCTCCACGGCGTCGCAGTGCGCCCGCACGGTGGGCGCGGCACCGGGGCGGTCGACGTAGAGCTCGCCGTCCCAGCAGCGGGCGAGGAGGTCGACGGCCTGGGCGCGGGCGCGATCCGCGAAGCGGCTCAGGGACAGGTCCGCGCCCCGTTGCGCGCGGAGGTCGCCACCCCGGCCGAGCAGGCCGCCTGCGCCCCGGTCGACGCGCCCCCCTTCCGTCTCCCGACGGTCCCGAAGCCGCCGTGCCGGATTCCCGGCCGCCACCGTCCACGGCGGCAGGTCCTTCGTGACGACCGCTCCCGCGCCGATGACGCAGTGGTCGCCGATGGTCACGCCGTCCACGACGATCACGTGCGAGCCGATCCACACGTCGTCGCCGACCTTGATGCCCCGGCTGGTGAGCGGCTGGTGGAAGACCGGCCGGTCGGGGGACATCGAGTGGTTGAAGCCCAGCAGCGAGCTGTACGCGCCGATCCGTACGCCGTCGCCCAGCGCGACGGTGCCGCGCACCGTGGTGAACGGGTTGAGTGTGCAGTCCGTGCCGGTGGTCAACTCCCCGGTGACGTAGGCGTGGGCGGCGATGTACGAGTCGTTCCCGAGCCGCAGCCGGTCCGGGAACACCGCCGCGGACTCCGCGACGTAACACCGCTCACCCACCTCACTGTCACCGCCGATCGCCCGCTGCGACTCCCGCTGCGCGGCTCGCTGTTCCTCGGTCGCCTCCGCGGCGAACAGCCAGGGGCAGTGGTCGAAGTGCCGTACGGACGGTCGCTGTCGCTGATCCATGGACGCACGCTAGGCAGCCGGAGGCCCGCGGGGGAAGGGCGCGGCCGCGGCGGCGCGGTCTCAGTGGGGGAGGGGCCGGCCGTGCGGCGCGCGCTCTCAGCCGCGTGCCCGTAGGGGGAGGGATCCGGCCGTGCGGCGACGCGAGCTCAGCCACGCGTCCGCGCGGGAGGGGCCGGCCGTGCGCGACGCGTTCTCAGTCGCGCCCCGCGAGCACGCCCAGCAGGCTCTTGTGCAGCGCTTCCCCCGCGACGAGGAAACTGTCACAGCCGGCCCTCCAGGGTCCTCCGTCCGCGTCGGTGACCACGGCACCCGCCTCGCGGGCGACCAGGACGCCGGGCAGCAGGTTGGTGTCGTCCCGGCCGAACTCCCAGAAGCCGTCGAGGCGTCCGGCGGCGGTGTCGGCGATCTGCCAGGACGTGGGCCCGAGATTGCGTACGGCGGCCACGTGCGGCAGGACGGCGGACAGCGACCGGCCGGCCTGCTCGGCGGCCTCCGGCTGCCGTGCGACGAACGGCGGCTGGCTGGTGGACAGGACGGCCGCGGCCAGGTCCGCCTTCACCGAGGGGACGATCGGCCGGCCGTCGCGCGCGGCCCCGTGCCCCCGGGCGGCCGTGTACGTCTCGTTCAGCAGCGGGGCGTGCAGCACGGCCGCCACCGGTTCGCCCTCGCACACCAGGGCCAGGCTGACGCAGAACTGCGGCAGCCCCTGGAGGAACTGCACCGCCCCGTCCACGACGTCGACGATCCACACCTCGCCGTCCGACGGCAGCGCGGCCAGGCTGTCCAGCTCCTCTGCCCACGCCGCACCGGGCCGCAGCGCCCCCAGCCGCCGTCGGACCACGGCTTCGCCCGGGGCCTCCGACTCGGCGAACGAAGCGGCGAGTTCGTCGAAGGTGACCGCGGGGGCCGACCGCGGTGCGGCCAGCAGCAGCTCACCGACCTCGTGCGCGGTGTCGGTCAGGGTGGTGAGCAGGTCCTGGTAGGTCATGTCGGTCTCCCGTCGGGTGCGCCGCTGTACGTCCCGATCCTCGACGGGGATGCCCGTCCATCGGCGCTGTGAGCAGCCGAAGTGAGCGATACTGCCGTTCATGGTGGACCAGATGGCGAATCCCGTACTGGATGACCGCGATCAACGGCTGATCGCAGCGCTGCAGTGCGACGGGAGGCTGACCGCCGAGCGGGCCGGCGAGGTCCTCGGCATGAGCGCGCGCACGGTGCACCGGCGCTGGCAGGCCCTGGCGGCGGAAGGGGTGTGCCGGGTGATCGCCCTGCCGGCACGGCCCGACCCGATCGGTGCGCTGCTCCTGCGGATCCGGGTGCTCGGGAACAGGCTGGACGCCCTCACGGCCGCGCTGGCGGCACGTCCGGACATCCCGTTCATCGATGTGTCTGCGTCCGGCGACGAGATCCTCGCCGTCTCGTTGACCCGGCCCGGCACCCGTGACCACCTGGTCTTCCGGGAACTGCCCGCCACGCGTGCCGTCACCTCGGTGACGGCGGACACCATCCTGCACGTGTTCGCCGAGGCGTCGGACTGGCGCCACGGCGCCCTGAGCGACGCCGAACGCACCGCACTCACGCCTGAACGGGCAGACGTACAGGGCACGTCGGACCAGGTGGACCGCGACATCCTCGCCGCCCTGGAGGACGACGCAAGAGCCCCGGCGGCCGCCGTCGCCGCGCGCACCGGCCACCCGGACTCCACCGTGCGGCGCCGCATCGCCCGGCTCGTGGACACGGGGCGTCTGCGCACGCAGGTCGTGGTGGATCCGAAGCGGCTCGGGCTGTCCATCGACGCGAACGTGCTGATGCGGGTCGCGCCCGACCGTCTGGATGCCGTCGGCCGGACCCTGGGCTCCCATCCGGCCGTCCACGGCGCGTTCGCGACCACCGGCGCGGCCAACCTCCAGGCCGCCGTCTGGGTGCGGGACCTCGATCACCTCTACCGGTTCATCACCCGAGACCTCGGCGGCCTGGGAGTGGACGGCGTGGAGACGGTCATCATCGGCCACGCGGTCAAACGCCCCGGCCGGTCACCCGTCCCGGCGCGGCCGACGAACCGGTAGCGCGTGGTTCCGGCTCGGTTGCGGCTCGTGGTCACCTGCCGGGCGGGACGGCACAGCCCGGGCACGCCGAGAGCGCGCCGCGGCCCTGGCGGTCCGCCGCTCTGATCACGATTCGCCGCCGTCAGGAGGATTGGCTTCCGCCCTGGTCGGGTACGCGAGGCCAGACCCCGTCCGGACGGATCACGTGCCGGCGGGACCGCACCGCTCGCTACCAGGGGACCTGCCATGGAGACACCCGCCAACGACCACACCGCCACCCCAGCCCAGCAGGCGCTGGACGCACTGGTCCGCAATACCGAGGACACGACGGCTCTGGACACGCTCGCGCACAGCGAGGTGCTCGTGCCGGTGCCCGACGACGCCCGCGAGGAGGATGCCACCGACCCCGGCGCGGTCGCGCTGCCCGTGCTGGAACAGCCGGGCGGGGACGTGATCGTGCCCGTGTTCACCTCGGAGGTCGAGATGGCCGAGCTGCTGCCGTTCGTCTCCCGCTACCGCCTGGTGCCCCTCGGGGCGCTCGCCTCGCAGTGGCCCTCCGGCGAACTCTCGCTCACCATCGACGCGGCCAACAACCACAGCCTGACCCTCACCTCCGAGGGCGTACGCACCCTGCTGGCCCGCTAGGAGTGGTGAGGGCCGGGGCCTGTCCCGCGGATCGCGGATCACGCTGATTCTGTGTGGCGGGCCCCGGGGGCCTCACAGGCCTCGGTCCCGCCCGTCCCGGCCCTACGGTCGGGCTCCGTTGAGCATCCGCTCAAGCGCGCTCCGCTGCAGCGGCAGTACCTCCGCGTGCAGCTCGCGGCCTTTGGAGGTCAGGGCGACCCAGACCCCCCGCCGGTCCTCCGCGCACACGGAGCGTTCCACCAGGCCCTCCTTGTCCAGGCGGCCGATGAGGCGGGACAGCGCGCTCTGGCTGAGATGCACCCGTCCGACGAGGTTCTGCACCCGGCACAGGTCACCCTCCGCCGGTGCCTCGGCGGCGAGGATGTCGAGCACCTCGAAGTCGCTCGCGCCCAGTCCGTGCGGGTGCAGCACGCGGTCGATCTCGCACATCGTGCGCGCGTGCACCGACAGGATGTCCCGCCACCGCTCCTCGAGCCCTGCGCTGACCGTCTTCGCTGCCATACCCGCACGGTAACACCGATCCGGGCATAGTTGACGATGCAACTAATGCCGCGCGGGGAAGCCTCAAGCAGCCGGATCCTGGGTCAGCCCCACCAGGTTCCCGTCCGCGTCCTTCACGAAGGCGATCAGCTTGCCGCCGCCCACGTCCTGGACGTCCTGCAGTACCTCGGCACCCGCCGCCTGCAGGGCCGCCAGCCGAGCCCGGATGTCGTCGACGTGCCAGTACGGCACCGGCCCGGTCATCCCCCGGGCATGCCCGTTCGGGTCCAGGCCCACGTCCTGCCCCGCGGACTTGAAGCCGACGTAGTACGGCTCGTCCGCATACGGCTCGACCTCCAGCAGCGCGCTGAACAGGGCCTTCGCCCGGTCGAGGTCCTTCACGGGGTAGATGATCGTCTTCAGCGCGGCGGTCATGAGGCACTCCTTGGGTCGACATGGCAGCGACGGATGCCGTCGCTGTTCCCACGCTAGGACGGTGACCCGCCCCACGGCTTCTCCGATCCTGACCGGTCGCCGCGAACCGCGCCGCGACGGCGGGGCCGTAGTGCGACGGTGCCGCCCCCGGCGCCGGCCTCCGTCGTCACGTCGACTCGCGCCGCACCAACTCCGTAGGAAGGATCACCGCCGCCGGATCCTCGCCCCCAATCTGGGCGAGGAGGACGCGGACCATCTCGCTGCTGATGCGGTCCCAGGGCTGGCGGATGGTGGTGAGGGCCGGGTTGGCGGCGGTGGCCGCGGGGGAGTCGTCGAAGCCGCCGACCGCGACGTCCTCGGGGACGCTGCGGCCGGCCCGCCGCAGTGCCGTGAGCACGCCCTGCGCCATCAGGTCGGACGCGACGAACACCGCGTCCATGTCGGGGGCCTGCGCGAGCAGCCGCTCGGCGCCCGCCTCGCCGCTGGCCCGGCTGTAGTCGCCGGAGACGATCAGACGCTCGTCGATCTCGACGCCCTCCGCGGAGAGGACCTCCTTGTAGCCGGCGAGGCGTTCGACACCGCCCGGGGTGTCCAGCGGGCCGGTGACCACGCCCACCCGTCGCCGCCCGCGTGACAGCAGATGACGGACCATGTCCCGCGCGCCGTCCCGGTCGTCGGCTGCCACGTAACTCACCTTGGAGCCCAGCCCGATCGGCTTGCCGCACGCGACCAACGGCACGCCCGACTCACGCAGTTCCTCGGCGACGGGGTCCCCGGAGTGGCTGGAGACCAGCAGCACCCCGTCGACGTGCCCGGCGGTGATGTACCGCGTGATGCGCCGCCGTTCGTCCTCGGTTCCCGCCAGCATCAGCAGCAGCGGGATGTCGTGCGCGGCCAGCGCCTGCGTGCAGCCGCGCAACAGGACGTTGAAGTTGGGGTCCTCGAAGAACCGCTCCTGCGGTTCCGTCAGCAGGAAACCGATGGAGTCCGAGCGCCCCGTGATCAGTGAGCGGGCGTGCCGGTTGACGACGTAACCCGTCTTCTTGATCGCGGCGTTCACCGCTTCCTGCGCGGTCGGGCTGACGTAGTGACCGCCGTTGAGCACGCGCGAGACGGTGCCCCGTGAGACCCCTGCCTCGCGCGCCACGTCGTGGATCGTCGGCGGTTTGCGCCGGGCCCCCGCATTGCTCATGGTCATGACTTTACGGCCCCGGACAGCAGATCCAGGCTCCAGAACCGCTGGATGACCAGGAAGAGGGCGACCAGCGGGATCACCGCGAGGAACGCTCCCGTGATCACCAGCGTGTACAGCGCCGGGGTGTTGGCACCCTGCTCGAGGAGCGTGAACAGACCGAGCGTGATCGGGAACCTCTCGTCGTCGCTGAGCATGATGTACGGCAGCAGGAAGTTGTTCCACACCGCCACGAACTGGAACAGGAACACCGTCACCAGTCCGGGCACCATCATCGGCAGCGCGATCCGGGTGAAGATCCGCCACTCGCTCGCCCCGTCCATCCGCCCGGCCTCCACCACGTCGGCGGGAACGGCCGCGGCCGCGTAGATACGGGCGAGGTAGACGCCGTACGGCGAGAGGATCTGCGGCAGCAGCACGGACAGGTACGAGTCCGTGAGGTCGGCCTTCGCCAGCAGCAGGTACTGCGGGATGGCGAGAATCACCGGCGGCATCAGCACGCCGGCCAGCAGCACGTTGAAGATCGTCTCCCGGCCGCGGAAGCGGTAGATCGCCAGCGCGTAGCCGCTGAACGCCGACACACACGTCGACAGCAGGGCGCCGAGCCCGGCGTAGAGGGCGGAGTTGCCCATCCACTGCCAGTAGATGCCGTCGCGGTAGGCGTTGAGGTCCTTGAGGTTGTCGGTGAAGCCGCTGCCGGGCAGGAACGTGAACGTGGAGAACAGCTCACTGCCCGACTTGGTGGACGCGATCACGACCCAGGCCACCGGCAGCAGACAGTAGATCGCGCCGAGGAGAAGGGTGATGGTCGGGACCAGGGCGATACGGCGCCGCAGCGGCGGACCCTGGGCGGTGCCGGGCGTGGTGCCGGCCACCGGGGCGGTCTTGCGGACGGCAAGAGAACTCATCCTGCTGCCTCCTGCTTGTTACGGCGGTTCGCGGCCCGCAGGAAGCCGAACGACAGCACCAGCGTGGCGAGGGCGATGATCACGGCCTCGGCGGCCGCCTGGTAGATGTCACCCGTGCCGAACGCGTCCCGGTACACCTTCATCAGGGGACTCCACGTCGTGGACACGGAGTTGGTGAGCGGCTTGAGGGTCGTCGGCTCGTTGAACACCTGGAGCGTCGCGATGATCGAGAAGAAGAAGGTCAGCACCAGCGAGGGCGCCACCATCGGGATCTTGATCCTGAGCGCGATCTGCAGCGGGGTCGCTCCGTCGAGCTTCGCCGCCTCGTACACCTCGACCGGGATGGCCTGCAGCGAGGTGTAGATGACGATCATGTTGAAGCCGGTACCGCCCCAGACCGCGATGTTCGACAGGGCGAGGTACAGCGGACCGCCGTCCAGCAGGTCCGGCTGCGGCATCCCCAGCTTGTCGAGCACGAAGTAGAAGGGGCTGACGTCCGGCAGGTACAGGAAGCCCCACAGCAGCGCCGCCACGACACCGGGGATGGCGTACGGCAGGAAGATCGCGAGCCGGGTGAACGGGGCGAGCCGCACCTTGTCGGAGTCGAGCATCAGCGCGAACAGCAGCGCCAGGCCCAGCATCACCGGGACGACGATGCAGCCGTAGCCGAGCACGCGCAGCGCGCCGTCCACCAGCTCGCTGTCGGTGAGGGCGTCGGTGTAGTTCTCCACACCGGCCCAGACCTCCCTGCGGGCGCCAGAGCCCAGGCCGAGCCCGGAGACCTTCACCTTGTGGAAGCTGAGCCAGATCGCGTACCCGATGGGCAGTGCGAAGAACAGGGAAAAGAGGATCGTTGCGGGGAGGAGGAAGGCGTACGGGGCCCCCTTGACCCCGTACGACTTCCGGCGTGCGCTGGTCACTCGGAGACCTCGAAGCCCTGCTTCTTCATGTCGGCCACCGTGTCGGCCTGCATCTTCTTCAGAGCGGCGGAGAAGTCCGACTTGTTCTTGGCGGCCGCGCCGAAGGCGTCCTTGAAGGTCGTGTAGGCGACGTTCACGTTCGGGCCCCACGCGGACGGCGCCGTGGTCTTGGCGATCTTCGCGGCCTCGCTGTAGAAGTCCGGCTGGTTGGAGAAGTAGTCCGGCGGAGTGGTGAAGGCGCCGCTGAGCTGGGCGGACGAGGAGGCCGGGTAGATACCGCCCTCCTTCGCGAGCGCGCTGAGGGCGTCGCCGTCGGTGTTCAGCCAGGCGGCGAACTTCGCGGCGGCCTCCTTGTGCTTGGAGTCCGTGGTGACGCCCGTGGAGGAGCCGCCCCAGCTGCCGGTGACGTTCCTGGTGTCCGACCACTGGGGGAGCGGGGCCATCGCCCACTTGCCCTTGGTGTCGGGGGCCGCCGTGGTCAGCGTGCCCGGCGCCCACACCGCGCTGACCCAGGCGATCTGCTTGCCCGTGTTGAGCGCCTTGTTCCAGGCCGGGGTGTACATCGGCTGGTTGTCGACGGCGCCCTCCTTGACGAGGTCGCCCCAGAACTTCGCGACCTTCTCGGTCGCGGCGTCGTCGATGCCGACCTGCCACTTGTCGCCGGAGGTCGTCCACCACTTGGCGCCGGCCTGCTGGGCGAGGCCCGCGAAGAGACCGGAGTCGTTGGCGGAGAACGTGGTGAGGTCCGTGTCCGGGGACTTCTTCTTCAACGCGCGGGCGGTCTCGGCGAACTGCTCCCACGTCGTCGGGACCGTCAGGCCGTACTTCTTGAACAGGTCCTCGCGGTAGTAGAACATCATCGGGCCGATGTCCTGCGGCACCGCGTAGACCGCGTCCGTGCCCAGCGTCGTCTGCTGCCAGACGCCCTCGGCGAACTTGTCCTTCGCCTCCCCGACGTTCTTCGCTATGTCCGCCAACGCGTCATTGCTGACCAGCGTCGGCAGCGCCTGGTACTCGGCCTGCACCAGGTCCGGCGCCTTGCCGGCCTTGTGCGCGGTGAGGATCTTGGTGATCAGCGTGTCGCCGGACGCCTGCTTCTTCACCGTGACCGTGATCTGGTCCTTCTTCCCCGGCCCCTTGTTCCACAGGTCTACGACCTTGTCCATGCCGGGCGTCCACGTCCAGTACGTGAGTGAGACGGGTCCGGACTCGGCCTCGCTGTCCTTGTCGGTCGACCCGCAAGCGGCGAGGGCGGTGGCGCCGAGCGTGACGGCGACTGCGGCGGCCGCGCCTCTGAAGAGTCGCCGGCGCTGCGTGTTCGGCATGGATTTTTCTCCCCTGACCTGGGCTCTCGCCTGCTGCGAGAACCTGCCATGCTTCTGTGAGCGTTCACAGTAGAGAAACATCCCGGACACTTGTCAATGGTTGTTGCTGTGCGGTTATGTTGGGCTCGCACCGCCGCAGAGGTGTGTGCACGTTCCCAAATGATCGACCAAAACGGGAGACATCCATGCCGGAGACCACCCCCCGGGGCCTCACCAGGCTCGCCTTCGGTGGGGACTACAACCCCGAGCAGTGGCCGGAAAGCGTCTGGCACGAGGACGTCCGGCTGATGCGGGAGGCCGGCGTCACCCTGGTGAGTGCCGGCATCTTCTCCTGGGCCCTGCTGGAACCCTCACCCGGTGTGTACGACTTCGGCTGGCTCGACAGGATCATCGACCTGCTCCACGAGAACGGCATCCGCGTCGACCTGGGCACCCCCACCGTCACCCCGCCCGTCTGGTTCTACCGCGCGCACCCCGAGGCACTGCCCGTGGCCGAGGACGGCACGCGCTACGAGTTCGGCTCCCGCGCCGCCATCTGTCACAGCAACGCCGACTACCGCGCCGCCGCCGCGACCATCACCGCGAAGCTCGCCGAGCGCTACGGCGACCACCCGGCCCTCGCGATGTGGCACGTGCACAACGAGTACGGCGTCCCCGTCTCCGCCTGCTACTGCCAGTCCTGCGCAGCCCACTTCCGCCGCTGGCTACGCGGCGCGTACGGCACGGTCGAAGCCGTCAACGAGGCCTGGGGCACCGCCTTCTGGGGCCAGCGCTATGCGGACTTCGACGAGATCAACCCGCCGCGCCGTACCCCCACCGTCGGCAACCCCGGCCAGGCGCTGGACTACAAGCGCTTCGCCGACGCCACCATGCGCGAGAACTTCGTGGCGGAGCGGGACATCCTGCACCGCCTCTCACCTGGCGTCCCGGTCACCACCAACTTCATGACGGCCCTCAGCCAGTGCGACTCCGTCGACTACTGGGCCTGGGGCCGCGAGGTCGACATCGTCACCAACGACCACTACCTGATCACCGACGGCCGCCGCACCCACGTCAACCTCGCGATGGCCGCCGACATCACCCGCTCCGTCGCCGGCGGCGCCCCCTGGCTGCTCCTGGAACACTCCACCTCCGGCGTCAACTGGCAGCCCCGCAACCCGGCCAAGGCACCCGGCCAGATGGCCCGCAACTCCCTCGGCCACGTGGCCCGCGGCTCCGACGGCGCCCTGTTCTTCCAGTGGCGGCAGTCCCGGCGCGGCGCCGAGAAGTTCCACTCCGCGATGCTGCCGCACGGCGGCACCGACACGCGCGTGTGGCGCGAGGTCGTCGAACTCGGCGCATCCCTCGACTCGCTGAGCCAGATCCGCTCCACCCGCACCCAGGCCGACGTGGCCCTCCTGTGGGACTGGCACTCCTGGTGGGCGCAGAACCTCCAGTGGCGCCCCAGCGAGGACCACGACCCGCGCGAGCGCGCCGACGCCTTCTACGAGGCCCTCTACGACCGCCACCTCACCGTCGACTTCGCCCACCCGGAAGCCGACTTGTCGAGGTATCCCCTTGTCGTTGTTCCGGCCCTCTACCTGATGACGGAGGCGGCCGGACGCAACCTCCGGGCGTACGTCGAGAACGGCGGCACCCTCGTCGTGTCGTACTTCTCCGGCATCGTCGACGAGCACGACGCCGTCCACGAGGGCGCCTACCCCGGCGCCCTGCGCGATGTCCTCGGCCTCACCGTGGAGGAGTTCTCGCCCCTCCTCCCAGGCGAGCGTGCGCGCATCACCGGGCCCGACGGCTCCGAACTCGCCGGCGACGTGTGGACGGAGTTCGTGGTGCCGCGCGGCGCCGAGACCGTCTGGACGTACGCCGACGGCCTCACCGCAGGGCACCCGGCCGTCACCCGGCACCGCCTCGGCGAGGGCACGGCCTGGTACGTCTCCACCCGCCTGGGCGCCGAGGGCCTCGACGCGCTCCTCGGCTGGGCCGCCGACGACGCGAGCCTCGCCCCGCGCGCCGACCTGCCCCGCGACGTCGAACTGGTCCGCCGCACCGGCGAGTCGGGCAGCTACCTGTTCGCGATCAACCACACCGCCACCGACGCCAAGGTGCCGCTCGACGCCCCCGGCACCGAGCTGCTCACCGGCGAACGCGCCGCCGGCCGCCTCGCGGTCCCGGCGGGAGCCGTCCGGGTCGTCCGACTCGACGGCTGAGCCGACTCCTCTCCGCCCGTGCGAGCCGCGAGCCGCGGGCGGAGGGGCCCCTCACCCTCCGAGGGAACCTTCATCCTGATCACGTCGAAGGGACGACGGACGACGATGTTCCATCCCAGACGCACCCTCCGGGCCCTGCTGCTCCCGCTCGCAGCCGGGCTGGCCCTGACCGCGCTGCCGGCGCAGACCGCGCAGGCAGCGAGCACGCTCACGAACGGCGGCTTCGAATCCGACGGCGCCGGCTCGGCCACGCCCGGCGGCTGGTCCGAGTACGGCGACACGGGCGCCTCGTTCTCGGAGTCCGGCGGCCACGCCGGGAGCTACCGCCTGTCCCACTGGGCGTCCACCGCGTACAAGGTGGAGACGTACCAGTACCTGTCGGGGCTGACCAACGGCAGCTACAAGCTCACCGCCTGGGTCCGCTCCGGCGGCGGCCAGAAGTCCGCCTACATAGCCCTGAAGAACTGCGGCGGCACGGAGCAGCGCACCGACCTGCCGGTGTCGGCGAGCGGATGGATCCGTATCGTCGTGCCGGTCAAGGTGACCAACAACCAGTGCACCATCAGCATCAACAGTGACGCGAACGCGGGCAACTGGATCAATGTCGACGACCTGACCTTCACGTCCGGCACGACCGGCCTGACGGTCAAGGGTTCCGACATCTCGTCCCTTCCCAAGAGCGAGGCCAAGGGCGGCGTCTACAGGACCAGTTCCGGCAGCACCGGCGACGCGGTCACCATCCTCAAGAACGCCGGGATGAACTACGCGCGCCTGAAGGTCTGGGTGAACCCGGCCGACGGCTACAACAACAAGACGCGCGTGCTGGCGCTGGCCAAGCGCGTCAAGGCGGCCGGCATGAAGCTGCTGGTCGACTTCCACTACTCGGACAGCTGGGCCGACCCGGGCAAGCAGAACAAGCCGGCGGCCTGGGCGGGCCACTCGTACAGCCAACTCAAGACGGACGTGTACAACCACACGTACGACGTGTTGAACGCGCTGAAGGCTCAGGGCACCACCGCCGACATGGTCCAGGTGGGCAATGAGATCAACGGCGGCATGCTGTGGAACGAGGGATCCACCTCCAACTGGTCGCAGCTCGCCGGTCTGCTCAACTCCGGCTACGACGCGGTCAAAACGGTCAACTCGTCCACCACCGTCGCCCTGCACCTGGCCGAGGGCGGCGACCTGGACGGCACCCGGTGGTGGTTCGACAGCGCGGTCTCGAGCGGTGTGAAGTTCGACGCGATCGGCCTGTCGTACTACGGCTACTGGCACGGTCCGCTCTCCGACTTCCAGACCACGCTCGACGACGCGGCCTCCCGCTACGGCAAGCCGGTCTTCGTCGCCGAGACGTCCTACCCGTTCCGTCTGGACAGCGACGACTCGCTCATCAACCAGATCGACACCACCGGTGAGCTCGTCTCCGGTTACCCCGCGACCGTGGCCGGGCAGACGGCGTGGATGAACACGGTGGCGAACATCGTGGAGGCCGTGCCGAACGGCCGTGGCCTCGGCGTCTTCTACTGGGAGGCGACCTGGACCGCGGTCACCGGCAACGGCTGGGACCCGGCCGACGCCTCCTCCGGCAACGGCTGGGAGAACCAGGCCCTGTTCGGTTACGACGACAAGGCGCTCTCGTCGATGTCGTGGTTCAGCCACCGCTGAACCCTCGACCCGCTCGATCAGGGGGCCCGGCCGCGCGTCAGCGGCCGGGCCCCCGCCCGTGTTTCCGGGGAAAGGAGCCGAACGGCCTTGTGTCGTAAAGGCGTTCGATCCCGGACAAGGGTGGCGGAGTGGCGGACACGGCCGCGTCCGCTGCGGAACAGTGGGAAGACTCGGTAAGAGGAGGCTCGGACAGAGGGGAACGACATGCTGAGGACTCCTGTCGGTGAGCGACGCCTGGACATCCTGGAATGGCTGAAGGACCCGGCCGCGCACTTCCCACCGCAGCGACACGCCGACCTCGTCGAGGACGGGGTCGGCGCGGACGCCGTCGCGGCCAAGCTCGGCGTACGCCGCCAGGTCGCCGAGACCCACCTCACCCTGCTCGCCGACCTCGGCCTGCTCCGCGTCCGCCGGATCCGGCGCCGCTCCTACTACCGTCGGGACGAGATGCGTATCGCCGAGGTCGCCCGGATGTTCGAGAAAGGCTGGTAGAGAAGCGCTGATGAAGAACGTGAACCGTCCCGCGACCCTGGTACCCCGCCGGTACGTCGACATCGGCGCCCGCGGCCCGGAGGACGTGGTCGCCGACGGCCACGGCCGTGTGCTGACGGGCGTGGAGGACGGGCGGATCCTGCGCCTCGACGGACTCACGGACCCCGCCGGGGCCCGTGTCGAGGTGCTCGCCGAGACCGGCGGCCGGCCGCTCGGCCTCGAAGTCCTCGACGACGAGACCCTGCTGGTCTGCGACGCCGAGCGCGGACTGCTGCGGATCGGCCTCGACGACGGCACCGTCCACGTCCTCGCGGACACGGCGGCGGGGGAGCGGCTGCGGTTCTGCAGCAACGTGATCGCCCTGCCCGACGACAGCGTCTGCTTCACCGTCTCCAGCCGCCGCTACCCCTTCGACCAGTGGATCGGCGACCTGGTCGAACACACCGGCACGGGCCGGCTGCTGCGCCTGGCCCCCGGCAGCACCACACCCGAGGTCCTCCTGGAGGGCCTCCACTTCGCCAACGGACTGGCCGCGAGCTCCGACGGCTCCTTCGTGGTCGTCGCCGAGACGTCCGCGTACCGGCTCACCCGCTACTGGCTCACCGGCCCGAAGGCCGGCCGGAGCGAGCCCTTCGTGGAGAACCTGCCGGGCATGCCCGACAACGTGTGGCGCGACGGACGAAACGGGCCGATCTGGGTGGCACTGGCCGGACCGCGCGTCCCGCCGCTCGACCTGCTCCACCGCACCCCGCCCGCCGTACGCCGGACCGCCGCCCGCGCGGCCGTCCGCGCCCCCTTCCGTCCCACCGGCACCATCGGGGTGGTGGCGCTCGACGACGACGCCCGCATCATCCACCGGCTGGCCCGCCGTCGCTCCGGCTTCCGCATGGTCACCAGCGTCTGCGAGACCGGCGGCCACCTGGTCCTCGGGAGCCTGTGGGAGCGGGGGGTCGCGGTGTGCGAGGCCCCCGCCGAGGGGTGAGTCCGGCGTTACCCTGTTGACCGGCCGTGATCACCCCGGGAGCGGTGGTGGGGGCCGAGGCAGGAGACGTACGACATGACAGTCCCGGAAGCCGAGAGCGTCCGCGCCCCCGCCCCGCGGCGGCCCGCCCGGCGCGGGCAGCTGCCCGTCGTCGGGGTGGTCGCGGTCGGCGGCGCGATCGGCGCGTCGGCCCGGTACGCGGCCTCACTCTGGTGGCCCACGCGGACCGGCGGCTTCCCCTGGACGACCTTGTGGGTCAACGTCGTCGGCTGTGCCGTGATCGGCGTGTTCCTGGTGGTCGTCACCGAGGCGATGACCGCGCCCCACCGGCTGTTGCGGCCTTTCTTCGGGACGGGTGTGCTGGGCGGCTTCACCACCTTCTCGACATACGCCGTCGACATCCAGAGGCTGCTGGACAAGGGCCGTCCCGGCACGGCCCTCGCCTATCTCGCCGCGACCCTCCTCGCGGCGCTCGTGGCGGTGTGGCTGGCGGCTACGGCGACGCGTCGCGTCCTGAGGAGGCAGCGATGACGAGGCTGACCGGCAGCGCCCTGCGCGTGACCGTGTTCGTCGGCGAGAACGACATCTGGCACCACAAGCCCCTCTACAGCGAGATCGTGCACCGGGCCCACGCGGCCGGACTCGCCGGGGCCAGTGTCTTCCGGGGCATCGAGGGCTACGGCGCGTCCTCCCTCATCCACACCTCCCGGCTGCTGTCCCTGAGCGAGGACCTGCCGGTGGCGATCGTGATCGTCGACTCGGAGGAGCGCGTGCGCGCCTTCCTGCCGCAGCTCGACGAACTGGTCACCGAAGGGCTGGTGATCCTCGACGACTGCGAGGTCATCCGGTACGTGGGCCGGGAGAGCCGAGAGGGCAAAGGCGGCGAACCGGGCAGGAAGGGTAAGAAGTCGTTGTGAACTGGCTGCTGGTCGTCGCCGGTGGGGTGATAGGCGCCCCCCTCCGCTATCTCACCGACCGCACGGTGCAGTCCCGGCACGATTCGGTCTTTCCCTGGGGCACCTTCGTGGTCAACGTCGTCGGCTGCCTGGTCCTCGGCCTGCTGACCGGTGCCGTCTCGGTCGGGGTCGCCGGTTCCCACCTGCAGCTTTTCCTCGGCACCGGCCTGTGCGGGGCCCTGACGACGTACTCCACGTTCTCGTACGAGACGCTGCGGCTGACCGAGACCGGCGCGGGTCTCTACGCCGCCGCCAACGTCGTCGCGAGCGTCGCGGCGGGTCTCGCGGCGGCGTTCGCCGGGGTCTGGGTCGCGCAGGCTCTGTGGTCGTAGGCGCCGCGGTACACCCCCGCCTGATAGGACTGCCCCCAGCACTGTCGACCCACCCTCCAGAACTGGATTCCATGAGCGCCATCTCCGTCGGTCAGGCCGTCGTCCTCGGAGCCGTCGAGGGGGTGACCGAGTTCCTTCCGGTCTCCTCCACGGGACATCTGAAGATCGTCGAGGGGCTGATGGGCATCCCGGTCGACGACGACGCCGTCGTCGGGTTCTCGGCCGTCATCCAGGTGGGCGCGATCGCCGCGGTGCTCGTGTACTTCTTCAAGGACATCGTGCGGATCGTCTCCGCGTGGGGTCGCGGCCTGGCGAACCGAGACGAGCGGTACCACCACGACTACAAGTTCGCCTGGTGGGTGATCTACGCGACGATCCCGATCGTCGCCGTCGGCCTGGCTGCCAAGCCGCTCATCGAGGGCCCCCTCGCCTCCCTCTGGGTGGTCGCCGCCTCGCTGCTCGTCGGCAGCGGCGTGATGTGGGCGGCCGACCAGATGGGCCGCCACAAGCGCGGCGAGGACGACACCTCGCTCAAGGACGCGATGCTGGTCGGCAGCTCCCAGATCCTCGCCCTGCTCTTCCCCGGCTTCTCCCGCTCCGGCGCGACCATGTCCACGGCCCTCATCCTCGACCTCGACCGGGTCGCCGCCACCCGCCTCTCCTTCTTCCTCGGCATTCCCGCCCTCACCGGCGCCGGCCTCTACGAACTCAAGGACGCCCTGGGCACGGGTGCGGGCGCGGCGCCGCTGGTCGTGGGCACGGTGGTGTCCTTCGTCGTGGCCTACGCCTCCATCGCCTGGCTGCTGAAGTTCGTCGCCAAGCACTCCTTCAACGCCTTCGTGGTCTACCGGATCGTGGTGGGCGTCCTGCTCTTCGGACTGCTGGCCACGGGCGCCCTGAGCAGCTGAGCGCAGCCGGCCGGCGGCGGGCGTGAAGTCTGGTTTCAGGCTTCGCGCCCGCTGAATCTCTCCATTCGTCGCCCTTGACACCACCCTCGGGTCACCCGGAGTATCTCTCCCGTGAACCTGTCAGACAGCCAGACAGCCGGTCGGGTCCCGCGGCGCATCAGCGCCATGGAAGCGGTGCTCACCCATCTTCGCGGCGCCATCGAGCGCGGCGACTACACGATCGGCGACAAGCTCCCCTCCGAGGCGGAGCTCTGCCGCACCCTCGAGGTGTCCCGGCCCGTACTGCGGGAGGCCCTGCGCGCCCTGCAGACCATGGGTCTGACGGTCTCCAGGACCGGCAAGGGCACCTTCGTCGTCGCGAGTGCCGTCGAGGATCCCACCTTCGGCGACTACGCGGCCAGCGACCTGCTGGAGGTGCGCCGCCACGTCGAGATCCCGGTCGCCGGGTACGCGGCGCGGCGTCGCACCCCGGAGAACCTGGATCACCTGGCTCATCTCCTCGACCGCATGGAGCGGGAGACGGACACCACCGCGTGGGTCGCGATGGACACCCTCTTCCACCTCGCCGTGGCCGAGGCCGCCCAGAACCCGGTCTTCCGCCGGGTCATCGAGGAGATCCGCGACGCACTGGCGCGTCAGTCGGCCTTCCTCAACGAGCTGGGCGGACGGCGCGAGCAGTCCAACCGCGAGCACCGGGCCATCGTCGAGGCCCTGATGGACGGTTCCGAACACGACGCGGTGGAGGCCATGTCCCACCACCTCGACCGCGTCGAGACAACCCTCACCGACATCGTGCGCTCCCCGCGCACGGACACCCCCACGGAAGGCGGAACCGAGGCGTGAGCGAGCAGTTCCTCAAAGACGAGACGCGCCCATCCTCCCCTCACGTCGACGCCGGCGACGCGGGCTACAGCAAGTCCCTGAAGTCCCGGCACGTCAACATGATCGCCATCGGCGGAGCCATCGGCACCGGCCTCTTCCTCGGCGCGGGCGGCCGGCTCGCCGACGCCGGGCCCTCCCTGTTCATCGCCTACGCGGTCTGCGGCGTCTTCGCCTTCCTGGTCGTGCGCGCCCTGGGCGAACTCGTCCTGTACCGGCCCTCCTCCGGCGCCTTCGTGTCGTACGCTCGTGAGTTCCTCGGCGAGAAGGGCGCCTACACGGCCGGCTGGATGTACTTCCTCAACTGGGCCACCACCGGCATCGCCGACATCACCGCGGTCGCCACTTACACCCACTACTGGGGCATGTTCTCCGACATCCCGCAGTGGGTGATCGCGCTGATCGCCCTGGCCGTCGTCCTCACCGTGAACCTGATCTCGGTGAAGATCTTCGGCGAACTGGAGTTCTGGTTCGCCATCGTCAAGGTCAGTGCGCTGGTCGTGTTCATGTGTATCGGCATCTACCTGCTGGTCACCCAGCACCCCGTCGACGGCGCCACCCCCGGCCCCTCCCTGATCACCGACAACGGCGGCGTCTTTCCCAACGGCCTGCTGCCCATGCTGCTGATCATCCAGGGCGTCGTCTTCGCCTACGCCTCCGTCGAACTCGTCGGCGTCGCCGCCGGCGAGACCGAGAACCCCGAGAAGATCATGCCGAAGGCGATCAACTCGATCATGTGGCGCGTGGGACTGTTCTACGTCGGTTCGGTCGTCCTGCTGTCGATGCTGCTGCCCTGGAACAAGTACACGTCCGGCGAGAGCCCCTTCGTCACCGTCCTGTCCAACGTCGGCATCCCCGCCGCGGGCGGCGTGATGAACCTCGTCGTGCTCACCGCGGCCATGTCCTCGCTCAACTCCGGCCTGTACTCCACCGGCCGCATCCTGCGCTCCATGGCGATGTCCGGCTCCGCCCCGAAGTTCACCTCGGTCATGAGCCGCAGTCAGGTCCCGTACGGCGGCATCCTGCTGACCAGCGGCATCTGCGTTCTCGGTGTCGGCCTCAACTTCGTCGTGCCCGCCGACGCCTTCGAGATCGTGCTCAACTTCGCGGCGATCGGTATCCTTGCCACCTGGGGCATGATCATGATCTGTCACCTGCTCTTCTGGCAGAAGACCCAGAAGGGCGAGCTGACCCGCCCCGGCTACCGACTGCCGGGATCCCCCTGGACCGAACTCGTGACGCTGGCGTTCCTCGCCACCGTCCTGGTCCTCATGTACGCCGACGGCGGCGCCGGACGCACCACCGTGCTGTGCCTGCCGCTGATCGTCGCAGCGCTGGTCGCGGGCTGGTACGCCGTCCGTGCCCGCGTGGCGCGCACCTCGACCAAGGCCGGCGCCTGACCCCGGCGCCGGCCGACGCCCACCACCAGTGAACAGGCAGTGATGTACAGCAGTTCCCTCGCCGACGCACCCGCCGTCCGTGAACCCCTCCACGCTCCCGTCGCCCACCTCGTACGCGGTGGGGTGATCGAGGGCATCCACTACGGTTCCGTCGTCGTCCTCGGCGCCGACGGCGAGATCCGGTTCCAACTGGGCGATGTCGAGGTCGCCTCCTACCCGCGCTCGGCGCTCAAGCCTGTCCAGGCCGTCGCCATGGTGCGGGCGGGGCTGCCGCTCGACGGGGAACTGCTGTCACTCGCTGCCGCCAGCCACTCCGGTGAGGAACGCCACCTCGCCGGCACCCGACGCATCCTCGAACTCGCCGACGTCACCGAGGACGACCTGCGCAACGTCCCCGACCTGCCGTACGACCCGGTCGTCAGGGACGCCTGGGTCCGCGAGGGCCGCCTGCCCTCGCGGCTCGCCCAGAACTGCTCCGGCAAGCACGCGGCGATGCTGTACACCTGCAAGCTCAACGGCTGGTCCCTGGAGGACTATCTCGACCCCGCCCACCCGCTCCAGCGGGCCATCGCGGAGATCGTCGAGGATCTCACCGGACAGCACATCGCCCGCGTGACCGTCGACGGCTGCGGCGCGCCCTTGTTCTCCGTCTCCCTGCACGGCCTCGCCCGGGCCGCCGCCCGCATCACCACCGCCCCGCCCGGCACCCCCGAGGCGCGGGTCGCGGACGCGATGCGCGAGCACGCCGAGATGGCGTCCGGCTCCGGCCGCGACGTCGCCGCGCTGATGCGGGCAGTGCCCGGGCTCCTCGCCAAGGACGGCTTCGAGGGTGTGGAGGTCGCCGCGCTGCCCGACGGCCGGGCCGTCGCCGTGAAGATCGCCGACGGGGCGAACCGGGCCCGCATACCCGTCACCGCCGCCGCCCTCGCCCGGGCCGGGGTCGACCCGAACCTGCTCGGCGAGTTCGCGGGGGAGCCGCTGCTCGGCGGCGGCGAACCGGTCGGCAGCGTCCGGCCGGTACGCGCGCTCGACCCGGTCAGCGCCGTCACCTACGCCTGACCCACCATCTCGTAAACCCACAAAGAACGTCTCGTAGACCCACAAAGAACGTCTCGTAGAACCTCAAAGAAGAGGACTCGCTCACCCATGACCGCCGCCGCCACCCGAAGCGAACACGACCTGCTCGGGGACCGCGACGTCCCCGCCGAGGCCTACTGGGGCGTCCACACCCTGCGCGCCACGGAGAACTTCCCCATCACGGGCACCCCGATCTCCGCGTACCCGCACCTGATCGACGCCCTCGCCGCCGTCAAGGAGGCCGCCGCCCTCGCCAACGAGGAGCTCGGTCTGCTGGAGCCCCGCAAGGCCGCCGCGATCGTCGAGGCCTGCCGTGAGATACGCGACGGCAAGTTGCACGACCAGTTCGTCGTCGACGTCGTCCAGGGCGGCGCCGGCACCTCGACCAACATGAACGCCAACGAGGTCGTCGCCAACCGGGCGCTGGAACTGCTGGGCCACGACAAGGGCCAGTACCAGTTCCTGCACCCCAACGAGGACGTCAACCTCGGCCAGTCCACCAACGACGTCTACCCGACCGCGGTCAAGATCGCGACGGTGTTCGCGGTGCACGGACTGCTCAAGGCGATGTCGGTCCTGCAGGACGCCTTCGCCCGCAAGGCCGTCGAGTTCCGCGATGTGCTCAAGATGGGCCGCACACAGTTGCAGGACGCGGTGCCGATGACGCTCGGTCAGGAGTTCTCCGCGTATGCCGTCATGATCGACGAGGACCGCAGCCGTCTTGACGAGGCCGTCGAGTTGATCCATGAGATCAACCTGGGTGCCACGGCGATCGGCACGGGCCTCAACGCTCCGGCCGGATACGCGGAGTCGGCCCGCCGTCACCTCGCTGCGATCACCGGGCTGCCTCTCGTGACCGCCGCGAACCTGGTCGAGGCCACGCAGGACTGCGGCGCGTTCGTGCAGATGTCGGGCGTCCTCAAGCGGATCGCCGTCAAGCTCTCCAAGAGCTGCAACGACCTGCGTCTGCTGTCCTCCGGGCCGCGCGCGGGACTCGGTGAGATCAACCTGCCGCCCGTGCAGGCCGGTTCGTCCATCATGCCCGGCAAGGTCAACCCGGTGATCCCCGAGGTCGTCAACCAGGTCGCCTTCGAGGTCATCGGCAACGACGTCACCATCACCATGGCCGCCGAGGCGGGACAGCTCCAGCTCAACGCCTTCGAGCCGATCATCCTGCACTCCCTGTCGGAGTCGGTCACCCATCTGCGCGCCGCGTGCCTGACCCTCGCCGAGCGCTGCGTGGACGGGATCACCGCCAACACCGAGGCGCTGCGCGCGAGCGTGGAGAACTCCATCGGCCTGGTGACCGCCCTCAACCCGCACATCGGGTACACGGCCGCCACCGACATCGCCAAGGAGGCCCTCGCCACCGGCCGGGGCGTCGCGGAACTCGTCCTGGAGAAGGGCCTGCTGCCGGCCGAGCGCCTCGCGGACCTGCTGCGCCCGGAGGTGCTCGCGGGCAGCGGTCCCGTGCGGGCGATCTGAGGGAACGGCACCCCGCGTGACGCGGTGATCCGGCGCGGCGCCGGGCCGACACGCGGGGTGCCGTCACCCCCAGGGATGAAGCGTCATGGAAGCGACGAGGCCGTCGCAGCCGAGCAACGGCGGGATGGTGGTACGCGGCATTCCCCGGGTGGTACCGGCTGATCGGCGCAGCCCGTCTCGCCATTCTCCAGAAAGTGCTATCAACGCTCATATGCTGAATTCACGGTCTTCGAAAAAAGGCCGTCTCCTGTCCTGGTGAACGACTCCTCTACACCCTGCGCCGGGCGGAGCGATGGAATCCTTCGGTGAATCCAGGAGAATTCATGCGTGTGGCCGTGACAGGTGGCGGCGGCTTTCTCGGCTCGCATCTGTGCGAAGCACTTCTGCGGCGCGGCGACGAAGTCGTGTGCCTCGACGACTTCTCGACCGGCGATCCCGCCAACATCGCCCCCTTTCTCGGAGATCCGGCCTTCGAACTTGTCCGCGGTGACGTCAGCCGGTCGGTCGAGGTAAGGGGCACCGTCGACGCGGTGGCCCACCTGGCCAGCCCCGCCTCGCCCCCCGACTACCTCGCCCGTCCGCTGGAGACGCTCGCCGTGGGCAGTCGCGGCACGGAGAACGCGCTGCGCCTCGCCACGCGCCACGACGCCCGCTTCGTCCTCGCCTCCACGAGCGAGGTGTACGGAGACCCCGAAGTGCACCCTCAGGACGAGACGTACTGGGGCCATGTGAATCCCGTCGGCCCGCGCTCCGTCTACGACGAGGCGAAAAGGTTCTCCGAGGCGCTGACCCAGGCCTACCGGACGAACCGCGGAACGAACACCGGAATCATGCGGATCTTCAACACGTATGGTCCGCGTATGCGTCCGCACGACGGCCGGGTCGTCTCCAGCTTCGTCGTCCAGGCACTCGCCGGAGAACCACTGACCGTCTACGGCGACGGAAAGCAGACCCGCAGTTTCTGCTACGTCGACGACCTGGTGCGCGGAGTCGTCGCCATGCTCGACCACGACGAACCCGGACCGGTGAATCTCGGAAATCCCGTCGAACTGACCGTTCTGCAACTCGCCGAATATGTCCTGAACCTGACGGGATCGCAGGCCGAGGTCCAGTTCCACTCGCTGCCCGTCGACGATCCCACCCGCCGCCGACCGGTGATCACCCGGGCCTCGGAACGTCTGGGATGGAGCCCCGAGGTCGACATCGAGGACGGTCTGCGCCGCACCGTGGAGTGGTTCGCCGCCCGTCCCCTCGACATCGCCGCCGCGCTCTCGGCGATCCGGGGCGGACAACAGGACGGCGTCGTCACCGCCGAGCCCTGCCCGGTCGGCGCGACCCCGGCCGCGTCGTGACCCAGACGTACCACGGCCGCGCGCGCGGCACCGCCCTCTACGGCCGCCGGCGGCTGCCGGCCACCGACGACGCGATGCTGAGGACCCACCTGTGGGCCCTCTCGGCGGGCAACGTCGTCGACATGCCGGCCGACGGACCGGTCTTCGGCAAGCCGCGCAGAGCTCTCACGCTCCGCCCCGCGTCCTGGATTCCCCGCCTCGGACGCCTTGACCGGACGATGGTGTCCCTGCTCGCGGTGTGCTGGTGGGCCGCCCTCGTCGTCTTCTGGGAGTGGTGGCTGCGCCCGGAGCACCGGATCGGCTGGGCGGGCTTCGCGGTGAACAGCGCGCTCCTGCTGTACCTGTCCGTGCTGCCGCTGTACTTCGTCGTCGTGATGGTGCGGCTGCGCACCTTCGACCCCGCCGTCGAGGTGCCCGGACTGCGCACCGCTTTGGTGGTGACCCGGGCCCCGTCCGAGCCCTGGGCCGTCGCCCGCACGACCCTCGTCGCGATGCTGCGCCAGGACTTCCCGCACCCCTACGACGTGTGGCTGTGCGACGAGGACCCCACCCCGGAGATCCTGGACTGGTGCGAGACCAACGCCGTCAGAGTCTCCTGCCGACGCGGCATCCCCTCGTACCACCGTGACGCCTGGCCCCGTCGAACCCGGTGCAAGGAGGGCAACCTCGCGCACTTCTACGACCACTGGGGCTACAGCGACTACGACGTCGTCGCCCAGCTCGACGTCGACCACGTCCCCCACCCCCGCTACCTGACGGAAGTGGTCCGGCCGTTCGCCGATCCGGCCGTCGGCTATGTCGCCGCCCCCAGCGTGTGCGACGCCAACGCCCGCACGTCGTGGTCGGCCCGCGGACGGCTGCACCGCGAGGCCACCTTCCACGGACCGATGCAGCTGGGCCACTCCGACGGTCTGGCACCGCTGTGCATCGGCTCCCACTACGCCGTACGGACCCGCGCCCTCCAGGACATCGGCGGGCTCGGCCCCGAACTCGCCGAGGACTTCTCGACGACGTTCCTGCTGAACTCGGCGGGCTGGCACGGGGCGTTCGCCATCGACGCGGAGGCGCACGGCGACGGCCCCCTCACCTTCGCCGCCATGGTGACGCAGGAGTTCCAGTGGTCGCGGAGCCTGGTGTTCATGCTCCTTGGCATGCTCCCCAAGCATCTGCGCCGCATGCCCGGCCGGCTGCGGGTCCGCTTCGCGTTCGCCCTCGCGTACTACCCGCTGCTCGCGCTGACCACCACCGCCGGCCTGCTGCTGCCACCGATCGCCGCGGTCACCGGACACCCGTGGATCAACGTCAACTACGGCGCCTTCCTGCTGCACTTCTGGGCCATGTCGTTCTTCCTGGTCCTGCTCACCCTGCTGCTGCGCCGACGCGGACTGCTGCGGCCCGTCGACGCCCCGCTGCTGAGCTGGGAGGGCTGGCTGTTCGGGCTGACCCGCTGGCCCTACGTGGCCTGGGGAGCCTGGGCCGCGCTGGTGCAACGCGTGCGGCCGAGGAAGGTCGTCTTCAAGGTGACGCCCAAGGTCCGAAACGGCATGGAGCCGCTGCCGCTGCGCCTGATGCTCCCGTACCTCCTGATCACCGTCGTCCTGTCCGGCGCGGCCGTGGTCGGCGAGCTCACCGGCCCCGCCGTCGGCTATGTGTTCCTGTGCCTGCTCGGCTCCCTCGCCTACGCGCTGGTCACCCTCGCCGTCGGTGTCCTGCACATCTGGGAGACCGCGAGGTCGGCGGGCGCCGGCGTGCACCGCGCGCTGCGCACCGCCGCCCTGCCGCTGACCGCGGGCCTCGTCGCCCTCGTACCGCTGGCCTGGGCGCTGCTGCTGTTCCCCACGTACCTGCGCGGGTTCCTCACGGGCTGACGCCACGTACCCGCCACCCTTCTCCGACAAAACGAGGTCCCGATGCCCAAAACGGTCCTGGTGACCGGCGGCGCCGGTTTCATCGGCAGCCACACCTGCGTCGAACTGCTCGCCCACGGTCACGAAGTCGTCGTCGTCGACAACCACGTCAACAGCTCCCCGCGCGCCCTGGACCGCATCGCCAAGACCGCGGGACGACCCCTGACCGCCGCCTACGAGGTCGACGTGCGAGACCGCCAGGCCCTCGCCCAGGTGTTCGCCTCCCACCAGGTGGACGCGGTCATCCACTTCGCGGCCCACAAGGCGGTCGGCGAGTCGGTGGCGCTGCCGGCCGAGTACTACGACACCAACGTCGGCGGCACCTGCGCCGTGCTGTCCGCGATGCGCGACCACGGCGTCCACCGGCTGGTCTTCTCCTCGTCCTGCTCCGTCTACGGCGACGCGCGGACCGTTCCCCTGACCGAGCTGAGCCCCGTCGCGCCCACCAACCCCTACGCCCACACCAAGCTGATGTGCGAGCGGATCCTGCAGGACGTCTGCGCCCACCTCACGGACATGAAGGTGCTCGCACTGCGCTACTTCAACCCGGTCGGAGCCCACCCCGGCGGCCTGCTCGGCGAGGACCCTCAGCAAGTCCCCGGAAACGTCATGCCGTACGTCGCCCAGGTCGCCGTCGGCCGACGCGAGAAGCTCAGCGTCTTCGGCGACGACTACCCCACGCCCGACGGCACCGGAGTCCGGGACTACATCCACGTCATGGACGTCGCCGAGGGACACCGGGTGGCCGTCGAGCACCTCGACGACCGCGCCGGCATGCGGGTGTTCAACCTCGGCACGGGCACCGGCACCTCGGTGCTCGAACTGGTCGCCGCCTTCGGCGAGGCGAGCGGCCGGGACATCCCCTACCAGGTCGTCGACCGCAGACCCGGCGACGTCGCCGAACTCGTCGCCGACGCGAGCGCCGTGGCCGCGGCCTGGGACTGGACCACCACGCGCGACCTCGCCGCCATGTGCCGTGACGCCTGGCGGTTCCAGGAACTCAACCCCCACGGCTACGCCCGCTGATCCCGTCGACGTCGGCGCCCCAAGACAGGAGAACCTCGATGCGGTTGACCGTCATCGGTACGGGCTACCTCGGAGCCGTACACGCCGCGTGCATGGCGGACATCGGACACGACGTCCTCGGTGTCGACACCGACACCAGGAAGATCGAGGCACTCGCCGAAGGCCGGGCCCCGTTCTTCGAACCCGGCCTGCCGGAACTCCTCACCAGGCACACCCGCAAGGGGCGGCTTGGTTTCACCACCTCACTCCAGGATGCGGCCGACTTCGCCGACCTGCACTTCGTGTGCGTCGGCACTCCGCAGCGCCCCGACTCCCTCGCCGCCGACCTGCGTCACGTCGAGGCGGTCGTCGACGGCCTGGCACCGCTGCTCACCCGCGACAGCCTCATCGTCGGCAAATCGACCGTGCCGGTGGGTACCACCCGCGCGCTGAGCCGCAGGGTCGCGGCGCGACTGCGCCCCGGCGTCGACGCCGAGGTCGCCTGGAACCCGGAGTTCCTGCGCGAGGGCTACGCCGTCCAGGACACCCTGCGCCCCGACCGGCTCGTCGTGGGCGTCACCTCACCCCACGCCGACCAACGGCTGCGCGCTGTCTACGATTCGATGCTGAGCGCCGGTGTCGCCTACGTCAGCACCGACCCCGCCACCGCGGAACTGGTGAAGGTCGCCGCCAACTCCTTCCTGGCCACCAAGATCTCCTTCATCAACGCCATGGCGGAGATCTGTGACGCCGCCGGCGCCGACGTGGTCACCCTCGCCGACGCCCTCGGCCACGACGTGCGCATCGGGCGCCGGTTCCTCTCCGCCGGCCTCGGGTTCGGCGGCGGCTGTCTGCCCAAGGACATCCGCGCGTTCCTCGCCCGGGCCGAGGAACTCCAGGTCGGGGAGGCGGTGTCCTTCCTGCGCCAGGTCGACCGGATCAACTGCCGCCAGCGCCGGCGGACCGTCGACCTCGCCCGTCACCTGCTGGGCGGCACGTTCGCAGGGCGGCGGGTCGCGGTGCTCGGCGCCACCTTCAAGCCCGGCAGCGACGACGTGCGCGACTCACCGGCGCTCGCCGTCACCGCGGAGATCGTCGCCGAGGGCGCCGACGTCTTCGTCCACGACCCCGAGGGCCTCGACAACGCGCGGGCCGCGCTGTCCGGGCCGAGGTACTGCATGGACGTCATGGAGGCGTGCCGGGACGCCGACGCGGTGCTGCACCTGACCGAGTGGCGCGAGTACCGCGACCTCGACCCGGTGAAGCTGTCGGAGGTGGTCCGGGCACCGCGCCTGCTCGACGCGCGCAACGCCCTGGACCCGGCGGCCTGGCGGGCGGCCGGCTGGCACGTCCGCGCCCTGGGACGTCCCGCGCACGTGCCGCCGCCCGGCCAGGGCGACGCCTTGCGGGTGACGATTCCTCAGGCCGCCGGACCCACCTGCACGGCCCCCACACCGGGTGACCCGCTCAGCGGCGCCCCGAAGTAGTCCACCGGCCCCGGATTCACGCCCAGGGTCCGCAGGTTCACCGCGGCACCGGTCAGCGTGCGCGTGCACCGGGAGGCCAGTGCGCCGCGCGTCGGACCGGTGCCGTACAGGTTCGGACCGGCCGCGGGCAGCGGGACCTGGGCGAGGCAGGGGTCGACATCGGTGCCGGTGGCCCGCGGGCCCAGCGTCTCCTGCCCCGTATCCTGGCGCCAGGCGGCCAGGTCGGTGTACCAGCGGTCGCCCCACTCCAGGCTCCATTCCTGCCCACTGTGGTAGTCATTGCCCTGCAGCAGCACGGCCGACGCGGCGAACGCGTTCTGCGACGCCACCACTGGCGGGCCGTCCGTCTCGAACACGTTGTTGCGTACGGTCACGGAGCCGAGGCTCTGCTGGAGCCGCAGCGCGGGCGCGCGGACGGGACCGTTGGCCGTGGTCAGCACCGTGTTGTGGTAGATCGCGAGGTCGGTGACCCGCGCCCCGAACGCGACGATGCCGCCGTAGTCCTGGAGCTTGCGGCTGTCGTTGTGGCTGATGTTGTACCGGATCGTGTTGCCCGTGTGGGCCGCGTTCGCGACGGCGGAGTAGGCGAGGAAGCCCGCCCCGTCGTTGCCGTAGGCCAGGTTGTACTGCATCACCGAGTGGGACACGTTGTTGTCCAGGCCGAACCCGCCGCCGTCCACCTGGGAGCCGGTGTGGTTGCCGTACGAGACGTTCTTCTCGAACGTCATCCGGGTCGAGTCGTACGTCCAGATGCCCTCGGGCCCCTCCATGGCACCCGGCGAGGAGAACTCCCCGTTGTCGTGGGCCACGGACCGCTCCACCAGGCCGCTCCGGACGCTGCCCAGGACGATGCCGCTGCCGGTGTTGCGGTCGGATGCCCGGGGGTCACCGATGTTCTCGTACGTCGTCACCTTCGACACCGTCATGTTCTCGTGCGCGTAGGCGGGCGCGTCCGCGTCGAAGGCGGGGCCGTCCGCCACGAGCCCCGCGTCCTGGTTGGTGTGCAGCGCGCTGTCGCTGATCACCACGTCCCGGAAGCCGGACGCCTCGGCGCCGCCGTGCAGCCGGATGCCGTTGCGGAAGCCCTTCACCTCGACACCCGAGACCCGGACGTACGGCAGTTTCCGGTTGCCGGGCAGATCGCTGACGAATGCGATGCCGTCCCGCAACCGGTAGGCCGCGGAGTCGCCGACGATGATCAGATCGCGGATGGCGATGCCGCTCGTGTTGTGCACCTCGATCGCGCGCGTGCCGCTCGCGCGGATCACCGCCCGGCCCTTCCCGTAGGACTCGATGACGACGGGCTTTCGGGCGTTCCCGGCGTCCCCCTGGCCGATGCTCAGCGTGCCCCGGAACTGCGCGCCGCCCCGCAGCCGCAGCCGGTCGCCCGGCTTGAACCGCAGGGCGTCGGCACGCCGCAGCGTGCGCCAGGCGGTCTGCGGGGTCCGGCCGTTGTCACTGTCGTCACCCTGCGGACTGAGATAGAAGTCCCGTCCGCCCTGTGCGTTCTCCCGCAGGGGGACGTGCGGGGTGGGCATGCTGCATCCGGCCAGCAGCACCGCCGCAACGCACATGCCCACCGCGGCGGTTCGCCGCGGCAGACCTGCGAACGCCTCGGCCCTGCTCCTGTCGTCTCGCCGCACCGACTCGGTGGCTGTGGTGCGTTCGTTCCGCTGGCGCAACATCGCTCCTGTCTGCTCGATGACCGGACGGGCCCCGGTGCACGGAGACCGCGGACCTTCACCCTGACGTGTGGGCCCGCGACCGACGGGCCAGCACGCGCGGTTCGGCCCAAGACATGCCTGATTGGACGGCATGGCGCGGGTGGAGCGCGCCCGGCACCCGGGGGTACCCCGGAGTCAGGTGTGCGGCATCATGACGATCATGTCCTCGCAGTTCCAGCCCGTTCTCGACCGCATCGCCTCGGAGATCGCGGGCACCCCGGCGCGCGGCCGGCCCGCCGACTACATCCCGGCGCTCGCCTCCCGCGACCCGCGCAGCTTCGGCATGGCCGTCGCCGAACTGGACGGCACGGTGTACGGCGTGGGGGACTGGCGGGAGCCGTTCTCCACGCAGTCGATCACCAAGGTCTTCACCCTCGCCCTGGACCTGGCCCGCGAGGGCGACGAACTCTGGGAGCACGTGGGCCGCGAGCCCTCCGGCAACCCCTTCAACTCCCTGGTCCAGCTGGAGTACGAGAACGGCATCCCGCGCAACCCGTTCATCAACGCGGGCGCGCTGGTCGTCACCGACCGCCTGCACACCCGTACCGGCGACGCGGCCGGCGAACTGCTGCGGTTCCTGCGGGCCGAGAGCGGCAACCCGGAGCTGTCCTTCGACGCGGAGGTCGCCGCGTCCGAGGCCGGCCACGGCGACCGAAACGCGGCGCTGGCGTACTTCATGGCGTCCTACGGCAACATCGGCAATCCGGTGCCCGAACTGCTCGACCAGTACTTCCGCCAGTGCTCGGTCACCGCCTCCTGCGCCGACCTCGCCCTGGCCACCACCTTCCTGGCCCGGCACGGCGTCCGTGCCGACGGCACCCGGCTGCTCAGCCGCAGCCAGGCCAAGCAGGTCAACGCGGTGATGCTGACGTGCGGGACGTACGACGCGGCGGGCGAGTTCGCCTACCGGGTCGGGCTGCCCGGCAAGAGCGGCGTCGGCGGCGGCGTCATCGCCGTCGTACCGGGGCGGTGCACCCTGTGCGTGTGGAGCCCCGGTCTGGACGAGCGGGGCAACTCGGTGGCGGGGGTGGCGGCGCTGGACCGCTTCACGACGCTGACCGGAGTGTCGGTGTTCTGAGCCGGGGTTTCGAGCGCGTGGCTCACGAGCCGTGGCACTCGCTGTTGTCTCCGCCCGACAGGCACTGCGTCTGCGGTCCGCTGTAGCCGGGCTGTGGAGCCGGCGGATGGTTCTTGTCCTGTTCGGCCAGGCCGGTCGCGGCGACCAGCAGCAGCACGCAAGCGGCGAGGCCCTGAAGGACCGCGGTGATGTACGCCCGCCCCTTCCAGGCCAGTAGCGCAGTCCCCAGCACGACGACACCCACCACACCGACGAACAGAGCCGGCTTGGTCATGTCGACGTCGGAGTTGTCGGCGCCTGTGTCGAAGAAGGAGTAGCCGGCCGCGTCCATGCCGGCGAGGTACGCCCAGAGCGCCGCCCCGGTGTCGACGACGAGCAGCACGAGGGCGAGGGCCACGTCCGCCACGGGATGCAGGTGGTCTCGTCGCCGGTCGAGAGGTTCATGTGCTGACGTCGTCATGGGGCCAGCGTTCCCCGGACGGGAAGCGGTGTCCTGAGTACGGATACTCAACCTGGGATCACTCGCCGGTTGCACAGGCGTCGCGCCCCCGTGAGGGGAGCGTCGCTTTCCGGTCACCCGGTGTCGACAGGCTGACGGAGTGTTGGCCATGGCTTTTCCCGTCGATCTCCGCCGCTGCCAGGTGCTGGGCCTGGCCGGTACCGCCTTCCTCGCGCTGGGCGGTGAGACGGCCGGTGCCCTGCCCGTGCGGGAACTGCTGGCCCCGTCCTCGCCCCACGCCGCCCTCGGCCTGGTCGGCGTGTACTTCGGCGTCGTCCTGCTGATCGCGGCCTGGCTGCTGCTCGGCCGTCTCGTGCGCAGCGCCGACCCGCCGAGCCCACGCACCCTGCTGCTGGTCCTCGCGATCTGGGCGGCCCCGCTGCTGATCGCGCCGCCGCTGTTCAGCAGGGACGTCTACAGCTACCTGGCCCAGGGCGCCATGGTGGACGCGCACATCGACGTCTACGCGCACGGGCCCGCCCGGCTCGGCGGTCCGCTCGCCGAGGAGGTCGCCCCGCTGTGGCAGCACACCGCGGCCCCCTACGGCCCGGTGTTCCTCGCCGTCGCCTCCGCGCTGACCGGCCTCACCCACGGCGAACTCCCGGCCGGACTCCTCGGCATGCGACTCGTGGCCCTGCTCGGCGTGGCCCTGATGGCGGCCGCCCTGCCCCGCCTCGCCCGGCACAGCGGCGCCGACCCGGCCGCCGCCCTGTGGCTGGGTGCCCTCAACCCGCTGGTGCTGCTGCACCTGGTGGCGGGCGCCCACAACGACGCCATCATGCTCGGCCTGCTCGGCGCGGGCCTCGTCGCCGCGCTCGGACGGTGGCCGATCCTGGGCGCCGTCCTCGTCACGCTCGCCGCACTGGTCAAGGCGCCCGCCGCGCTCGGCCTCGTCGCCGTCGTGATGCTGCGGCTGCGCGCGGGCCACCGGCCGGCGCGGGCCGCCCTGTCGACGGCGGCCGCATCCGCCGCGACCACGGTGGCCGCCACGGCTGTCGCGGGCACGGGGTACGGCTGGATAGGCGCCCTGGACACCCCGGTCTCCCCGCACAACTGGGCGCTCACCAGTCTCCTGGGCCGTGCCACCCGCGCTCTCCTGGAGCGGCTCGGCAGCGACCTGGCACCGCTCGCCGTCCCGGCGTGGCACGTCCTCGGGCTCGGGGTCACCGCGGCCCTCGTCCTCGCCATATGGTGGCGCGGCCGGCGGCGCCCCGTGTACGCGCTGGGCCTGAGCCTGGCGGCGGTGGCCGCCTTCGGACCGGCGATCCGCCCCTGGTACGCGCTGTGGGGCCTGTTCCTCATCGCCGCCGCGGCCCCGAGCACCTCGACACGGCATCGCACGGCCGCCCTGACCGGTGTGCTGGCCCTCGCCGTCCTGCCGAGCGGAGGCCCGGCCGACACCGGCCAACTGGTGCTGGCCGTCTCCGGCGGAGTGCTCGCCGTGGTCGTCCTGTGGCAGGCCCACCAGACGGCGCAGGCCCCGGTCCTGGGAGGACGTACGGCATGACAGGGCCCCGCACCGGCCGCGGCCGTCTCCTCCTCGTCCTGGCCCTGGCCACGGTGGTCGCCGTCTTCACCGCGACCGTGCCGCTGCTGCGTGACTGGTTCGACCTGCGCGTCTACTACGGCACGGTCGACACCTGGGTCCACCACGGCGGCCGGATCTACGACTACCGGGTGCCCGGCACGACGTACGGCTTCACCTACCCGCCGTTCGCGGCCGTCGCGATGCTGCCGATGGCGCTGGTCGGGCTGCGTACGGCGATCGCGGTCGCCCTGCTGCTCAACCTGGCCGCGCTGGCCGTGGTGGTGCGCCTGCTGACCGGACGGGCGTGGCGGCGGCACGGCTGGTACGGCTGCGCTCTGGCCCTGTGCGTCCTGGCTCTGTTCGAACCGCTCCGCGACACCTTCAGCTTCGGCCAGGTCAACGTCCTGCTGCTGGCCCTCGTTCTCGTCGACGGTTGGCTGTTGGCCACCGGGCGGGGCCGCTGGGCCGGAGTGGGCATCGGCCTGGCGGCCGCGATCAAGCTGACGCCCGCCGTGTTCATCGGCCTGCTGCTGTTGGCGCGCAGATGGCGCGCCGCGGGCGTCGCGACGGTCGTCGCCGCCGCGGCGACCGGGCTCGCGGCGTGGGTGGCCGCGGACGCCTCCCGCTTCTACTGGACCCAGGCGCTGTGGGACACGACCCGGGTGGGCCGCCTCGACTACGTCTCGAACCAGTCGCTGCAGGGCGTCCTGGCCCGCCTCGGTGAGCAGAGCCGCGAAGTCTGGGTGGTGACGGTCCTGTTGGTGCTCGGCGTGTGGGTGTGGCGGGCGCGCCGGGCGGTGGTGGCGGGGAACTGGCAGGCCGCCTTCGCCCTCACCGGGCTGACGGCCTGCCTGGTCAGCCCGATCACCTGGGTGCACCACCTCGTGTGGCTGCTGCCGAGCTTCGCCGTGCTGCTGCGCACCGGGCACCCGCGCGTCGCGGGCGCGCTGTACGCGGTGCTGTGCAGCAGCGTGGTGTGGCTCTGGTTCGACGACGCGTCCGGCGTCGACGGCTTCCTCGGCGGCAGCGCCTACACCTGGATCACCCTCGGTCTGCTCCTGTGGCTGCCGGTGGGTCAACTCTCCTCCGTGCGGATCCCCGCGAGCCGCAGTGCGAGTGCCACTGCGGCCGCGCCCAGGGCGGCGGCGCCCGCGATCGCGGCCGCCTGCGGCCAGCCGGGCCCGCTGTCCGGCGCGACCGCTGCCGCGACGGGCAGTGTGACGGGCCCCTGGCGCGGCCTGGCCCGCAGTGCGTCCAGCGACCCCACCGGTTCGACCCGCCCCGCGGCGGCGAACCCCCAGTCGAGCAGTTCGCGTGCCTCCTCGTACACGGTGAACCCGCCGCCTGCCTGAGGGTTCATCACCGTCACCACGAGGGTGCGCGCGCCCCGCCGCGCCGCGGCGACGAGCGTGTTGCCCGCGTGGCTGGTGTAGCCGTTCTTGATGCCGATCAGCCCCGGGTACCGCTGCACTCCGTCGGCGCCGGTCAGCAGCCGGTTGGTGTTGAGGATGGGGTACGTCCCGCCGCGACGCGCCGGGAACCTGGCCTCGACCGTGCCGCAGTACCGCGCGAAGTCCGCGTTGCGCAGCCCTGCCCGCCCGAACACCGCGAGGTCGTACGCCGATGAGACCTGGCCCGGGGTGTCATAGCCGTCGGGGGAGAGGACGTGGGTGTCGCGGGCACCCAGGGAGCGGGCCTTGGACTGCATCCGGGCGGCCGTCGCACGCCAGCCGCCGTTGAGCGCGGCCAGGACGTGCACGGCGTCGTTGCCGGAGTTCAGGAACACCCCGTGCCACAGGTCGTCGACCTGGTAGGCACGTCCCTCGGCGACGCCGACGAGGCTGCTGCCCGGCCCGATGCCCGCCAACTCCTTCGCGCTGACCATGTGCCGGACGCCTGCGGGGATCACCGGCAGCACGGTGAGGGCGAACAGCGTCTTCAGCGTGCTGGCGGGCGGCAGTCTGCGGTGCGCGTCGTGCGCGGCGAGCACGGTGCCGCTGTGGGCGTCGGCCACGAGCCACGACAGCGCGGAGACCTCCGGGGCCCGGGGCGCCCCCGTGTGCGGGCGGACCTGCGTGCCGTGGCGGTGGAGCAGGGAGGGGCGCGGGACCGCCGTCTCCGGCCGGTCCGGGGTACCGGGGCCGGCCTCGCTCGGCGCGGCCGCCGCGACGGGTGTGAGGGCGAGGACACCCGCCGTGCAGACCGCGCAGGTCGACGCGGCCACCCGGGATGAGAATCCGATAGTCATATGATCAACGTAGAAACGGACCTCCCCGGCACCGCGCCGACCGCGCCGAAGGCCGCGCGCGAGCACCCGGATGCCGCACTGGGCAGGGGGCGCGCGGCGTCGAGGTCACGCGGTGTGTTCGCGCCGCCGGGCACCCGCAGCCAGCAGCAGGGCCGTCGTCTCCGGGTACGGCCCCTTCTCCGCCCAGTCCAGCGGGCCCAATCCCGTGCCGTGGTCCTCGCGGAGGTTCGGGTCGGCGCCGTGCTCGAGGAGCGCGCGCACCGCCTCCGCGTGGCCCCAGCAGGCGGCCCCGCACAGCGCAGTGCCCTCCGAGCCGTGGCCGCTCTCGGCGTCGGGCGGTGCACCGGCCGCCAGCAGGCGGCGGACGATGTCGGCGGCACCGTGCACGGCAGCCGCGTACAGAGGGGTGGTGCCCTCGGCGTCGGGCGTGCGCGGATCGGCTCCGGCCCGCAGCAGCGCGCGGACCTCGGCGCTCTCACCGAGCATCGCGGCGAAGACGAGACGCTTCGTCAGTTTCTTCTGTCGTCGTCTGTTCACGATCACCGAGACTATCGACCCGGTACCAGGGTCCGTCTTCAAAGATCGTTAAGTGATGGATCATGGTGGCGTGATACGGCGCCATGAACTAACCGACCACGAATGGGAGTTACTTGACCCGCTGATACCGCGGGCCGTCACGGGACGGCCTCGTGTGGAAGACCGACGGGTCATCAACGGGATGGTCTACAAGATACGTACCGGTATCTCGTGGCGTGACCTGCCGGAACGCTACGGGCCATGGCAGACCGTCTACACCCGCTTCCGCCGCTATGCCCTCGACGGCGTGTTCACCCGAGCCCTGCAGCAGATCCAGGCCCGGGCGGACGCCGCCGCTGGCATCGACTGGCTCGTCCAGATCGACTCCACCATCGTCCGGGCCCACCAGCACGCAGCCGCCACGGGGCGAAAAGGGGGAAGCGCCGGCAGGACGAACCGGACGATCACGCCCTCGGCCGGTCCCGAGGTGGGCTGACAACCAAAGTCCACGTCGCCTGCGACGGCAAGGGGCGCCCTCTTGCCGTCCTCATCACGCCGGGCCAGCGTCACGACAGCATCTGTGCACGAACTCTGCTGGAGCGGATTCGCGTTCCTCGCACCGGTCGGGCCGACCACGTGGCCGGCCCGACCGTGTGATCGCGGACAAGGCCTACAGTTCTCGTGACACCGTCGAACGATGCTTCAACAAGCTCAAGGGCTTCCGCGGCATCGCCACCAGGTACGACAAGACCGCCACCTCCTACGAAGCAGCGGTCGCACTCGCCTCGTTCCTACTCTGGGCAAGATCTCTTTGACGGGTGGTCGTCAGAGCCCAAGGCCACCCGCGACCGAGACTTCCTGCTTGGTGAACTCCCCCGTCAGCATCGGCATGGCCTTATTGATGGCAGCCTTCGCCTGGGGCAGTTCCAGCGAAGCATCGTGATGTCCCTTGGTCTTCCAGACCTCGGTCACCCAGATCGTCGTGTCATCTTCGTCGGACAGACCGACGACGTAGATGTCGCATCCTGCCTCCCGAAGCCCGTCGACGGCGCTCAGAAGAATGGAGACGACTTCGTCGCGGAAACCAGGTCGGGTCTTCATAGATGCCATGCAGCCGTACGTCATACAGGGGCCCTCTCTCCTCGGACGAGGCCGGATGCCCGCCATGGGCACACCCTGCCATCGGCAGCCCACGGACTCAATGGACGTCGATCGAGCCCCAAGTGGCAGCATCTGATCCGTTCATCAGCACCCTTTGAAGACGGGCCCTAGGCCGCCGGCAGGGTGGGCTGGATCCGGCGCAGGAACGTCGCGTTGTCCGGGGTCTCCCGCATCCGCTCCAGGAGCGTCTCCAGGTTGGCGTGCCCGTCGCGGGTCTGGAGCGCCCGGCGCAGTCCGCGTACGGCGGTCAACTCGGCCGGAGACAGGAGGAGTTCCTCGCGGCGCGTGCCGGAGGGGGTGATGTCGACGGCCGGGAACACGCGGCGCGAGGCGAGTTCGCGGTCCAGCCGGAGCTCCATGTTGCCGGTGCTTTTGAGCTCCTCGAAGTAGAAGTCGTCGGCGCGGGAGCCGGTTTCGACGAGGGCGGTGGCCAGGATGGTGAGGGAGCCGCCCTCCTCGGCGAGGCGGGCGGCGCCGAAGAACCGCTTGGGGCCGTGCAGCGCGGCCGCGTCGACACCACCGCTGAGGGTCCGCCCGCTCGAGGTCGCGGCGTTGTTGTGGGCCCGGCACAGCCGGGTGAGGGAGTCGAGCAGGATGACGACGTCCTCGCCGGCCTCGACGAGCCGCTTGGCCCGCTCGATCACGAGTTCGGCGAGCGCGATGTGCTGCTTGGGCGCCCGGTCGAAGGTCGAGGCGTAGACCTCACCGCGCACGGAGCGCCGCATGTCGGTGACCTCCTCGGGACGCTCGTCGAGCAGCACCACCATCAGATGGCACTCGGGGTGGTTGCCGGCGACGGCCGCGGCGAGCTGCTGGAGCAGCACGGTCTTGCCGGTCTTGGGCGGCGCCACGACGAGGCCGCGCTGGCCCTTGCCGACGGGTGCGATCAGGTCGGCGACACGTCCGGTCAGCCCGGACGCGGGGTGTTCTAGGCGGATCCGCTCGCGGGGGTGCAGCGGCGTGAGGTCGCGGAAGTGACGGCGGTCGCGCAGCTCTTCGGGCGTACGGCCGTCGACGAGCTCGATCTCGGTCACGGAGTTCCGCCCACCGCGTACGCCGTCGACCAGGTCGCCCTTGCGCAGGCCGTGCCGGCGGATCAGTGCGGAGGAGACCTGCGGGTCTGAAGGCGTGGGCAGGCAGTCCGCGGCGCGCAGGTGCCCCTTCCCGTTGCCGTCGATGTCGAGGACACCGGTCACCGGCTGGAACTGGGGCTGCGACTGGGTCTGCCGCTGTACAGGAGGGTGTTCGAGTGTGGTGGTCATGAAGGGTGGTGGTCCTTTCCAGGACGGGTGGCATGAGGCATGCGTGGGAAGGGGGGAGGAGCCGCGAGGGGGAAGGCGCGTGCAACAGGCCTCCGGGCGGCGGAGAGCATCACCTCGGGTACGGCGGAAAAGCGCTGCTCACGAGGTGTGCGGGGGAGCTGGTCGCACAGACCGGAATCGGCGTGTGGGTCAGCGAACTGAGAAGAAACCGGCACCGGCGCCCACGACGGGGCGTGCACGAGTGCTGACAGCAGCATAGCACCTGCCGCTGTTCCATGACACGGGCCGTTCTGATGCGGTCAACATCGCCCCTCCGCCTCCTATTCCCCGCCCCCGCCGGGGACAGTCGTGCTGCCGGGCTGGGGGCGAGGGGATGGCTTCACGGCGCTGCGTGAGGGGCGGACCGGGAAGGGGTGGCCGCTGACGGCGTTTGCGACGGTGAGGGGCATGACCACCGCCGACGGCGACGACCAGCGAAGGCTGCGGTCCCTCGTCAGTCAAGCGTTCACGTTTCGTCGCGTCGAGCAACTGCGGTTGCCTATCGAGAAGTTGACGGAGTCGCTGTTGGGCGACCTCGCCCGCCGCCCACGGCCCCGACGCCGACCGCTTCGACGTCACCCGGCCCGCCCGCCCGGAAGCCGTACGGAACCTGTCCCTCGGGCACGGCGCCCACCGCCGGCTGCGGCCCTGAACGCGTAATACCTGCGTCAGGAGGCGGCGGCGGACCGGGCCTCCGCCTCCTTCGCGATACGGTCGAACTGCGCGCCCATGGCCGCCGCCAGGGCCTGCGCACCCGACAACGGGCGCACCATGACCGTCAGTTCGTCGATCAGGCCGTCCTCGTCGACGTGGATGAAGTCGCAGCCGCTCAGCTCGCGGTCGCCGACCCGCGCGGTGAACACCAGCGCGTGGTCGCGGCCATCGGCGCCGGTGAGCTCCCGCTCGTAGCGGAAGTCCTCGAAGACTCCCGAGACCGCCCGCAGGATCGCCGCGGTGATCGCCTTGCCGGGGTACGGCTTGAAGACGACCGGGCTGGCGAAGACGACGTCCTCGGCCAGCAGTGCCTCCAGCGCGGCGAGATCTCCCGCCTCGACCGCCTCACGGAACGCGCGCATCGGATCACCTCATAGTCAATTAGTTGAGTAGGTGCCGAAGAGAATAATCACCTTCTGTTACGGTGTCCACATGTCCCTCAAGTACGCCGTCCTCGCCGCCCTCCTGGAGGGTGAGGCCTCGGGATACGAACTGTCGAAGCTCTTCGACGTGTCCCTGGCCAACTTCTGGCCCGCGACGCCCCAGCAGCTCTACCGCGAACTGGAGCGTCTCGCGCAGGACGGACTGATCGAGGCCCGGGTCGTGCAGCAGGAGCGCCGGCCCAACAAGCGGATGTTCACGCTCACCGAGGTCGGCCAGGAGGACCTGCGGGCCTTCACCGAGCGGCCGCCACGCCGGCCCACCGCCATCCGCGACGAACTCCTCATCAAGATCCAGGCGATGGACGGCGGCGACCCACGGACGACCCACGCGCTGATCGAGGAGCGCATGACCTGGGCACGCGGCAAACTCGACCGCTACCGCCGGGTGCGCGAACGCCTCCTCGACGGCCGCACCGAGGAGGAGTACCTGAGCGAGGCCGACCGCATCGGCCCGTACCTGACGCTCATGGCCGGCATCTCCTTCGAGGAGGAGAACGTGCGCTGGTGCGAGCGCGTTCTCGCCGTGCTGAAGCAGCGCGTGGCGCTGGGGTGACGCCGATGTTCAGCCCCGAAGGCCCCACCCTGCGCGAACTCGCCGTCCAGGCACTGTCGTCCGTGCAGCACGGCTACGACCTGCTCGCCCCGAAGTTCGACCACACGCCCTTCCGTACGCCCGACTCGGTGCTCTCCGCCGTCGCGTCGGCGCTTAAGCGGACCGGACCCTACGACGACGGGCTCGACCTGTGCTGCGGTACGGGCGCCGGGACGGACGTGCTGGGGCGGCTGTGCCGGCGCAGCGTCACCGGGGTCGACTTCAGTGCCGGGATGCTCGACGTCGCCAGGCGGCGAGCCGAGACGGCGGGGCCGCGCGCGGCGTGGGTGCGCGCGGACGCCCGTGCCCTGCCGTTCCGGCACGCCTTCGACCTGGTCGTGAGCTTCGGGGCGTTCGGACACTTCCTGCCGCGCGAACTTCCGGGCCTCTTCGGCCAGGTCCACTCCGTGCTGCGACCCGGCGGCACCTTCGCCTTCCCCGTGCTCGCCCCGCCCCGCCCCACGTCCCCGGCGTTCTGGATGCTGCTCGGCTTCGACGCGGTGATGCGGGTGCGCAACGCGCTGTGGCGCCCACCGTTCGTCATGTACTACCGCGCCTTCCGCCTGGGCGACGTGCGGCGGGAGTTGGAGCGCGCCGGGTTCCGGGTGGACCTGCGGGCCCTGCCCGAGTTCGGGACCAGGAGTGAGGGAAGCCCACGCGTCCGGATGGTCGTGGCGCGGGCGGACTGACCGGGATCGGACGAGGCGTCTGACGAACGCCAGGCCGCCGCCCGCAGGGAGGCGGCCCGGCAGCGGCAGCACGCCCCCTCACAGCTCGCTGTACAGGGCCTCCACCAGAGCCATCTTCCGCGGGTCGTCGGCGATATGAGGCCCCATCCGGTTCATCACATAGCCCAGCGACACCCCCGCCTCGGGGTCGGCCAGGCCGCACAAACCGCCGAAGCCGTCGTGACCGAAAGCCCGCGGGTTGGGCCCGTACGAGCCGTTCGGCCCGCTCAGCCACAGCCCGAGTCCGATCTCCGTCTCGTGCGCGAACCCGGCGCCCAGCACCAGGTCACGGCAGCCGCCCTGCCCCTCGCGCACCCGCTCGGCCGCCTCCGCCGACAGGACGCGATGGCCGCCGTACGATCCACGGCCCGCGAAGATCCCGTACAGCGCCGCGACGGCCCGCGCGGTGCCGTGGCCGTTCGCCGCGGGGATCTCCGCGGCCCGCCACTCGGGCGTGTTGGCCTGGCTCGCGCCGACCAGCGGATTGGCCAGCGCGGCGATCGCCGCCGGCGTCAACTGGCTGAAGATCGCAGCCTGTTCGCTGCTCGACGCGGTCGGCGGATGCACCATCTCGGCGGCCCTGCCCGCCTCCTTCTCCGGCAGGCCGACGGTGAAGCCGATCCCGAGCGGCCCGGTCACCTCCTGCTCCAGGAAGGCCCCCGGCAACAGTCCGGTCACCCGCCGCACGACCTCCCCGACCAGGAAGCCGTAGGTCAGCGCGTGGTACCCGGACTGGGTCCCCGGCTCCCACCAGGGCTCCGTCGCCGCGAGCCGGGCGGTCGTCAGCTCCCAGTCGTAGAGCTCGTCGAGCGAGTGCTGCTCACGCATGCCGGACAGGCCGGAGCGGTGCGACAGGAGATGCCGTACGAGGACCTTCTCCTTGCCGGCCGCGGCGAACTCCGGCCAGTACGCGGCCACCGGCGCGTCGAAGTCGAGCAGACCCCGGTCGGCGAGGAGATGCGCGCACAGCGCCACCGGGCCCTTCGACGTCGACCACACGTTGACCAGCGTGTCCCGCTCCCACGACCGGGTGCGTGCGGAGTCCGCCCAGCCGCCCCACAGGTCGACCACGGTCACGCCGTCCACCGTGACGGCCAGGGCGGCGCCCAGCTCGCCCCGGTCGCGGAAGTTCTCCTCGAACGCCGTGCGCACCGCGGCGAAGCGGGCGTCGCAGTGACCGTGGACCTGTGGCTCGTGCAGTTCGGACATGCGCCCTCCGTCGTCCGCCGGGAACCGGGCCGCGACAGCGCGACCCGGGCGACCTCGAACATACCGACTGGTCGGACAGCAGGGAAGGATGCCGGAGAGAACAGCGAGCCGACCGCCTTCCGGCGCTGCGCCGGGGCGTCTCAGGCGTATGACCGCAACCAGCGCACCTTGGCCTCTTCGTGGAAGGGGCCGCCGCCCTCGTGGTCGTTGAACTCGTACACCTCGATCGCCTTGTCCTCGTGCGCCCAGGCGTTGAAGGCGGCGAACACGGTCGAGGGCGGGCAGGTCTGGTCCTCCAGGGCCGCCGAGAAGAGGGCGGGCGCCCGGCCGCGGGCGGCGAAGTGGACGCCGTCGAAGTAGGAGAGCGTGCGCAGGGCGTCCTCCTTGCGGCCGCGGTGCGTCTTGAGGAACAGGCCGATCTCCCGGTAGGGGTGACGGTCCGTCATCGTCGCCGAGCGCGGGAAGTCGCACAGGAACGGTACGTCCGGCGCGACTGCGACCAGGTCCGGGACCAGGCTGCCCACGGCGAGGGTGATGCCGCCGCCCTGACTGGCGCCGATCACCGCGGTACGCGTCGAGTCGGTCAGCGGGTGCGAGCGGGCCGCCTCGACCGCACGCACCGCGTCCGTGAACACCCGACGGTAGTAGTACTGCTCGGGCGCCTCGATGCCACGGGTCATGAAGCCCGGGTACGAGACCCCGGCGCCCACCGGATCCGCCGTGGCGCCCCCACCGCCCCAGCCGCTGCCCTGGCCCCGGGTGTCCATCACGAAGTGGGCCCGGCCCGTCGACGCCCACAGCAGGTTCTCGTGCGGCAGGCCGCGTCCGCCTCCGTAACCGATGAACTCCACGACCAACGGCAACGGCTCCTCGGCCCCCGCGGGCAGCTTGAGCCAGCCCTTCACCGGGTGACCGCCGAACCCGGCGAACGTCACGTCGTACACCTGCACCGTGCTCAGACCGGTGTCGACCGCCTCGAAGCGGGCGTCCAGATCGTGCTCACGCGCCTCCTGGAGGGTCTTGGACCAGAACGCGTCGAAATCCGCGGGTGCGGCGGACGTGCTGCGGTACTCGCGGAGCTCGTCGAGGGGGAGATCGAACAGGGCCATCAACAACCGCCTTTGTGAAGAGAGCGTGCGGGTGATCACACCGTACGTGGGTGGTCGGACGACTGACCAGACCTTCGCAGGTCGGCACGCCCACGATGACTCCCGCCGTCGGCCGCGGATCTGCTGGTCAAGGGCGTCGAACCAGTCGTCCTGGGCGGGGGAGCGGGAGATCCCCGGCGGCTGGGGGCGTCGTCGGTGGTCGGGTCTCTGTGGCGGGCTCCCGCGCCCGGGCCGTTTCCGTCCGCCTGTGCCCGCGGGGCCTTACGCCCGGCGGCGCGTCCACTCCGGCTCCGTGCGGGCCCACTCGCGTTCCCACTCGTCCATGCGGTGCCGCATCGCCACCCGGCGTACGACCATGTGTCCGAGCAGGATCACGCCGGCCGTGCCACCCGCGGCGCACGCGCCCATGGCCAGGGTGTGCTGCCAGACCGCGGACTCGTCAGGCGGCGGAGCGACGCTGCGGCCCCGCGCGTCGAACCACACGTCGACCGTGTCACCGGTCCGCGTGCCCGCCGGCACGGTCGCCTTGGTCGTCCGCGGCCGTTCGCCGGGCTCCGTCCAGCGCACGGTCACCTGGTACGACTGCTCCCGGCCGCCCTCGACCGACGGAAGTGTGTCCGGCGTCCTGCCGACGACCTCGGCACGGACACGGTGCCGGTCCGCGCGCTGCTGCGCGGCGACCGTCCGTGTCTCGTCGTGAGCCCACCAGCCGGCCACCGTCCCCGCCAGCGGCGCACCCACCAGCAGCAGGACGGCCACGACCAGCACCGTCCACCTCTCCACGACATCGGACCGGCGTCGCAGGGGATTGGGACGCCGGCGCGAGCCGTGCACCCGGGTTCGCATGTCGACCTCCTCGCCGTCACGCGTACGAGTGCCCACATGGATGTCGTACCCCGTTTACAGGACATCCTTCACCCAACGGACACAAACGGGAAGAGTCGGGTGGTTCGCCGCGTGCCTCCCGGGCGGGCCTCAGCCGAACCGCTCGATCCTGATCCGCTCCACCGGCTGGCCGGCCTCCACCAGCAACCGCGAGGCGTGCTCGGCGAAGGCGTTCGAGCCGCATACATAGGCCTCCCACCCGCCGGGCGGCTCCTCGGCCACGAGCGGTGCCACATGAGCCGCGGTGAGCCGCCCGACCGGCACCCCCTCCGGCGCGCTCCGCGTGAACACGGGCGTGGTCTCGGCGCCGTACTCGTCCGCGTAGATCAGGTCCTCGGGGCCGCGCGCGGACACCAGCAGCCGCAACGGCACGGACAGCCCCCGCGCCCGGTGGTGCCGCACCATCGACATCAGCGGTACGACGCCGGAGCCCGCGCCGATCAGCAGGGCGGGCCGGTCGCCCGGCCAGGCGAAGAAGCCGCTCAGCGGGCCGCGCACCTCGATGCGGTCGCCGGGCCGGGCCACCGTGTGGAACCAGCCGGAGACCTCGCCGCCGTCGACGTGGTCCAGGGTGAGCTCGATGTGCCCGGAGTCGTCGGGTGCGGACGCGAGGGAGTAGTGCCGCTGGGCCACGTATCCGTCCTCGGCGGTCAGCCGCAGCATCAGGTGCTGCCCGGGCAGGTGCCCGGCCCAGGCGGGTACGGCGAACCGGAAGGTGGTCGCACGCGGGGTCTCGCGGCGGACCTCGGTGAGCGTGGCCGTCTGCCACCCGGCGGCGGTCTGGTTGCCCACGGCGATCCGCCCGGGCACGGCGAACCGCGTGGGAGGGGCGAAGGCCGGGGAGGAGTGGGCCGGGGAAGCGAAGGTCTCAGTCACCGGAGTACCGCTGCTCCTCCCAGGGATTGCCGCGGGCGTGGTAGCCGTTCTGCTCCCAGAAGCCCGGCTCGTCGTGGTCGAGGAGCCGGATGCCCGCGATCCACTTGGCGCTCTTCCAGAAGTACAGGTGCGGCACCAGCAGCCTCGCCGGGCCACCGTGCTCGGGGTCGAGCGGCTTGCCCTCGTACGCGAAGGCGATCCAGGCCCGCCCACCGGTCAGGTCCGCCAGAGGGAGACTGGTGGTGTACCCGGTGTGCGAGTACGCCACGGCGTGCGTCGCGGACGCGTGCGGCCGCACGGCGTCCAGGAAGGTGTCCAGGGACACGCCCCCGAACCGCACCCCGAACTTCGACCAGCCCGTCACACAGTGGATGTCGCCCTCGTACTCCGACGCGGGCAGCCTGTGCGCCTCGTCCCAGTCCCAGCTGCACGGCCGCTCCACGAGCCCGTCGACCCGGAACGTCCACTGCGCGGGTGCGAGGTCGGGCGTGACCTCCGCGGACAGGACGGGCCAGTCGTCGCCGGAGTCGTACTGACCGGGCGGCAGTCCGGCGTCGGTGACGCGGGGGCGGCCGGTGAAGCCTCGGGTGACGTGCATGACTCCCACCGTACGTGCATGTCAGGGGGCCCCTGAGCCGTTGTAGCGCACCAGATACGCCGCGAACCGCTCCAGGTCCTCCTCGGGCCAGTCCGCCAGTCGCTCGCGGAAAGCGATGCGGCGGCTCTCGGTGACCTGGGCGAGGATGTGGCGGCCGGGGGCGGTGAGGTGCAGGAGTTGGACGCGGTGGTCGTCCGGGGCGACGCGTCGTTCGACGAGGGCGGCGCGTTCGAGGGCGGTCACCTGGCGGCTGACGGTGGACTTGTCGAGGCCGTAGTGCGCGGCCAGGTCGGTGGCGCGGCAGCCGTCGCTCTCCTCGAGGTGGGCGAGCAGGGTGTACGAGACGAGGGACAGCTCGGGGTGCATTCGGCCCGCCGTGGCCCGGGCGCGGCGGGCGAAGCTCGTCATCTCGCGCTGGATGGTCTCCACGGCCTCGGCTGCGGTCACCTGATCTCCCGTCCCCTCATGGTTGCATAATACAACTTGGGCGGTCCCGGTGCCCGCTCCACGGTAAGGTGAGCGCCCGGCTGTGGACGTACCCAGCCGTGCGGAGTCGAGGAGGTGGGACCCATTACCGCTGTGTCAGGTCGGGTGCTCTCACCTCGAGGTGGCGTGGACCGCCGCCCGTAGGCGACCGCGAGAGCGCCCTTCGGCTCCCGAAAGGCTCTCTGCTTCACCATGCCTCCACTTTCTCCCGCCCCCTCCCGTGACTCCGTCGTGGCCGCGCTGCGTGCCGCGGGCTGCGTCTTCGCCGAGGACGAGACCGAGTTGATCCTCACCACCGCCCGCACACCGGACGAACTCGCCGCCATGGTGGAGCGCCGGGTGGCCGGCCTGCCCCTTGAACACGTCCTCGGGTGGGCCGAGTTCCACGGGTTGCGTGTCCACGTGGAAGCCGGTGTCTTCGTGCCCCGCCGACGCACCGAGTTCCTCGTCGACCAGGCCCTCGCCCGCGCGCCGCACGCCCGCGTCGTCGTGGACCTGTGCTGCGGCTCCGGCGCGGTCGGCGCGGCCCTCGCCGCCGCCCTCGGCGCGGTCGAGCTGCACGCCGCCGACATCGACCCGGCCGCCGTACGCTGCGCGGGGCGCAACGTCGCCGGTCAGGGTGGTCATGTGTACACGGGTGACCTGTTCGAGGCGCTTCCCGACCGGCTGCGGGGACGTATCGACATCCTGGCCGCCAACGTGCCGTACGTCCCGAGCGACGAGGTTTCCCTGCTTCCCTCGGAGGCCCGCGACCACGAGCCGCTCACCGCCCTCGACGGAGGCGCCGACGGGCTCGACGTGCTGCGCCGGGTCGCCGCCGGGGCGCCGCGGTGGCTGGCACCGAGCGGAGTGCTGCTGGCCGAGACGAGCGCACGTCAGGCGCCGACGGCCGTCGACGCCTTCACCCGGGCCGGTCTGCGCACCGAACTCGCCGTCTCCGACGAGTTGTACGCCCATGTGGTGATCGGCCGCACACCCTAGCGGCACCAGACCCCAGCGGCACTGGACCTGACGGGCTCAGGTCGTCGCGCCGCTGCCCGACGGGTGAGGGGAGGGGGTGCGGTCGTTGTGGCCCCAGGGGCCGTGCCCCCGCTTGCCGCGCCAGTCGCCCGGGCCCTTGTCGCCGGACCCCTTGTCGTGGGGGGGGGGGGGGGGGCGGGGGGGGGGGGGGGGGGGGGGGGGGGGGGGGGGGGGGGCGGGGGGGGGGGGGGGGGCCGCGGGGC
>NZ_JBIAPU010000030.1:0-157416 GCF_042888465.1 Streptomyces sp. NPDC002888 | reverse complement strand
TGTTCAGACGAAGGCCGCTTCTGCGTACGGCAGTTACCGGACTGAGTGATCAAGTTCGACGCACCATTCGATGCCGGACGTTAAAGATCAAGCTAGGGCCCCTGACCCAGGAGGACACGGCATGACAGAGGACCTCGTGCTGCCCGCCCCGCGGGAGGCCGCCGACGAGTCGGCCGGAGAACCGCTACTGGTCGTGGAGGGGCTCACCAAGCACTTCCCGGTCAAGGGCGGCTTCCCGATCCGCCGCACGGTGGGCCAGGTGCAGGCCGTCGACGGCATCGACCTGACCGTGCACGTCGGCGAGAGCTTCGGCCTGGTCGGCGAGTCCGGCTGCGGCAAGTCGACGACCGGGCGCCTGATCACCCGTCTGATGGAGCCGACGGCCGGGACGATCACGTACCGCGGGCGGGACATCAGCCGCGCCTCGCGCAAGCAACTGGCGCCGATCCGGTCCGAGATCCAGATGATCTTCCAGGACCCGTACTCCTCGCTGAACCCCCGCCAGACGGTCGGCAAGATCATCTCGGGCCCGATGGAGATCAACGACATCAACCCGGCGGGCGGCCGGGAGGCGCGGGTGCGCGAGCTGCTGGAGATCGTGGGCCTCAACCCCGAGCACTTCAACCGCTTCCCGCACGAGTTCTCCGGCGGCCAGCGCCAACGCATCGGTGTGGCGAGGGCGTTGGCGCTGGAGCCGAAGCTGATCGTGGCCGACGAGCCGGTCTCCGCGCTCGACGTCTCCATCCAGGCGCAGGTCGTCAACCTGCTCCAGAAGGTGCAGCAGGAGCTCGGCATCGCGTTCCTGTTCATCGCCCACGACCTCGCCGTCGTACGGCACTTCTCCCAGCGCGTCGCCGTCATGTACCTCGGCAAAGTGATCGAGGTCGGCGACCGCGACTCCATCTACACCCGCCCCCGCCACCCCTACACCCACGCCCTGCTGTCCGCCGTCCCCGAGGTGAACGTCACCGACGGCGAGGGCGCCTCCGGCGGGCGTGAGCGGATCCGGCTGGCCGGTGACGTGCCGTCCCCCATCTCGCCGCCGTCCGGCTGCCGCTTCCGTACGCGCTGCTGGAAGGCGCAGGACCAGTGCGCGACCGAGGAACCCCCGCTGATCCAGCTCTCCGGCAACCATGACGGCCACCTCACCGCCTGCCACTTCCCGGAGGAACCGACGATCGAGGCACGCGAGGAGGACATCGTCCTGGACCCGGCGCTGGCGGCGCTGGAGGAGGGGGCCGAGGGATAGGGCTGGATGTGCCCGCCACCAAGTAATGCCTCGACAGCGGTCGTTGTGATCAGTAATGCTCAGCGCGATGACAAGAACAGATGACACTCCTCCCGCGTGGGACGAGCGCACCCAGCTCACCACGTTCCTCGACTACGCCCGCGACACCGCCCGCGCCAAGTGCGAGGGCGTCTCCGCGGAGAACGCGCGCAGGGCACCCCTGCCGACCTCACCGCTGATGACCCTGAGCGGACTGATCAACCACCTCCGCTGGGTCGAGTACTGGTGGTTCCAGGTGGTCTTCCTCGGCGAGGAGGACGAGGGCCCCTGGACCGACGAGGACCCCGACCGCGAGATGCGCGTCGCCGTCGACTTCCCGATGGAGCAGCTGCTCGACGAGTACGCGGCCCAGAGCGCCCGCTACCGCACGCTGGTCGCCGAGAACGACCTGGACACCAAGGCCAAGCGCCCCGTCCGCGACGGCCTCCACGTCGACCTGCGCTGGATCCTCCTCCACCTCACCGAGGAGACGGCCCGCCACAACGGGCACATCGACATCCTGCGCGAACTGGCGGACGGCACGACGGGGGACTAGGGCGCGTATCGAGTCGTGATCAGTTGGTGGTCCGGGTGAGGTCTTTGATCCAGATCATCGAGGCTCGTAGGTGGAGGCCGGCGAGGTAGCTGTCCGGGGTCTTGTCGTATCGGGTGGCGATGCCTCGCCAGGCCTTGAGCTTGTTGATCAGGCGCTCGACGGTGTTCCTCTCCTTGTAGAGGGCGGCGTCGTGGCTGACGGGTCGACCGCCTCCGGAGCCCTTCTTCTTCCGGTTTGCGGCCTGGTCCTTCTTCTCCGGGATCACTGCCTTGATGCCGCGTCTGCACAGGTGGGCCCGGTTTGCGCGGGAGGAGTAGGCCTTGTCGCCGGCGACCGCGTCCGGCCGGGTGCGGGGGCGGCCGGCGGGGCCGCGGACCCGTAACTTCCCCAGCACCGGGATGAACTGCGGACTGTCCGCGGCCTGGCCCGCGGTCAGCACGAACGCCAGCGGGCGGCACCTGCGGTCGGCGGCCAGGTGGGCCTTGCTGGTCTGCCCGCCCCTGGAGCGTCCCAGGAGGGCGGCCTTCAGCCGGAGTTTTCGCCGACGCCGGATGCGTCGTCGTTCCTCCCGCCCGGGATCGAACTCGCCGTTCTGTCCGTCTTGTTCTTCGACACTGCCCCTTTTGACCTGGCCTTCTCCCCCTCGGTGGCAGCCTTCTCCAGCGCGGTGAGGACGTCCTCGCCCAGGTGCATCCCGGCTGCGTCGTGGTGAGCGCGCGCGGTGGTGGCGTCGATGCTGACCAGGGACAGATCGATCTCACCCCGCGTCACATTCGCGGGTTGACCTGCGAGAACGGTATGCGGAGCCGCCGGAGACGTGTGTTCACGGCTCTGGAGCCCAGACCCATCGATGTTGGAGAGCACTGCGACCCGACCATGGGCTCCAGTATTGCGGCGCCTCCGCCAGGGAACCGTCCATGTGGCCCGATCTGATTGTTTCTCGTCTATTTGAGCACTATAAGCTCGACCTAAAGAAAAGAAGTCGCAAAGTTGGATCAAGATTCCTTTGCTTGCTTGCGGAAGTCTCGCTCGTCCGCCTAGCCTTCCGGCAGGTGTTCGAAAGGCGTGGCGTACAGACCAACCGCTCACGTTAGCTTTGCGTTGGATCGGAGCGAGGGGCCCCGATCCAGCGAAGCGGAATATACGGGGATGATCTTCGAATGCGATGTTCCATCATGCCTGGGTTCCGGCCCTCGCATCTCGGCTGCTCCGATGTCTCTGATACTCCCTTTTCCTCGGGTAGTGGCTAGCCGTCACTGATCGAAAGCACAATGCACCGCTTGCTGCGGGCGCTGTGGGGCTGCCGAGGGAAGTGAGCTCGTGACTCTGCAAGACCTTCAAAGTGTACTCTTCAAGATCTACCTCAACCCCGGATACCGGCTGGCCCACCGAATGGATCCCGGATCCTTCGCCGTCCATATGGGACTCAGCGGGGCGAATGCTGAGTTAGTGCGGAATCTTTCGCCGGGCGAAGCGGACGAGTTCGCAGAGGGGCTCAAGGCCAAGCAGCTCGGCTCCCTGGCCTCGCATATGCCCACCACATGGAAGTGGCTGCACGCCGAACGGCCGGAAATTCTGCACGAGTTCCAGGAGGGCAGGACCTACAGTCGTCTCGCCGAGTGGGGCGGCTTGGCCAAGCAGCTCGTCGAATTCGTACGCGAATGCCATGACTTCTACGAGGGTGTGCCCAGAGCCCTCTCCGATGTCGCCCAGCTGGAATTTCTGCTGATGGCGGCCAGGCGGGAGCAGGAGATCAGGAGCGGCCGAACACCCGGCTCGGCACCTGATCCGGATCGGTTCTCCTGGGAATCGCTCTACTGGAAGCTTCCGCACACGTCCCTCGCACACTTCTCTGTCGACGCGTTTGCCATTCTGCTGGGCAAGAAGAAGATGGTGGACGAGCGCGAGCCCACCTGGGTCGTTATCGCCCCGTCCGCATCGCGTCGTATGCCCGTCATTCTCCGCATCACGGAAGCGGCCTACAGCCTGCTCACCGAAATGAACGAACCCAGCACCGCCAGACATCTGCACGAGTACGCCTCGGAACAGGGTCTGAACGTTTCGGTAAAGGCGCTCGAGGCGTTGCTGGGAAGTCTTGTGAAGTCTCGCGTCGTCGGCTCTCACCATCTCAAGGAGAACGATGTCGATGCATGACGAGACGCACCTTTCCGATCTCATCGTGGCGGACCATTCCGAAGAACTGGACAGGGTAAAACCACGCCCTCTGGAAGGCTGTGCCGCTTGCCGGGCGTGCGCCCTATGGAGCCTCAGGGGCAAGCCGAGCACGAGCTCGATCGAAGGATGATGCGGTGACCTCGGACGATTCAAGCAGCTGGCGGCCTCCGATACACGGAGCGGGTCTGGGTTACCGCAAGGAGCTGAGCAAGGAATTCACCCTGCACCGTGCGGAAATCGATGTCGTCGAGATACTCGCCGATCAGTGGTTCGGCCATGACAATCCTCGGCGGCTTCGCGAAGTCGCCGATGAGTTCACCACCGTGACCCACGGTGTCGGCATGTCGCTGGCCGGCGCGGGACGTATCCCGGACGACTATCTGGCCGAGATCCGCAAGGTCACGGACGCCTGTGGCTCCTCGTATTACAGCGAACACCTTGCCATGACTCACGTCCCCGGCGCGGATTCCGGGCATCTGTGCCCTCCGGTCATCAGCGAGGAGAGTCTCCGCGTATGCATCAGGAATGTGGATCAAGCGCAAGAGGCTCTCGGTATCCCGCTGGCCGTGGAGAACATCACCTACTCGTTCTCGCTCGGTACCGGCCATGTCGAAGCTGCTTCGTTCTTCGCTGAAATCATGGCGGCCACCGGTTGTTTCATGCTGCTCGACGTGGCGAATCTCTACATCAATTCCAAGAATCATTCGTTCGACCCCCTGGGCTACCTGGACCAGTTGCCGACGGATCGGATCGTGCACATCCATCTGGCCGGTGGCCTGGTGACGTCGACGGGGCACCACATCGACAGTCATTCCGAGACGATCGGCGAGGAGATCTGGCGGTTGGCGGCTGCTGCCGCGGAGCGCTGCAATCCGAGTGCGGTCATCGTGGAGCGCGACGACAATTTCCCTGATTTCGAGGCACTGGTCAAAGAGGTTGCGATGAGCCGCGAAATCTTCTACCCCCGGAGCTGAGGAAAGGCGATCGAGGTGGCAGTCCATGATCACACACCACCGTTTGTTGTCGCTGTGATCGGCGCGGGACTCTATGGCTTGTCAACGCTTGAGCGTCTCGTCGTGAATATTCCCGAGTACTTTCCGGACCAGGAACGGGAAGTCCACATCCATCTGATCGACCCATGCCTCGAACGCGGCAGTCGAACCTGGCCGGTCGATCAGCCGGCTGAGCTCTGGATGAACTCGCATGCGGGGCTGATGACCCTGTTCACCGACGATTCCTCCAGCTGTGAGGGTCCGGTGCGGAAAGGCCCCACACTTCAGGAATGGGCGATCGCGTCGGGCGAGGTCCTGAGCGTGGACGAGACCCTGGACCGTCTGGTGGACGCCCACTCTCCCTATCGGTGGGCATCGCGCTCAGTGATGGGCAAGTACATGGGCTGGTTCTTGGAGCACGTCGTGCAGAACGCGCCCAATAACGTTCGCATACACCGGCACAAGTCACTGGCAGTTGAGATCGCGCTGGCATCCCCGTCGCAGAGTGGAGCCGAAGCCGTCCGCCTCGCCGACGAACCGCAGCCGCTCATCTGCCATCGCGTGGTTCTGGCCCAGGGCAGGCCTCCCATGGAGCTGGCCGCAGGCCAGGAAGACCTGCGGCGAGCCTTGTCCTCGTACCGGGGCAGCTACGAACCACCCGGTCACGCCGCGCTGTCGAAGACGTCGCACATCAAGCCCGGCGAGCGTGTGCTGCTGCGTGGACTGGGGCTCACGTTCTTCGACTACCTTCAGCTCCTCACTACGGTGCGAGGTGGAACATTTCACCGAGCGGCCAACGGCTCCCTGAGGTACGAACCGTCCGGCGACGAGCCAAGCATTTTCGCCACGTCACGGACCGGTGTGCTGGCGCATCCTGCCCGATGGTGGCCCATGACGGGCAATATGGTGAAGTGCCCCGTGCCCAGGTTCACTTCGTCCCGGATATTCGCCGAGCTGGCTCGAAGTACTGACACGGCGGGCGCTCTCCGGAAAGCGACCGCGCGCATGACGTCGGAGCTCCAGTACTTCTACTACTGCGAACTCCTCGCCGCCGATCCCGAGCGCTCTTCCCATGTCTTGGAACGGTTCCAGCAGACCTACCCGACCCTCGAACCGGGAACGTCGGCCCAGGAAGAGCTAATCGCGACGATCATCCCGGAGGATGAGCGACTCGACTTCAGCCGTCTGCTGGATCCGCTCCAGGGCCAGAACTTCCATGACCTGGACTCCCTCCAGTCGTGGATGAGGCGGTATATCGCGCAGATCACCAATCGCACCTTGTCCAAGGAACACAGCCGCGATCTGGCACTCCGGATCGGTCTCTCCTATCTCACCACCTCCCTCATGACGGCCGCGCGTTCGCACGGGCCTCGGGCAAACACCGATTTCTACCAGGCGACACGGGACTGGGTGTGGGCCAGGATGGCGATCCTGACAGGAGGGGCCCCGTGGCCGAGGCAGCTGGAGCTACAAGCTCTTTCCCGCGCCGGTGTGGTGACCTTCCTGGGTAAGGGATCGCGCATCGTCAATGACACCGAGACGCGGACGGTGAAATACAGGAGCGAGACCGTTCCCGTGACCATCAATGTCGACCACGTGATAGAGGCGCGCCATTCGATGCCATCGGTGACGCGGACGAGCGACGAGCTGATCAAGCAGCTGCAGCGGCGCGGGGAAGTGTCGTGGCGGGAATTCGGTCGTACTTCCCCCGGTCATGAGCCCGGGCCGCAGAGGGTCACCGTCACTCGGCACGGCAGCCTCATCACCGCTGACCGCGGCGTGAGCCGCACCATGTACGCGGTCGGTGCCGACACCTCGAACCCGATCCTGACGCCGGGTCTGCCACGTGCGGGGACCGACAGCGATGTCTTCCACCTGACCGACCGGGTGGCACGACACGTCCTTCAATCGCTTGCCGGCGGCTACCCGGACCCGTCCACGGAGGGCTGAATGATACCGAGCATCAAAACCGACACATATGCGGTGTTCGACGATGTCCTCACTGCGGAGACCCTCCGTTCGGTTCGGAGCCGCATGGCCGACGAGCGTTTCGTCCATCTGAAGAACGTCTGGCAGCCGAACCATTTCCATCGCCTGGTCGAAGGAGAGCCGCTGGTCGGCCGCACCGTCTATCACAACCACCCGAAGGTACCCAAGGGCCTGGCCTCCTACCCCTCGGGTGACTCCGCGGACGAAGTGGTCGAGGCACTGCTGGAGGCCGAGGACTCACTCGCCGCGTGGATCGGACTGCGGGGGAGCGCCTGGGACTTCCTGACCTGTACGCCCTACCTGTACCCGGTCGGCTCGGGCCTCTCCTGGCACGATGACGCCAAGGACAGATCCGGTTCCTTCGTGTTGTACGTCCATGAGGACTGGAAGTCGTCCTGGGGCGCCGAACTGTTGATCGCCCACAATATGGGGGAGCGAAAGGCATCGGTCGAGCGCTACCAGGGCATCAATACCGATCTTGGGCAGTACGTCGCGGCTGTGCCCAACCGACTTGTGGTCATCAAGGCGGGAACTCCTCACTCGGTGCGGAGCGTGAGCGCACGCGCCGGGGAAAATCTGCGGATGTCCATGACCGGGTTCTTCCAGCCTCTGCCGCAGGGCCTGCGGGACGCGGGATGACGCATCCCGGCGGCCGCGTTCTGTGGCTACGCGTGCTGAGGCTGCTGGCTCTCGACCGGGTCAGGCTCACCGTCTCGTTCTTCGTCGTCCTGTCCTCCGTTGCTCTCACCATGACCAGCACGGTCCTGCTGAAGGGCGTTGTGGACGTGGCGCTTCCGCAGCACGACGTACGCCTGCTGAGCATGCTCTGCTCGCTCATGCTGCTCGCAGTCGTGCTGTCGTCCCTCTGCATGGTGGTGACGGCACGGCTCAATCACACGATCGGTCAGGGCCTGGTGCACAGGTTGCGCAGGGACATCTTTCGATCCACTCAGCGGATGCCCTTGGAGCACTTCACGCGCCACTCGGTCTCCGACGTGCAGACCCGCATTGCCAATGATGTCGAGGGTGTCAGCAATGTCCTCACGTTCGCCGCACAAGGAATGGTCGCTTCGGCGGCGGCACTGATCACGTCCGCGGTCATCATGCTGATCATGAGCTGGCCCATCGCCCTGGTGTCGCTATCGGTGGCTGTTGCTCTGAACATCCTGAACAACCGGTACGCCCGGAAGCGTCGCCGCCTCACCCACGCCCAGCAGGGCAAGGCCTCGGACATGGTCCACTTCATCGGCGAGCATCTGTCGCTCTCGGGTGTGCTGCTCGGGAGGACGCTGAGCCGGGAACACTGGCAGTTCGAAAGGTTCGACGGTATGTCCCGAGAGGCCGCGGACACCGCGATCCAAGAGCGTCTCGCCGGCCGGACGGCGCTCGCGACGATCTCCATGACACTGGCCGTCCTGCCGATCCTGGCCTACTGGGCCGCCGGTACCGCCTTGCACGGGATATCGCTGGGTGCGGTGATCGTCATCACCGCGTTGCAGGCTCAGATCTCGATGCCGATCCAGCAGTTGATGCAGTTGTCGGCGGATGTCCAGAGCTCCAGGGCATTGTTCGAGCGTATTTTCGAGTTGATCGACCTGCCGGATTCTCTGCCGCGACGGGACAAGCACGTCGTCGACGCCAGGGAGCGGGAAGCGGTTACCGAAATCCGCTTCGTGGATGCGGAGTTCAGCTACGGAGAGCGCATCGGGAAGGTTCTGGACTCGGTCAACCTCACCCTGCCGGCTGGCCGACGCGTCTTCGTCACCGGAGAGTCGGGCTCGGGCAAGAGCACCTTGGCGCTGATGTTGGCCGGCCTGATCATTCCGCAAGCGGGGTCGGTCTCCGCCTGTCTGGCGAGCGGGCGCACGGCTGAGGACATGAGGGCGGTGGCGACGTTGGTCCCCCAGGAGCCGACTCTGTTCAATCTGTCCATCCGGGAGAATCTGGCCTTTGGCGATCCATCGTGCACTCCTGAACGCATGACCGCAGTGCTGCGCACCGTAGAACTGGACGGTCTGCTCACCCGTCTCCCGGACGGCCTGGACACGGTCGTCGGTGATCGCGGTGCCACGGTTTCGGGTGGCGAGCGACAGCGAATGGCGGTCGCGCGAGCATTGCTTGCCGACTACCCCGTACTGGTTTTCGATGAATTCTCCAGTGGGCTCGATGACGCAACGTCGGAAGCGGTATTCGAGGGGCTTTTGCAAAGGATCGAAGGTAAAACCCTCATCGTGGTGGCACACAGATTGCCCACTTTGCGTGACGGCGACATCGTCCTGACTATGAGCTCGGGAAAGGTCGCGATCGTCGAATCGGTATGACGGGTATTAAAAAGAAGCAAAAAAGCAGGTGTCCCTGAGAAGCGTCAGCTCCTCAGGGACACCTTGATTGAGGCGCGCTCAGATGGGACCCGGGCGTCCCCGGCAGCCGGCGCTGCAGATCACAGACGTGCTCCCGCCACCGCTACAGCACGGCGTGGGGACGTTGGTCATCCACACCTCCAGCTCCTCCTCGTCGAAGTCCACCGGAATTATCAGTTCCTGGTGATCGAGCTCAACGAGGGTCTCGGCGGGCTCTTTGAGCGCCGAAGATCCAGTTGCCTGCATTGATTTCCTTCCGTTCGTTGGGGCACGGATGGTTCGCTTGGGTACGTTATTTGCGGCACCGCTTCCCGTGCAATACCCGGAGGTGATCTTGACGAATGTTTTACGTTTACTTTACTTCGCGCGAGGCTATATTTTGAGGAAATGCTCGCGTGGCTGACCGCAGGAGTTTGCTCACCATGCTCGACTTTCGCTTCCTTGAGTTCTGCCGACCTGACAAGCTCTTCTACGACGTGCCCGACGCGGAGAAAGCGGAGGACGACTTCGAGGTCTCCCTGCCCGACGAGTGGCGCGTCGAGCGCGGGCGAGACTGGACTTCATGTCGGCCGCCTGACCCCTCCGGGCGGCCGGAGCAGGGCTGGAAGATCCATGTGTCCGGCACCCTCGACACGGCTGAGGGTCTGCTGGCGACACTCGTCCCGTATCTGGTCGAGCGGGGGGTGATGTTCAAGTTCATACGCAGTGCCACCGTGCTCAGGCGCCGCAACTCCAAGAACGGCGAGCGCACGGCCAGCGGCAAGTTCATCACCGTCTACCCGCACGGCGACCGACACACCGAGCAGTTGCTGAACGGCATGGAGGAGTTGGTCGGTGGGACCCCCGGGCCGTACATCCTCACCGATCTGCGCTGGAAGCAGGGGCCGCTGTACGTCCGCTACGGCGCCTACGTATGGCGGTCGACGCGTGACCAGCGCGGGGTGATGGTGCCCGCGATGACCGGCCCGGACGGGACCCTCGTCCCTGACGAGCGCCGACCGGTCTTCCGGCCCCCCGCCTGGGTGGAGATCCCGGACTTCTTGCACGAGGCACTCCAGGCCCGCAAGGAAGGCACCCTGGCGAACTTCCCGTTCAAGATCCGAGGTGCGCTGCACTTCTCCAACGGCGGTGGGATCTACCGGGCCACCGAGGACGGCACCGGCCGGGACGTGCTGCTGCGCGAAGCTCGCCCGATGGCCGGAGTCGACGCCGAGTGGGGGGATGCGGTCACCCGCATGAAGCGCGAACACTGGGCGTTGGAGCGGTTGAGCGGCCTGCCCTGCGTCCCGGAGTTCATTGACTATCTGACCGGGCACGAGCACCACTATCTGGCGCGTGAGTACGTCGAAGGGGACTCGTTGTCCGCGGCGATGGCGACCCGCCACCCCTACTCCGTCGGCGACAACAGCCCCCGCGCCCGCCACGCCTACCGCACCTGGGCGCTGGACGTGCTCAGGAGCGTCGAGGACGGCATGAACGCCATGCATGAACGCGGCGTGGTCTTCGGCGACTTGAGTCTCGCCAACGTGCTGGTTACCAAGGACGAGATCCGGTTCATCGACCTGGAGACGGCTACACCCGTGGACGAGGCCAGGCCACAGGCCATGGGCAGCCTGGGGTTCAGGGCGCCCGAGCACCTGAGGGGCCGGGACATCGACCGCTATGCGCTCGCCGTCCTCAAGCTCGTTCTGTTCATCCCGGTGCCGCAAGCGGTGCCCTGGAGCGCCCACAAGGCACGGCAGTTGGTGGACGAGATGGTGCGCGACTTCCAGGTGCCCGTCGAGTTCGTCGACTCCATCCTCGCCTGGCTCAGCCCTGAGAACCTGCCCACACGCCATGAATGCACCGTTGCCTGGCCCGAGCGGGCGGAGCACTCCGACCTGGAGGCCCGGATAGTCGACTCGGTTCTCGCGACTGCCACGCCCAACCGCACGGACCGGCTGTATCCCGGTGATCCTATGCAGTTCATGAGCCCCGGCGGCGGAACCACCTTTGCCTTCGGCGCCGCGGGCACCCTGTGGGCCCTCTCCCGCACCGGTTGGACGGTGCCCGCCGAGCACGTACGCTGGCTGGTCGACCGGGTCAAGGCCGGTGAGAGCGGCGACGGACCCGGCTTCACCGGCGGTCTCGCCGGCCTCGGCCACACTCTCGACGAACTCGGCGAACACGACCTGGCCAGCGAGGTGCTGGAGCGGGCCCTGGCCCAGGCGGACGAGCAGGGCGTCCCGGACTCCTTCGCCTCGGGACGGTCGGGCGTGGCCCTGGCCGTGCTGTTTCACCACCGGGCAACCGGCGACGCACGGTGGCTCGACGCAGCCCTCGATATCGCCGCTCGCATCGAGCAAGGGCCGCACAGCGCACGCCGGGTGGGCCTGCTGCACGGGCGCACCGGGCCGGCACTGCTGCACATACACCTGCACCGTGCCACCGGCGACCCGGAGTCACTGGCCAGGGCGGTCGACGAACTGGGACGTGACCTGGAGCTGCTGGAGCGGGCCAGGCGGGTCGGGCCCGGGCTTGACGGGGGAGGCGGCATGGCCGTTGTCGCCCGCGCGGCCATCGGGTTCGGTGCCGTCGAACTGCGCGAGCCGCACGAGCTGTTGGTGCGGTCGCTGGACCAGATCGCCGCCGGATTCGGACTCTGGGGAGGCCGGGTGGGCAGCGTGCTCGCTCGGGTCGACCACGGACTGCCCACCGATGACCATGTGCGCTCGCTCGGCTGGGACGCCGTCTTCCTGCAGGACGACTCCGTCGACTTCATTGGAGACCGCCGCTTTCGGCTCTCCACTGACCTCTCCACCGGCTCGATCGCAGCACTGCTTGCCCTCGCCAGCGCCCGTGGGCGGACCATCGTGTTCCCCTTCCTGGGGCGCGACCTGGGGTGACCATCCTCCGCGCAGCTGCGAGTCGGCCGCGCGAATCGGAGAAGGCCCGCGCCGGGTGGGCGCGGGCCTTCCTCCCCCGGAAGCAGGGGGATCGTGTGGTGCGGTCAGGCCGCCGGCTCGGAGTCCTTGGCGAGGCGGGGGGCCGGCACGGTCTCGGCCGTCTCGGGGTAGTGGCAGGCGGTCAGGTGGCCGGCCTTGTTGCCCTCGACCTGCACCAGCGGGGGAGCCTCGCTCGCGCACTTCTCCGTCGCCTTCCAGCAGCGGGTGCGGAAGCGGCAGCCGGAGGGCGGGTTGATCGGGGAGGGCACGTCGCCCTGCAGCCGGATGCGCTCGCGGGCCGGGGTGTCCTCCGCCGTGGCCTCGGGCACGGCCGACAGCAGCGCCCGGGTGTAGGGGTGGCGCGGGTTGCCGTACAGGTCGTCGCGGTCGGCGATCTCCACGATCTTGCCGAGGTACATGACCGCGACACGCTGCGAGAAGTGCCGTACGACGGCGAGGTCGTGGGCGATGAACAGGAACGCGATGCCCAGGTCCCGCTGGACCTTCTGGAGCAGGTTGACGACCTGCGCCTGGATGGACACGTCCAGCGCGGAGACCGGCTCGTCGGCCACGATCAGCTTGGGTTCCAGGGCCAGGGCGCGGGCGACACCGATGCGCTGGCGCTGGCCGCCGGAGAACTCGTGCGGGAAGCGGTTGTAGTGCTCGGGGTTGAGGCCGACGATCTCCAGGAGTTCGCGGACCCGCTTCTCGTGGCCGCCGTCCGGGCGGATGTCGTTGATCTCCATCGGCCCGGAGATGATCTTGCCGACCGTCTGCCTCGGGTTCAGCGAGGCGTATGGGTCCTGGAAGATCATCTGGATCTCGGACCGGATCGGCGCCAACTGCTTGCGATTGGCGTGCGTGATGTCCTTGCCCTGGTACTTGATCGAACCGCCGGTCGGCTCCAGGAGCCGGGTGATCAGGCGTCCGGTCGTCGACTTGCCGCAGCCGGACTCGCCGACGAGGCCCAGGCTCTCGCCCTCGGCGACCTGGAAGTCCAGGCCGTCGACGGCCTGCACGGCACCGACCGTGCGCCGGATCGGGAAGCCGCCCTTGATCGGGAAGTGTTTGGTCAGCCCGGAGACGTCCAGGAGGGGAGTGGTGCTGCTCATGGTGGTGAAATCCCGTCTCTTGTACGTCAGTTCGCCGCGCCGGCGAGGTCGGAGAAGTACTCGCCGCGCTGTTCGGCGGTCAGGTGGCAGGCGCTGCCGCGGCCGTCCACGAGCTCCAGGAGCGGACGCTCCTTGGAGCACAGGCCCCCCTCGACCTTCTCGGCGAATGCGCACCGCGGGTGGAAGCGGCACCCCGACGGCGGGTTCAGCAGCGACGGCGGCGAGCCCGGGATCGGGTTCAGCGGCACGTCGACGGGGTGGTCCAGACTCGGCATGGAGCTCAGCAGGCCCCAGGTGTAGGGGTGCTGCGGGTCGCGCAGCACCTCCTGCTTGGTCCCGCGCTCCACGCACCGGCCGCCGTACATCACCAGCACGTCGTCGGCGATGTCCGCGATCACGCCCAGGTCGTGCGTGATGAAGATGATCGCGGTGCCGAACTCCTTCTGGAGGTCCTTGAGCAGGTCCATGATCTGGGCCTGCACAGTCACGTCGAGGGCCGTGGTCGGCTCGTCGGCGATCAGCAGCTCCGGGTCACAGACCAGGGCCATGGCGATCATCGCGCGCTGGCGCATGCCGCCGGAGAACTGGTGCGGGTAGTCGTCCACCCGGGTCTCCGGCTGCGGGATCCCGACCCGGCGCAGCATCTCGATCGAGCGCGCCCGGGCCTCCTGCTTGGAGCAGCCCGTGTGCTTGCGGTACGTCTCGGCGATCTGCCGGCCGATGGTGTGGTACGGCGACAGCGAGGCCAGGGCGTCCTGGAAGATCATCGCCATCTTGTTGCCGCGCAGCTTCTCAAGGGTCTTCTCCGGCGCCCCGTTCAGCTCCTCGCCGTCGAGGACGATGGAGCCCTCGACGTGAGTGGTGTCCGGGTTGTGCAGGCCCAGGATGGTCAGGTTGGTGACCGACTTGCCGGACCCCGACTCACCCACGATGCCGAGCGTCTTGCCGCGTACGAGGTCGAAAGAGAGGCCGTCGACGGCCTTGACGGTGCCGTCCTCGGTCGAGAAGTGCACCTTCAGATCCTTGACGGACAGGAAGGGCTGCTGATCGGTGCTCGTCACGGGGACGCTCCAGAGGGGGTGATGCGGGGGGTAGCTGGCGGGGCGGGCGGGTGCCGCGCGGTCAGGCGAGCCGGATCCGCGGGTCGATGAGGGCGTAGCAGGCGTCCACGACGATGTTGGCGATCACCACGAAGGAGGCGGTGAGCACCATGACGCCGAGCAGCATGGGCAGGTCGCTCGTGATGACGGACTTCACGGCGAGCATGCCGATGCCCTGAAGGCTGAAGGTGCTCTCCGTGATCATGGCGCCACCGAAGAGAACGCCCAGGTCGATGCCGAAGATGGTGACGATCGGCCCCATCGCGCCGCGCCAGGCGAAGCGGAAGAAGACGCTGCGCTGGGACAGACCCTTGGCGCGGGCCGTACGGACGTAGTCCTCGGTGAGTGTCTCGACCATCTGGGAGCGCGTCATACGGGTGTAGTTCGCGGTGAAGATCAGGGCGAGTACCAGCCACGGGAGGAGCAGTCCGCTGAACCAGGCACCCGGGTTGTCGCTGAGCGGTGTGTAACCCGGCTGGTCCATGATGTGCCACTGGTACACGAAGAAGTACAGGGCCAGCGTGCCCACGAAGTAGATCTGCATCGACGAGGCGACCAGCGAGGCGCCGGAAGCGATCTTGTCGACGGGCTTGCCCTGCTTCAGCGCGGCGATCATGCCCATCCCGACACCGAAGACGAGGAAGACCACGGCGGCGCCGATGCCCAGGGAGAACGTCGTCGGGAAGCGGTCCATAACCGTGGCGAGCACGGGCTCGCGGTTGACGAAGGAGTAACCGAGGCACGGCGCGTCGCAGTGGCCGAAGCCCGGGTAGTCACGGCCCAGGAAGATGCCGGTCAGCCAGTGCCAGTACTGCAGCGGCAGCGGGTCCGAGATCCCCATGTTGTGGCGGATGAGCTCCAACGTCTCAGGCGTGCACAGCTTGCCGCAGGCCAGCCGGGCAGGGTCGCGCGGCACCGAGTAGAAGAGCATGAACGTGACCGCGCTGATGATCAGCAGCGTGATCACGGCGCCGAGGACTCGGCGGACGAGGAAGCGAAGCATGGGGAGTGGCTTTCCTGGGAGGGCCGTCGTGCGGAACGGGCCGGGCCGGGGTGACCGGGGGCCCGGAGGACGAGAGCCGAGGGTGGGGGCGGCGTCGTGGCCGCCCCCACCGCTCAGTGAGGGATCAGGACTTGACGTACATCTTGTAGAGCATGCAACCGTCGAAGTTCGGGTCCATCTTCACGTTGCCGAGCTTGGAGCCGTGCATGTAGATGCGCCGCATGTACACGTCGGGGATGAAGGCGCCGAGCTCCGTGACCTGCTTGTCCAGGGCGGCCCACATCTCGTTGGCCTTGTTCTGGTCGGTCTCGGCGGTGGCGGCCTTGATGGCCGCGTCGACCGCCGGGTCCTTCAGGTGCGAGTAGTTCTGGCCCTGGTCCTTGACCTGGTCGCTCTGGAACAGCGGCTGGAAGACCGAGAAACCGGTCGGCCAGTCGGCGGACCAGCCGCCCCAGTAGACGTCGAAGCCGTTGTCGAGCTTGCCGACCTGGTCGTACCAGGTGGTGGAGTCGATCGGCTTGGTGACGACGTCGAAGCCGGCCTTCTTCAGGGCCTGCTCGACGACGACCTTGACCTTGGCGTTGGTCGGGTCGTTCTGGTAGGCGTAGACGATCTTGGTGCCGGTCTTGCCGGCCTTCTCCAGGATCTTCTTCGCGGCGGCCGGGTCGCCCGCCGGGTTCTTCAGCTTGCCCCAGACGTCCTGCGACTTGTAGCCGGCGACGAGCGGGCTCATGATGCCGGTCGCGTACTCACCGCGGTTGGCGCCACCCTGGAGCTGACGGATGTTGGCGGTCGGCCAGGCCTTGATGAGGGCCTCGCGGACGGACTTGTCCGTGACACGGGTGGTGTTGATCCAGTAGACGCTGACGCCGCTGCCGAGCTCGGAGAAGACGCGGTCCTTGGCCTGCGAGGTCGCCTTGGCGACGCGCTCCACTGGGATCGTGCGCCACGACACGGCGTACTGGTCGGGGCCGGAGTCGGCGAGCAGACGGTCGGCCGCGGTGAGCGCCTCGATGCCGAAGGTGAAGTCGAACTCGTCCGGGTAGGCGTTGCGGATCGGGTCGGTCGCCGGGTCCCAGTGCTCGTTGCGGACCAGCACCATCGACTTGTCGGTGACGTGCGACTTGATCTTGTAGGGACCGTTGGAGACCGGCTTCTTGTCGTAGTTCTCCTTGGTGTCCTTCTTCACCGGGGTCGGCGCGTAGGAGTGCATCGCGAGGACGTAGTTGAAGTCCGGACGCGCCTCGGAGAGGTGGAAGGTGATGGTCTTGCCGCTGGTCTCGATCGACTTCAGGTGCTTGCCCTTGTAGGGGCCGGGGTACGACTTGCGGTAGTCCGCGGTGCCCGTCAGCCAGGTCTGGACGTAGAAGGCGCCCTCGGTGATGAAGCTGGCGAAGGCACGCTCGAAGCCGTGGCGGACGTCGTCGACGGTGACGTCGGAGCCGTCCTCCCACTTGATGCCGTCCTTCAGGGTGAAGGACCAGGTCTTGCCGCCGTCCTTCATCGTGCCCGTGTCGGTGGCGAGGTCGCCGACGAGGGTCATCGAACCATCGTCGCCGATCTTGTAGCCGGTCAGGGTCCGGGAGAGGACGATCGCGGCCAGTGAGTTCCAGGCGTAGTAGATGCGCTGCGGGTCGAGGTGCGAGAAGTCGTCGTCGTTCAGGAGGGAGACCTTGCCGCCCTTCTTCGCGCCGGAGACCTCGGGGGCCGGGCCCTTGGAGTCCTCCGCGGTGCCGATCTTGACCACGGTGGCCTTGGCCTTGGCGGCGTCCTGCTTGCCACCGCCGGTGTTGCTGCTGGAGTCACCGCTGCTGCACGCGGTCAGCACGGATCCCGAAGCGGCGGCCACACCGGTGGCTATCAGGAAGTTTCTGCGCGAAAAGGACATCGCATCCTGCCTAGGAAAGAGAGTTGATGAGAGAGGTTCCGGCACCCCGGCACCTTTGCCGTGGTCCTGAAAAGGGCCGGAGTCAGCGCTTGGTCTTCGGGTCGAGCGCGTCGCGTACCGAGTCACCGAGCAGGTTGAACGCCAGTACGAAGATCACCATCGCCACGCCGGGGAAGAGCAGGAAGGTGATGTCGTCCTGGTAGAACTTCGCGGCGTACCCGATCATGACGCCCCAGTCGGGCGTCGGGTCCTGCAGACCGACACCGAGGTAGGCGAGACCTGCCTCCGTGGTGACCATCAGCGGGAGGTTGAGGGTCGCCTGGATGAGGATCGGCGTCCACAGGTTGGGCAGCAGCTCCTTGAAGATGATGCGTGCCGGGGAAGCGCCGGTGACCTTGGCGGCCTCGATGAACTCACGCTCGCGCAGGGCCAGTACCTGGCCGCGCAGCAGTCGCGCGATGGAGGCCCAGCCGAAGACGGTGAGCAGGCCGATCAGGCAGACGACGGTCAGCCAGACCGGCGTGTTGTCCTCGGGGTCCACGAAGAGGGCGATCACCACCGGGGTGAAGGCCACGAAGAAGAGCTGCGACGGGAAGGCCAGCAGGATGTCGATGACACGGCCGAGGAACCAGTCCGTCTTGCCGCCGATGTAGCCGGCGGTCACGCCGATCACCACACCGATGATCACGACGAGGATAGTGATGCCGGTCGCGATGAGCAGCGAGTTGCGGATCGCGTAGAGCAGGAAGGTGAAGACGTCACGGCCGAGCTGCGGGTCGATGCCGAACCAGAAATCGCCGCTCATGCCGCCGTTGGCCCCCGTGGGGAAGCCGTTGTCGCCGAGCAGGCCCGGCGTGTTCAGGCCGTAGGTGTCGTACGGGTTCTTCCCGTAGACCTTGGCGATCAACGGGGCGCACAGCGCGATCACGAAGAAGAAGATCACGACGAAGGCGGATATGACGCCCGTGCGGTCCCGTTTGAACCGGCGCCACGCGAGCTGCCCGGGGGACCGGCTCTCGTTGGCCTTCGGGGCGGGAGAAGTGATCGACTTCTCGACGTCCTCGTCGGTCACCTCGAGCGGGGCAGCCGCGGATGGAGTAGGGGGGGTCATGGTGCTCCTGGCCCAGGGAGGGTCTGAATGACTCCGCAGGGCACTCCCCTACGGGCTACGCGGGACTTTTTCAACGCAATTCGTTCAAGGTCAATAAAAACTAGCCTCCCTTGGTCTTCTATTTACTTTCTTTACCTCGCCTTTGCCGTACTGTAGCTACGCGTGTAGCGCGTTGTAATCGTTCCGTGTCCAGAACCCGGCGAACCGGGCGAAGCGGGCAACGTGTTCGTTATCCGGATACCTCAGCGTCGAAATGCGTACATGAAGGGGTAGCAATCCAACGGTTCGGCATCGGATGACAATGATCCATTGCGTCCCCCGGTGGAGATCCATTGTGAGGCACGGGGGAGATCCTTCGGTATCCCTCCAACAGCCCCGCGGCGCGCGGGGTCCATGTGCGGTATGCACCTCTTGAGTCGATATTGGCCAATAACGGATCGGCCAGAAACGGTCGGCCGGTGACGGATTCTCAGGAGGAGACACCCATGCGTGGAGCCACGCGCGCCAAGTGGGCCGTATGTGCGGCGGCGACGGCCCTCGTGGCCGCGGGCTGCGGAACCGAGACCAGCGGCAGCGGCGCCGGCGGGGCGGTGCTCACCTCGTCCTGGGGCGACCCGCAGAACCCGCTGGAGCCCTCCAACACCAACGAGGTGCAGGGCGGCAAGGTCCTCGACATGATCTTCCGGAGCCTCAAGCGGTACGACCCGCGCACCGGCGAGGCCGAGAACATGCTCGCCGAGCGCATCGAGACCCCGGACTCACAGCACTTCACCGTCACCCTCAAGGACGGCTGGACCTTCAGCAACGGCGAGAAGGTCACCGCCGCATCCTTCGTCGACGCCTGGAACTACGGCGCGAACCTGAGGAACAACCAGAAGAACGCGTACTTCTTCAGCTACATCGACGGCTACGACGCCGTCCACCCCGAGGGCGGGGGCAAGCAGAGCGCCGACACGCTCTCCGGGCTGAAGGTCGTCGACGACCGCACCTTCACCGTCCGGCTCAGCCAGAAGTTCTCGGCCTTCCCCGACACCCTCGGCTACCCCGCCTTCGCCCCGCTGCCCCGCGCGTTCTTCGACGACCACGACGCCTGGTTGAAGAAGCCGGTCGGCAACGGGCCCTACAGCGTCGAGTCGTACACCAAGGGCGCGGAGATGGTCCTGCGGAAGTGGGACGGCTACCCCGGCAAGGACAAGGCGCGCAACGACGGCGTGACCCTCAAGGTCTACACCGACACCAACACCGCCTACACCGACCTGCTGGCCGGCAACCTCGACCTCGCCGACGACATCCCGGCCGCACAGCTCAGAAACGTCCGCGGCGACCTCGGCGACCGCTACCTCAACACGCCCGCCGGAATCATCCAGACCCTCGCCTTCCCCTTCTACGACAAGAAGTGGAACCAGAAGGACTCCGTCAAGATCCGCAAGGGGCTGTCCCGGGCGATCGACCGCAAGGGCATCACCGAGACGATCTTCCAGAAGACCCGCACCCCCGCCACCGACTGGACCTCCCCGGTCCTCGGCAAGGAGGGCGGCTACAAGGAGGGGCTGTGCGGTGAGTGGTGCGAGTACGACGCCGCCGCGGCGAGGAAGCTGATCGCGGAGGGCGGCGGGCTGCCCGGCGGCCAGGTCAGGATCACCTACAACGCGGACACCGGCTCGCACCGGCTCTGGGTCGACGCCGTCTGCAACTCCGTCAACAAGGCCCTCGGCAACGACCGGGCCTGCGTCGGCAACCCGGTCGGCACCTTCGCCGACTTCCGCAACCAGACGACGAAGCAGAAGGTCCAGGGCCCCTTCCGGACCGGCTGGCAGATGGACTACCCGCTGAGCCAGAACTTCCTTCAGCCGCTCTACTACACCAACGCCTCCTCCAACGACGGCAAGTGGTCCAACCAGGACTTCGACCGGCTCGTCGACCGCGCCAACGCCGAGACCGACACCGCCAAGGCCGTCGACCTGTTCCAGCAGGCCGAGGAGATCGTCCGCGACGAGATGGCCGCCATCCCGCTCTGGTACCAGAACGGCAGCGCCGGCTGGTCCGAACGGCTGTCGAACGTGACGCTCAACTCCTTCAGCGTCCCCGTCTACGACGAGATCAAGGTCGGCTGACCCGCATGGGACGCTACGTCGTCCGGCGCCTGCTCCAGATGGTCCCGGTGTTCATGGGCGCCACCCTGCTGATCTTCCTGATGGTGAACGTGATGGGCGACCCCGTCGCGGGCCTGTGCGGCGAGCGGCAGTGCGACGCGGCGACCGCCGACCGGCTCAGGCAGGAGTTCGGCCTCGACGAGCCCGTGTGGCGGCAGTACCTGACCTACATGGGAAACGTCCTCACCGGTGACTTCGGTACGGCGTTCAACGGCCGGCCGGTCACCGAGCTGATGGCGACCGCCTTCCCCGTCACCGTCCGCCTGACGATCGTCGCGATCCTCTTCGAGGTCGTCATCGGCATCACCCTGGGCGTCGTCACCGGCCTGCGCCGCGGCCGGCCCGTCGACACGACCGTGCTGCTGTTCACCCTGGTCGTCGTCTCCGTGCCCACCTTCGTCACCGGCCTGCTGCTCCAACTGCTCCTCGGCGTGGAGTGGGGCTGGATCAGACCGTCCGTCTCCACCGAGGCCGGCTTCGGCGAGCTGATCGTGCCGGGCCTGGTGCTGGCCTCGGTCTCCCTCGCCTACGTCACCCGTCTGACCCGGACGTCCCTCGCGGAGAACCGGCGCTCCGACCACGTCCGCACGGCAGTCGCCAAGGGACTGCCCCGGCGCCGGATCGTCACCCGGCACCTGCTGCGCAACTCCCTCATCCCCGTGGTCACCTTCATCGGCACCGACATCGGCGCCCTGATGGGCGGAGCGATCGTCACCGAGCGCATCTTCAACATCCACGGCGTCGGCTACCAGCTCTACCAGGGCATCCTCCGCCAGAACACCCAGACCGTCGTCGGTTTCGTGACCGTCCTCGTCCTGGTGTTCCTGGCGGCCAACCTGCTGGTCGACGTCCTGTACGCCGTGCTCGACCCGAGGATCCGTCATGCCTGAGCTCCTCGACACCACCGCTGACCAGGTGAGTGCCCTCGGCAGACCCCGCAGCCTGTGGTCCGACGCCTGGCGGGACCTGCGCCGCAACCCCGTCTTCCTCGTCTCGGCGCTGGTCATCCTCTTCCTGGTCCTCATCTCGCTGTGGCCGTCGGCGATCACCTCCGGCAACCCCCTGGCGTGCGACCTCGCCAAGGCCCAGCAGGGCTCCCAGCCCGGTCACCCCTTCGGCTACGACGGCCAGGGCTGCGACGTCTACACCCGCACCGTGTACGGCGCCCGTACGTCCGTCACGGTCGGCGTCTGCGCCACCCTCGGGGTCGCCCTTCTCGGCTCGGTCCTCGGCGGGCTCGCCGGGTTCTTCGGCGGGGCGTGGGACGCGGTGCTGTCCCGGACCACCGACGTCTTCTTCGCCATCCCGGTCGTCCTCGGCGGACTCGTCCTCCTCTCCGTGGTGACCAGCAACACGGTCTGGCCGGTCATCGGGTTCATGGTGCTGCTGGGCTGGCCGCAGATCTCGCGGATCGCCCGCGGCTCGGTCATCACCGTCCAGCAGAACGACTACGTCCAGGCCGCCCGCGCCCTCGGCGCCTCGAACTCCCGTGTCCTGCTGCGGCACATCGCGCCCAACGCCGTCGCCCCGGTGATCGTGGTGGCGACCATCGCGCTCGGCACCTACATCGCCCTGGAGGCGACCCTGTCGTACCTCGGCGTGGGGCTGAAGCCGCCGGCTGTGTCCTGGGGGATCGACATCTCCGCCGCCTCGCCCTTCGTCCGCAACGCCCCGCACGCGCTGCTGTGGCCGTCGGGGGCGCTGGCGGTCACCGTCCTGGCCTTCATCATGCTCGGCGACGCGGTGCGCGACGCCCTCGACCCGAAGCTGAGGTGAGCCACCGTGCTGCTCGAAGTGCGCGACCTGCACGTGGAGTTCCGGACCCGGGACGGGGTCGCCCACGCCGTCAACGGCGTCACCCTCGGCGTGGACGCGGGCGAGACGCTCGCCGTGCTCGGCGAGTCCGGCTCCGGCAAGTCGGTCACCGCCCAGGCGGTCATGGGCATCCTCGACACACCGCCGGGACGGATCACCGGCGGCGAGATCCTCTTCCGGGGCAGGGACCTGCTGACACTGACGCGGGAGGAGCGACGCCGGGTCAGGGGCGCCGAGATGGCGATGATCTTCCAGGACGCGCTGTCCTCGCTCAACCCCGTCCTCACCGTGGGCGACCAGCTCGGCGAGATGTTCGTCGTCCACCGGGGGATGTCGAGGCGGGACGCACGCGCGAAGGCCGTGGAGCTGATGGACCGCGTCCGCATCCCGGCCGCGAGGGAGCGGGTGAGGCAGTACCCCCACCAGTTCTCCGGCGGTATGCGCCAGCGCATCATGATCGCGATGGCGCTGGCCCTGGAACCCGCCCTCGTCATCGCCGACGAACCCACCACCGCCCTCGACGTCACCGTCCAGGCCCAGATCATGGAACTCCTCGCCGAGCTGCGGCGCGAGACCGGCATGGGGCTCGTCCTCATCACCCACGACCTGGGCGTGGTCGCCGACGTCGCCGACCGGATCGCGGTGATGTACGCGGGCCGCATCGTGGAGTCGGCCCCGGTGCACGACCTCTACAAGGCGCCCGCCCACCCGTACACGCGCGGCCTGCTGGACTCGATCCCACGCCTGGACCACAAGGGCCGGGAGCTGCACGCCATCCTGGGCCTGCCGCCCAACCTCATGGACATCCCGCCCGGCTGCGCCTTCCACCCCCGCTGCCCCACGGCCCGGGACGACTGCCGCTCCGACGTACCGCCGCTGCACGCGGTGGACGCGGGGCGTGGCAGCGCCTGCCACCACTGGAGGGGGTGTCTGCATGGCTGAGCCGATTCTGGAGGTCAGCGGGCTCGTCAAGCACTACCCGCTCACCCGCGGCGTCCTCCTCGGCAGACAGACCGGCGCGGTCAAGGCCGTCGACGGCGTCGACTTCACGCTCGGCCGGGGCGAAACCCTGGGCATCGTCGGGGAGTCCGGCTGCGGCAAGTCCACCGTGGCCCGGATGCTGGTCAACCTGGAGAAGCCGACGGCCGGTTCGATCCGCTACAAGGGCGAGGACATCGGCAGGCTCTCCGGCCGCGCCCTGCGGGCCGTGCGCCGCAACATCCAGATGGTGTTCCAGGACCCGTACACCTCCCTCAACCCCCGTATGACGGTGGGCGACATCATCGGGGAGCCGTACGAGATCCACCCCGAGGCGGCCCCGAAGGGCGAGAGGCGCAGACGGGTCAAGGAGCTGCTGGAGGTCGTCGGGCTCAACCCCGAGCACGTCAACCGCTATCCGCACCAGTTCTCCGGCGGCCAGCGCCAACGCATCGGCATCGCCCGGGGGTTGGCGCTGCGCCCCGAGGTCGTCGTCGCCGACGAACCGGTGTCGGCCCTGGACGTCTCGGTGCAGGCGCAGGTCGTCAACCTGCTGGCCCGGCTGCAGAGCGAGTTCGAGCTGAGTTACGTCTTCATCGCCCACGACCTGTCGATCGTGCGGCACATCTCGGACCGGGTCGCGGTGATGTACCTCGGGCGGATCGTGGAGACCGGCACGGACACCGCGATCTACGACCGGCCCGCGCACCCGTACACCCAGGCGCTGCTGTCCGCGGTGCCGGTCCCCGACCCCGAGGGCCGGGAGACCCGGGAGCGGATCATCCTGACGGGTGACGTACCGTCCCCGGCGAACATGCCCTCGGGGTGCCGCTTCCGCACCCGCTGCCATCAGGCCCGGGAGAGCTGCGCGGGGGAGGCGCCGGAGCTCCGGCCGATGGGCGGATCGGCGGCGCACGAAGTGGCCTGCCACTTCGCATAGCCCCACAAACCCGCCGCAACCGCGTTAACACGCAGGCAACTTGGCTGACCCGATTCCGATATACGGACGCGTCAGGCTGAACAGCGTACGGCCGTGCGGGTGCCGTGAACGGGCCGGGAGCGCCATGTCTCCCGGCCCGTTTCTTGCGCCTAGTCCAGCGGGGCGAGGCCCAGCGACCGCTTCAGGAAGTCCACCTGAAGCAGCAGCAGGTTCTCCGCGACCTGCTCCTGCGGGGTCATGTGGGTCACGCCGGACAGCGGCAGCACCTCGTGCGGGCGGCCCGCGGCCAGCAGGGCGGAGGACAGCCGCAGGGCGTGCGCGACGACCACGTTGTCGTCGGCCAGACCGTGCACGACCATCAGCGGGCGGTGCGGCTCGGCGGGCGAGGAGAGCCCCTCGTCGGTGACGAGTGAGCTCCTGGCGTACGACTTTGGGGTCGCGGCCGGGTCGCCCAGGTACCGCTCGGTGTAGTGGGTGTCGTACAGCCGCCAGTCGGTCACCGGCGCTCCCGCGATACCCGCGTGGAAGACGTCCGGCCGGCGCAGCACCGCGAGGCCCGCCAGCCAGCCGCCGTACGACCAGCCGCGGATCGCCACCCGGGACAGGTCCAGGGGGTACCGCTGCGCGAGGTCCTGGAGCGCGTCGACCTGGTCCTCCAGGGAGACCGTCAGGTCGTGGTGGATCGCCTTCTCCCAGGCGGGGGAGCGGCCGGGGGTGCCGCGGCCGTCGGCGACTACCACCGCGAAACCCTGGTCGGCGAACCACTGCGAGGTGAGGTACGCGTTGTGCGCGGCGAGCACCCGCGGACCGTGCGGACCGCCGTAGGGGTCCAGCAGGACGGGGAGGGGAGTGTCACCGCGGTAGTCCGTTGGCATAAGCACGGCGCACGGGACGCGGCGTGCGCCCCCCTCGGTGAGTGTCACGCGCGGGGACAAACCGGGATCCTCGGCATACGACGTCACAAAGGGCCCCGGCTTCCCGTCGCGCAGTACCTGGGCCCGGGCCCCCGGCCGGTCGAGCGCCGCCGACACCAACACGGTCACGCCCCCGGCCCGCACCGCCGAGTGCACACCGGGCTCCTGGGAGACGCGCTCGACCCCCAGCTCGTTGACGCGATACACATGCACCTCGCCGGTCTCCGGGGCCGCCGCGTCCTCGCCGGCCGACGCCGAGACCAGCACGTCCTCGTCGGAGACGTCCAGCACCGCCCGCACCTGCAACTGCGCCCTCGTCAGGGGCCGTTCGCCGACCGCGAGGACCCGCGCGCCGCCCTCGTCGGCGATCCGCACGAGCCGTCCCGACGGGGTCCAGCACGGCACTCCGGGGAAAAGATCAAGCCAAACTGGATCTTCGTCCGCGTGCACCATCCGGGTCGCCCCGGACTCCGGGTCCACCGCCAGATACAACTGGCTGCGCTGGTCGCGAGCCTGCACGAGCAGCAGCGGCGCACCCGCCGCTGACCAGTGCACTCGCGCCAGATACGGATAACGGGCCCGGTCCCAGACGACCTCCGTGCGCGTCCCGTCCAGATCGACCGCGAACAGCCGGACCTCCGCGTTCGCGGTGCCCGCCGCCGGATACGCCACGTGTTGTGGGTCACGTTCCGGATGGGCGGGGTCGGAGATCCACCACCGCCCCACCGGCGTGTCGTCCACCCGCGCCACCAGCAGCCGATCGCTCTGAGGCGACCACCAGAAGCCGCGTGACCTCCCCATCTCCTCGGCCGCGATGAACTCGGCCGTGCCGTACGACACCCCCTCCGACTCCGGTTCGGCGAGCGCCCGGTCGCCCTCGCCCTCGGCGCCCACGACCCGCAGGGCGCCGTCGGCGGCGTAGGCGATCCGCCGCCCGTCGGGGGAGGGGCGCGGGTCGATCACCGGCCCGGGGGCGGGGAGCTCGCGTGCGGTGCCGGCCCGCAGCTCCGCCGCGAAAAGCCGCCCTGACAACGCGAAAGAGGCCAGTTCGACGGTCGTGTCGGTGGCGTAGCCGATGATGCCCGCGCCGCCCTCGCGACTGCGTTCGCGCCGGGCCCGCTCCTCGGCGGACAGGTTCTCCGAGGCGCCGCCCAGCAGGGCGTACGGGTCGGCCGCCACCCGCTCCCGGCCGTTGGCCGGATCAAGGACCCACAGCGCGCCCGCCCGGTCCGTGCCGGAGGCGGACCGCAGGAACACGACACGGGAACCGTCGGGAGCCACGGTGAACGAACGCGGCGCGCCGAGCGAGAACCGCTGGGTGCGGGCGTGCCGTCGGGGGAAGGAGTCAGGCTCGGTCGTCATCCCCTGACCATATTGGCCGTGCGCCCCCTTGTGCGGCTGTGCGCCGACCGATGCGCGCGTACTCATAGTTATGATCACTAGCGCTGTGTGGGTATGAACCTGCTGCCCGTCGTATGGATTTACAAAATGGCCGCGCTCTGATTTGGAGGTGAGCCGCCGTGGCACTCTCGATTTCGGCGGTGGTGCTGCTGGCGATCGTCGTCTTCTTGTTGATCAAGAAGTCGGGGCTGAAGGGCGGTCATGCTGTCGTCTGCATCCTGCTCGGTTTCTACCTGGCCTCCTCCACGATCGCTCCGACGATCAGCGAGCTGACGACGAACATCGCGGGGATGATCGGCAGCATCAAGTTCTGACGCGCGGAGGCACGTGGGCTCCGGTGGCTGGCTGACTGGAGCTCACCCGTGGCCGCCGTTTTCCACGTCTTCCCCGCATCCGGATCCGTAAGCGTGACGGATCCGGGGCAGGTGCAGGGTGGGAGTGGGGGGCACGCGACGGTCGTGTGGCGCAGGGAGAACCCTTCGCGTTCCGCTACGTCAGCACGGGCGTGGAAACGTACTTCCTCAACAGCGTCGACCCCGATGCCCGCTCCCGCGCATGGTCCAGGTTGGCGCCATCACGGGCCTGGAGGGCTCTCTGGCGGCCGACCGCCCGCACGCCCTCATCCAGGGACCACGGGCGCCGGCAAGACGCTCACGGCCGTCACGGAGACCTACCACCTGCCGTGCCACGCTGGAGCCCGCAGGATCCTTTTCCTCGTCGACCGCAACAACCTCGGTCGGCAAGCCCGCGCCGAGTTCGACAAGTACAGGGCACCGGACGGGGACCGGTCCAGCGGATGTGCGCGCTCCTCAAGGGCGAGGAGTTGCCGGACGGGCCGGAGACGGACGAGCCGGAGACGAACGAGGTTGCGGTCGGCGACGGCGGAGACGCCGCCAACGGCGTGAACGGGGAGGGCAAGAATTCCTCGAACCTGGACGAGACCTACGGGGCGGACGAGCCGATCACGGCAAGCACGCCACCCTCGTCCTCGCAAACTCTCCCTGGGTCGCAAGTCCGCGATCACGGTCATCGGCCAGGACGGCGAGGTCCCGAAGGCGGACATCAAACCGCCCGAGGTGATCGCCGAGGAGATCGTCCGTGGCCTCCAAGCCGCCCTGAACGAGTTCACGGCCATCGCAGGCTTCTTCGGCGGCGAGGTCGCCGTACCGGAGGCCGAGATCGACTAGACCATCAGCCTTCGGATGCGTACGGCACGAAGTCGGCCCAGGCCTCCCGCGAGAGCCGGAGGCAGGGGCCGGAGGTGTGCTTGGAGTCGCGGACGTGGACGAGGGCGGGGGTCGTTGCGACCTCAACGCACTCATTGCTGTTGCTGCTGTCGCTGTAGCTGCTCTTGAACCACCGCAGCCCCGAGCCGTCCTCCGCACAGGTCTTCCGGATCATGTCTCCCCCAGAACTTGCTCGATGAAGGCCAGTGACTCCTCCGGCGAGAGAGCCTGAGCCCGGATGATGCCACACCGTAGTTCCATGATCCGAAGATGCTTCAACTCGGAGACCGGCCGACTGCCGAAGTCTCCTTCGGCACGGCCGACTGCCGTGCCGTCAGCGAACTTGAGCACTTGGATCTCTCCTCCCATGCCGGCATGGACCGTGCGGTCGATCGGCATCACCTGGATCTCCACGTTCCTCATCTGACTGAGCTCCAGGAGATGCTCCAACTGGCCACGCAACACCATTTTGCCCCCGAGCGGACGCTTGAGCGTCGCCTCTTCCTGGACGAAGCAGAGGTCGGGAGCAGGTGCACGCTCGAAGATCGATTTCCGGGCCAAACGTGCCCCGATCAGCCGCTCCACCTCGTCCTGCGGGTGAGCTGGCCGTCGCATCTCGAACAATGCCCGCATGTAGTCAGCCGTCTGCAGGAGACCGTGAAGATTGTGGGTGCCGTAAGCAGTCAGTTCGGCTGCTTTTGCCTCCATCCGTGCAAGATCCCGAACTGTCTTGGGGTAACGGACCTTCTTCACGTCCTCCTTCATCGCCGAGAGCAACCCACCCGCCCCCAGCACCTCGTCCGCCCTGTCCAGGAACTCAGGCCGGGGGATGCGCTTACCGCTTTCGATTTTGTAGACCATGTCCTCGCCGTACCCGACGGCCTCCCCGAACTGACCGGCCCGCATCCCCACGGCCTCCCGCCGCAGCTTCACCTGCCGCCCCACCGTGGCGACCACCGCGACACCCCAGTCGTCGTCCGGGTCCACCTCCCACCCCGGCTCGTCGGCCTCGCCCGTGCTGAGCCGTCCCGCGTCACTGTCCACGCTCACTCGGCGCCCTCCCGTCGTACGACTTGGCAACGACGCACTACCCGTACGCAGCACTCCGACCGGCCCGGACAACGCTGGACAAAGCCCGGACAGTCACTATGTGTGATCGTGTCGTCACTTCTTACGATAAGGCTTCGCCACTCCGCGTGACGTGATCCACGAAACCGGCGCCGCTGAAGGTGCCGTTGGACCCCGCTCCGCTTTGCCTGGCCGAAACCCGTACGCACCGTTGAACGCTCCCGTTAGGCCTCAGAAGATGGTCATAGCGGTGACGCGATGCCGGTCTGTAGAGGCCGGTGGGACGGGGGTTGAGCGGTGCTGGCAGGTGGCGACGCGGTCGTGAGTTGTGCCCGATGAGGAACCGTATGCAGGTTGCGCTTCAGATCATGCTGGCGCTCGTCGCCTGCTTACTCGGAATCGCCACCAACTACGCGACCAGCACCGACAAGGTTCCCTGGGCATTGGAGGCGATTCAGAGGTTCTCCGTTCCGGCCATCGGTGTGCTGATCGTGGCACTCGTGGTCGGGCAGGTCGTCGTCTACCGGCTGGAGAATCCCGCGCCGCCCCGGATCGAGTGGCCGCGTGACCGGGTTCCCTACCCGGGCCTCGACGCGTTCGACGAGGACGAGGCGCCCGTCTACTTCGGCCGGGAGGCGCAGGCCGCCGAATTGACGCGCAGGCTGAACTCCACCGTGGCCCGCCCCGCAGAACGGCTCCTGGTGCTGGTCGGAGCGTCAGGAAGCGGAAAGTCCTCGCTGGTCAGGGCTGGAGTGATGCCCCGGCTTCGGGAACGCCGCTGGACCGTCGTACCGGCCTTCGCCCCCGGCCCCAACCCGCTGGGCGCCCTCGCGGGAGCGCTGGCGGCCATTGCCGACGGGCAGGAACCGGCGAGTGCAGTACTACGCAGGTTGCGCCAGTCGCCGGACGCGCTGCGAGCCGAACTGTCGCGGCTGCGTGGCGGCCGGTTCCGGCGGATACTCCTCGTGGTCGACCAGTTCGAGGAGGTCGTCACCCTGGCGGGGGAGCGAGAACGCGCCCAGTTCCTCGAAGCGCTGCGCGCCTGCGTGGAACAGGACCCGGCGGTCCGCGTACTGGTCACCCTCCGGGTGGACCTGCTCGGTCGGCTCCTCGGCACCGGACACGCGGAACTCCTCCAGCACCCTGTCGCCATCGGTACGTTGGGCAGAGCACAGCTCGCCGAAGCCGTGGAGCGACCCGGGGCCCTCGTCGGCCTCAGCTTCGAGCCCGGGGTTGTCGACACCATCGTGAGCGAGACCGGGGCGGACGACGCCCTGCCGCTGCTCGCCTATCTCCTCCAGGAGTTGTACTTCGCCTCCGGCCCTGGCGGAACGGTTACCGAGGAGCTGTACCGGCGGCTCGGCGGAGTACCCGGCGCGCTGGCCCGCCAGGCGGACAACACCGTGACCGGGCTCGGTGCGGGCGTGGGCATCGACTCCGTCCTCCGCGTCCTGCTCAGGTTCGTCACCGTCGAGGGACAGGACGTGGCTCGCCGCCATGTGCCGTTGTCCGAACTCGACGAACGGGACCGCCATGTCGTCGATGCCTTCGTTGAGGCGCGGCTGCTGCGCACCGACATTGCTGGCGGCGGATCCGCAACCAGCAGCGAGCCCTACGCGCAGGTGACGCACGAGGCCCTGTTCCGTCAGTGGGCCCCGCTGCGGCAGGAGGTCGAGGCACAGGCCGAACGACTTCGTGAGCGCGCCGAGCTGGAGCGGTGGGCGGCCGACTGGGAGCGGGCCGGACGCAGCGACGACTATCTCCTCACTGGGGAACGCCTTACGGCGGCCCGGCGCTGGCTCGAAGCACTGGAGGAGTCCGGGCAGGCGTCCGCACCCGCTCGCGCGCTCATCGAATCCTCACAGCGCCGCGACCTGACCTTCCTGAGCCGGGTCTCTGACAGCATCGGCCGGCAGGTCCTACTGAGTGCGGAGAGCGAGCCGGAGCGCTCCCTGTTGCTCTCGCTCGCCGCGCTCGGCGAGTGCACGCCCACGCCCTCGGCCAGGCGTGGGCTGATGGCGGCACTGGCGGCGAGTCACCTCCGCTCCCGGCTCGACGGACACACTGACACCGTCCGGCACATCGCATGGTCCCCGGACGGGCGCATGCTGGCCACGGCGTCCCGGGACGGCACCGCCCGCCTTTACGACGCGCGGTCCGGGCGCGCGCTGCTGGTGCTGCCCTGCGACGGCGTCATGGTCGAGTCCGTCGCCTGGTCCCCGGACTCGGCGAGGGTGGCAACCGCCGGCCGTGACCGTGTCGTACGGATCTGGGACGCCGCCTCGGGGGAGCCGGTCCGGCTGCTCACCGGTGCCGGAGACCTCAACAGGCAGGTGGCCTGGTCGCCGGACGGACGGCATGTCGCGGCGAGCTGCAAGGACCGGACCGTACGGGTCTGGGAGGCGGACACCGGGAGGCTCGTGCACGAGCTGCACGGGCACGACGAGGACGTGTGGGGTGTGGCCTGGTCGCCGGATGGCAACCGCCTAGCCTCCGCCGCACACGACCAGACCGCGATCGTGTGGGACCTGACGACCGGGAGGGCGGTCACCACACTCACGGGCCACTCGGACTTCGTCGAGGGCATCGCCTGGTCACCGGACGGACGGCACATCGCCACCGGCTCCGGGGACCACACCGCGCGTATCTGGGACGCCGGGACCGGCGACCTGCGGCTGTTGCTGCGAGGACACACCGACTACGTGTGGAACCTGGCCTGGTCGCCGGACGGGCGGATGCTGGCCAGCGCCTCCTCCGACCGCACCGTGCGCATCGTCGGCACCGAGGACGCCAAAGTCCTGGCCGTGCTGCGTGGTCACGCCGACACCGTGTGGGGCGTCACCTGGTCGCCCTGCGGGACCATGCTCGCCACCAGCTCCACCGACGGCACCGGCATGGTGTGGGACCTGCGCCCGCGTGGCGCCGAGGCCGTACTGGCCGACGGTCACCGGGCCCCGGTGAACCAGGCCGCGTGGTCCGGCAACGGCGGTCGTTTCGCCACGGCCTCGGACGACGGCACCGTACGGGTGTGGGACGCTGCCACCGGCGTTCCGGCCGGACCGGTGATCGAGTCGGAGGACCGGGCGTGGGCCGTCGCCTGGTCTCCGCAGGGGGAACGGCTCGCCCTCAGCACCAACGACGGCCTGCTCCGGATCACCGACGGGCACGGCGGCACACTGTTCGAACGACACGGCGAGGTTGTTGAGGGGTGCGCCTGGTCCCCCGATGGCGGCCGGATCGCCACCGGTGGCCACGACGGCGCCGTACGTGTCCTGTCCGCGCTGGACGGAACCGAGCTGCTGAAACTGACGGAACATCAAGACTGGGTGGGGCGCGTGGCCTGGTCGGCGAGCGGACGGCTGCTCGCCAGTTGCTCCGACGACCGTACGTGCCGACTGTGGGACATCGGGGAGGGGCAACAGTTCACGGTGCTGCGCGGCCACGACAACTACGTGGAGGACGCGGCCTGGTCTCCGGACGAGACGAGGATCGCCACCGCCTCCGGCGACTGGACGGCCGCCGTGTGGGACGTCGTCACCGGACGGCGCATCGAGGTGCTGAAGGGGCACGAGGGACGGCTTCGCGCCGTCGCCTGGTCACCCGACGGCCTGCGCATCGCCACGGGCGCCGACGACTGCACCGTACGGCTCTGGTCCGCCACCACCCTTGAGGAGATCGCCGTGGTCGGCGTCCACCAGGACAAGGTGACCTCCGTGGCCTGGTCCCCGGACGGCACACGGCTGCTCACGGCATCGGCCGACGGGACGGCGCGCGTGTGGCGGGCGGAGCCGGACTACGACCGGCTGGAGGCGACCGCCCGAGGACGGGTCTTCCGCACCCTCACTCAAGAGGAACGGCGGCAGCACTTGCTGCCGCTCGACCCCGCGTGACGGTGTGATCAGTAGACACCTTCGACCGTGCGGTCGTCGGTGTGGACGAGGTAGTCGTCCGGGTCCAGGCCCATGGCCTTGCGCTCGGGTGACGACCAGTACAGCGCGTTGCGCTCGGCGAAGGTCTCCGGGCCCTCGTACGAGATCAGCCAGACGAACTGGTTGCGCTCCCGGTCCACCCAGGCCCCTCCGATGGTGAAGCCCAACTCCAGTCGCAACGGCACGATTTCCTCCCGCCACCGCTCCGCCCACTCGTCGAGCAGGCCGTCCCGGACGGTGTACGTACGCAGCTGTGTGGTCTTCGGCATGCCAGACATCTTCTCCGAGGGGAGGACGGTGGCACCCGCGAGTGAGCGAAGCCCATCTGGCGCCGGAACATGCCCGCCCGTGCTCCGGTGCGAGGGGCGCTCTCTTTTCCAAGGACCACGACGGCGAAAATGACCTGACCAAGCCCCACCCCTCCCGCCCGCAGCGCACGCTCACTCGCGCGAGTGAATGTCACCAACTCGGCTGGATTTGTGGCCCATTGCCTGCCTTACGCTCAGCGCAACAACCGCAAAAATGCGACGGCCCCCGCCGGGACTGCAATCCCAGTGCGAGGGCCTGACCACCGAGGAAGGTAAGGACTTCCCGATGGATACGCAGAACCCTAGCGTGCCTCCGCACGCCCAGTCCCGCGTTGCCGCCAGCAACCACCCGAACCGGCGTCGCCCCCGCTCCGGATTCGGCGGCCTGGTCCACGACAACGCCCGCCACACCACCCGCTTCACGGTGATCGGCAACCACCTCGCCCAGCACGAGGAGCTGTCCCTCCTCGCCATCGGGCTGGCGGTGCACATCCAGTCGCTGCCGAAGGGCGCCCACGTCGACATCAAGTCCCTCGCGGCTCGCTTCCCCGAGGGGGCCACCCGGATCGCCGCCGCCTTGCGCGAGCTGGAGGCCCACGGCTATCTCCGCCGCGAACGTGAACGCATCCCCGACGGCCGCATCGTCACCCGTACGGTCTCCTGCAACCAGCCCGGCCACCAGCGCCGACCGGCTGCTGCCGGGCACGCTCCGAAGAGCGCCGACAGGCCGAAGCGGCGTGTACCCGGCAAGCCCCTCCCCGCCGTACCGCGCCCCTCACACCCCCACCCCGCCCTCCTCGAGGCAGCCAGCGACCTCCTCGCCGGCCTCCGCCGCCACGACCCCCGCCTTCTCCTCTCGACCTGCGACACGGTGCACCTTGCCCCCGGCGTCGCCGCCTGGCTGGAGCGGGACGTCAGCCCCACCGCCGTACGCCAGGCCCTGACCGAGGATCTCCCGCCGGAGGGCCTGCGCCGCCCCGCGGCCCTCCTGGCCTACCGCCTCACGGCCCAATTGCCTCCTCCGCCCCCGTTCCGGGCTCCGGCCGCGCCGCCGCCGCCCGTCCGGCACCCGATGCGGAACTGCGACGGGTGTGACCGCGGCTTCCGCTCGCCCGAGCCGGGCGGCCGCTGCCGCGACTGCCAGGAGCTGTCGGTCGCGGCCTGCTGAAGACCCAACCAAGCAAAGGAAACGCATGGTCAACTCGTCCCACGAGGCGATGCACCGGATCTTCCAGGAGTACCCCGGCTTGTTCACCGGTGTCTCCAAGGTCCTCGGCCTGCCCTTCATCCAGCCCACGTCGGTCACGGTTCTTCCCACCGATCTCACCGAGATCCAACCCGTCGAACGCCGTGTCGACACACTGCTGCGTTTCGACGGCGACGACCCGTTCCTGCTGGCCGTCGAGGCGCAGAGCGCGAAGGATCCGGACAAGTCCGCCAGCTGGGCCTACTACCTGTCCTTCCTCTACACCAAGTACAAGACCCCGCCCCTGCTGCTGGTCGTCTGCCAGGACCGGGCCACAGCGGCATGGGCAGCCCAACCCGTGCCCATCGGCCCCCGATGGTGGGCTGCCCTCACCCTGCGCCCGCTCGTGGCCGGTCCGCACAACATGCCCTTCATCACTGACCCGGACGAAGCCCGTGCCGACCTGGCCCTGACCGCGCTGTCCGCCATCACGCATGCAAAAGATCGGGACGTCACTGGGATACTGAAGGCCCTGTCCACAGCGTTGCGGGACGTGCCTGAAACCGTTGCCGACCCCATCATCGAACTCACCACACGAGGCCTGGACAGCGTGCGCCGGGCCGCAGAAATTTGGAGGACCCTGGTGGCCGTGGACCTTTCCTTCTACAAGTCATCCATCTCCGAAGAGATCCGTGACGAGGGGCGTGCCGAGCGGGGAGCTGAGGACGTCCTGCTCGTCCTGGAGGCACGGGGCCTCAATGTCCCCGAGGAGATGCATGTGCGCATCACCGACTGCGACGACCCCGACCTCCTGCGCCGCTGGCTGACCCGCGCGGTCACCGTCTCGTCCGCCGATGAGATCTTCACGGAGCCGGAAGCCTCGGCCTGAGCCCCCAAGAGCCGTCGAACCCCGCCCTGCCCGGGTTCGACGGCTCCCGGTCGGGGAGGTGGCCGGGCGGCCGCTGTCGCCTCGTAGGGTGGGGGCATGACGGAAGCACCTGCCCGGCGTCTGCTGCTCGTGCACGCGCACCCCGACGACGAGTCGATCAACAACGGCGCAACCATGGCGCGGTATGTGACAGAGGGTGCGCGAGTGACTTTGGTCACCTGCACGCTCGGTGAGCTCGGTGAGGTCATCCCGCCCAATCTGCAGCATCTGAGCGGGTCCGCGCTGGGCGAGTACCGGCTGGGTGAGCTCGGCGCCGCCCTGCGTGAGCTGGGTGTCGAGGACTTCCGTCAGCTCGGCGGCCCCGGGCGCTACCAGGACTCGGGGATGATGGGTCTCCCCGACAACGACGACGAGAGCAGCTTCTGGCAGGCCGACGTCGACGGGGCCGCCGGGCATCTCGTCGAGGTGATCCTCGAGGTACGCCCCCAGGTCATCGTCACCTACGACGACCACGGCGGCTACGGCCACCCCGACCACATCCAGGCCCACCGCGTCGCCATGCGCGCCGTCGAGCTCGCGGCCGAGCGGGGCTGGGAGATCGCCAAGGTCTACTGGAACCGCGTCCCGCGCCCGGTCGTCGAGGACGCCTTCGCCCGCCTCCGCGACGACCTGCCCGGCCTGCCCTTCGCCAAGGCCGCCGCCGTGGACGACGTACCCGGCGTCGTCGGCGACGACCGGATCACCGCGGAGATCGACGGCACCGCGTACGCCGCCGCCAAGGCCGCCGCGATGCGCGCGCACGCCACTCAGATCGAGGTCGCGGAGCCGTACTTCGCCCTCTCCAACGAACTCGCCCAGCCTCTCTTCACCACGGAGTACTACGAGTTGGTGCGCGGGAAGCCTGCCCCGGAGCGGGCGGCCGAGCGGGAGACCGATCTGTTCGCCGGCATCGAGGAGGCCTCATGAAGACCGACGGTGGGGGCTCCATGCTCGCCCAGCCGCTGCAACGCCCTTCCGCCGGACGGGCCGCCGCGCTGCTGGGGCTGTTCGTGCTCGGCGCGGTGGTCGCCCTGGCCGGGTCGCTGGTCCAGGCCGGCTGGTTCCCGGGCGGGCTGCTGCTCGCGCTCGTGGGCGCGGCCGGGCTCTTCCTCGGCGGGGCCCGGGCGACGAACAGCCGGGGCGGCGCGGTCGCGCCCGCCGTGGGCTGGACGGTCACCGTCATCCTGCTCACCGCCAGCCGCCCGGAAGGCGACTTCCTGTTCGGCGCCGGAGGCGGCTCGTACGTCTTCCTGCTCGGCGGGATGGCTCTCGCTGTGATCTGCGCCACCCTTGGCGGAGGGCGGCAACCAGGCGGCGACGGCGTCCGACTTGGCAAGTGACGTACCACTTCGCCTGACGGTCCGCGTGCGAGTCCCGTGTGGGTTTCCCCAGCGGTCGCGGGATAAGCGCCGGAAGTGGCCAGTATGGTGGTGCGCGCCGCCGAGGTGCCCGCGTGAGGTCGTGACGGGCGGCGGAGCCAACCGGGAGAACCTGCCTTGAGTCGTGAAACTGACACTCCGTCCACCGGGTCCAACGGGCGCGGCGGAGCCGCATACCCTTCGGGCACGCCGCCGTACGGGACCCCCATGGCTTCCGACGCCGGTGCGGACGCGGGCCGTTCGGCCGCGCAGCCGGAGGAGCGCAAGACCGAGACCACGCTGACCACCAGGATCCGGATCAACATCCCCGGATCGCGGCCCATTCCACCGGTCGTCGTGCGCACGCCCGTCGGGGACTCCGACGGCGCCGGCGAGGACACGGGCGCCGAGACGCAGGCGGCGAGTAGCGCCACGTCCACCGGCACGTCCACCGGCACGGTCGAGCCGCCGTCCGCCGAGCCAGCGGCTTCGGGCGAGGAGAAGACCAGCGACTGGTTCGCGCCCCGCAAGTCCGGCGGCCCCAAGGGCGGTCCGGGCGGCGGCTCCACCAACGGGGCCGGTCTGCCGGGCGGTTCGGGCGCGGCTGCTTCCGGCGGTTCGGGTTCCGGTGCGTCCGGAGCCGCGGGTGCGGGCGCGTCCGGCGGTGCCGGTGCGGCTGGCGGCGCGCGGCCCGGTGCCGGTCGTCCCGGTGGTGTGGTCGGCTCCATGGGCGCCCCGGGCGGTGCCAAGGGCGGCCGTACGAACGGCTCGGGGCTTACCGGCGCCACCGGCGGCCCGGTCGCGCCCGGGCACGGCGGCGGCACCGGCTCCTTCGACGTGACCGAGGCGCTGGCCGCGGGGCCGCGGGGCGGCGGATCGCGTCCCGGCGGCGCCGAATCGCGCCGCGACGAGCTGCCGTACTTCTCGGAGAACGACGGTGGGCAGAGCGGCTTCGGCGGTACGAACGGTCGCGGCGGCCCGGGTGGCCAGAGCGGCCCGGGCGGTCCCGGCGGCCAGGGTGGCTACGGCGGGCCGAACGGGCAGGGCGGACAGCGTGGACCGCAGGGCCCCTCGGGCCCGACCGGCGGTCCGGTCACCGGAGACGGGCCCATGGTGCCGCCGGTCGGCGGTGCGGCCGGTCCCGGTGGCGTGGCCGGTCCGGGTGGCGTGGCCGGTCCGGGTGGCCCCGGCGCCAACGGCCGTCCGGGGGGCCCCGGCGGCCCCGCAGGCCCGCGTGTCCCCGGCGGTCCCGCAGGCCCGCGTGTCCCCGGCGGCCCCGGCATGGCCCCCGGCGCCGGTCCGCAGGCCGGGCGTCCGCCCGCGGCCGGCCTGAGCGACGACACCGCGATCCTCACGCCGCAGAAGCAGGCCCCCGAGCCCGCCGCGGGCGGCTACGGCAGGCCCGCGGACAACGTCTCCGGGCACACCCTGACCAGCGGCATCCCCGTCGTGCCCTCGGCCGGCCAGCAGGGCCCGTTCGGTCCGGGCGCGCACACCGACGGACCGCTGCCGCACACGCCCGCGAAGCCCGAGCCGGCCACGCAGAGCAAGCCCGCGGCCTCGTCCAAGAAGAAAAAGAAGGGCCGCAGCAAGCTGGTCCTGCTCGGCAGCCTCGTGGTCGTCGCCGGGGCCGGCGTCTACGGTGCCGGGCTGCTGATGAACCACTCCGACGTGCCCAAGGGCACCACCGTGCTCGGCGTCGACATCGGCGGCGGCACCCGCGACGACGCCGTCAAGAAGCTCGACGACGCCTTCGACGGCCAGGTCGACAAGGCGCTGAAGCTGTCCGTCGACGGCGACACCGTCGCTCTCAAGCCGCAACAGTCGGGCCTGCAGTTCGACATGCAGGCCACGGTCGACGCGGCCGCCAAGAGCGACTACAACCCGGTCTCCGTGGTCGGTTCCCTCTTCGGCCAGCACCGGGTCGTCGAGCCCGTCATGCCGGTCGACGAGGAGAAACTGCGGGCGGCCCTGCAGAGCGCGGCGGGCGGCTCCGGCTCGGTCACCGAGGGAACGATCAAGTTCCAGTCCGGCAAGGCCGTCGCCGTCTACGGCAAGCCCGGCAAGGGCATCGCCGTCGGCCAGGCCGAGGAGTCGGTCGTGCAGGCGTACCGCACCCAGGTGGAGACCGGTGCGACCACCCCGGTGAAGGTCCCGACGACCACCCAGCAGCCGACGATCTCCAACGCCGAGGTCGACCGGATGATGAAGAAGTTCGCGCAGCCGGCGATGTCCGCCCCCGTCACGGTTCAGACGGACTCGGCGCACTCGGTCCTGCTCAGCCCGCAGAACTCACTGTGGAAGTTCCTCGGCGTGAAGGCCGTCGACGGCAAGCTCGTCGAGAACTACGACCAGGCCGCGCTGAAGGAGCTGTACGGCGGCGCCTTCAACGGTGTGCTGATCACCCGCGGCACCGGCCAGAAGACGCCCGTCACGGTCCAGGACGTGATCAGCGCCCTGCGCCCCGCCCTGACGAGCAAGAGCGACCGCGTCGCCGTCATCGACACCACCCCGAACTGACGGCCCGCACGAGCGAGGGGGCACCCGGCCGACGCCGGGTGCCCCCTCGGCGTGTACGGAGGCGTTCAGGGGCCGCGTGACATCTGTCATGCGGCACCCAGGACCGCCGACACTGCCGGGCCACCGGCCCCCGCGGCCACGATGGCTCCATGACGACGACAGTGGCGCCGACCACCACCCCGGTGGTCGGATTCGACCAGGTGAGCAAGGCGTACGGCGACGTACGCGCAGTGGACGGGCTGACGCTCGCCCTGCATCCGGGGGAGACCGTGGCCCTGCTGGGCCCGAACGGGGCAGGCAAGTCGACCACCCTCGACCTGCTGCTCGGGCTCAAGCAGCCCGACGCCGGCGCGGTCCGCGTGTTCGGCACCAGCCCGCGCGAGGCGATCGTCGCCGGGCGCGTGGGCGCGATGCTGCAGAGCGGCGGCCTCATGGACGAGGTGACGATCGCCGAGCTGGTGCGCCTCGCCTGCGCCCTGCACCCCCGCCCGTACCCGGCCGCCGACGTGCTGGCCCGCGCGGGCCTCGCGCAGATCGCCGACCGCAAGGTCAACAAACTCTCCGGCGGTCAGGTCCAGCGGGTCCGCTTCGCCCTGGCCACCGCGGGCGACAGCGACCTGATCGTCCTGGACGAGCCCACCACCGGCATGGACGTCTCCGCCCGCCAGTCCTTCTGGGCCACCGTGCGCGAACAGGCCGACGAGGGCCGTACGGTCCTCTTCGCCACGCACTACCTGGAGGAGGCCGACGCCATCGCGGACCGGGTGCTCGTCCTGCACCGGGGCCGGCTGCTGGCCGACGGCACGGCCGCCGAGATCAAGGCGAAGGCGGGCGCCCGGAGGATCTCCTTCGACCTGGCCGACGGGATCGGCGGGACCGACGAGGCGGCGCTGCGCGACCTGCCCTTCCTGACCTCGATAGACGTGTCGGGCCACACCGTCCGCATCCAGTCCTCCGACGCCGACGCCACCGTCCACGCCGTGTACGGCCTCGGCCTCTACCCCCGCAACCTCGAAGTCGCCGGGCTCGGCCTGGAGCAGGCCTTCGTCGCCATCACCGCCGCCGAGGAGGCGAAGCAGCAGTGAACAGCCTGATCAAGCTGGAACTGGCCCGCGCCCTGCGCAACCGCAAGTTCCTGTTCTTCTCGGTGATCTACCCGTCGCTGCTGTTCCTGATCATCGCGGGCAACTCCGACAGCACCACGAAGGTGGACGGCACGGGGCTGACCCTGCCGACCTACATGATGGTCTCCATGGCGTCCTTCGGCGCCCTGACCGCCGTCCTGATGGGCAACAGCGAGCGCATCGCCAAGGAGCGCGAGAGCGGCTGGGTGCGGCAGCTGCGGCTGACCCCGCTGCCGGGGCGCGGCTACGTCCTCGCCAAGACGGCGAGCGCCGCCGTCGTGAGCCTGCCGTCCATCGTGGTCGTCTTCGTCGTCGCCGCGGCCCTGAAGGACGTACGCCTCGACGCCTGGCAGTGGCTCGCCCTCACCGGTGCGATCTGGGCGGGCAGCCTGGTCTTCGCCGCGCTCGGCGTCGCCCTCGGCTACCTCGCCAGCGGGGACGCCGTCCGCCCGATCACGATGATCGTCTACTTCGGGATGTCCATGCTTGGCGGCCTGTGGATGCCGACGACGACCTTCCCCGACTGGCTTCAGGACATCGCCAAATGGCTGCCCACGCACGCGTACGCTGCCCTGGGGCGGGCCATCGAACAGAGTTCCGCCCCGCATGCCCAGGACATCGCCGTGCTCGCCGTCTCCTTCGCCCTGTTCGCGGGCGGCGCGGCCTGGCTGTACCGGAAGGACACGCTGAAGGCGTGAACGCGACGACGCAGGACCCGTGTTCCGAGGAGCAGATGGCGGACCGGCTGACGCTGATGGGACAGCCGCCCCGCAACCGGCGCGAGCGGCTGCGCAAGAGCGTGTGGATCGGCATCTGGCTGGTCTTCCTCAGCTCGCCCGTGCACGACCTGGCCTCCGGCAACCACACGACCGGCGGCACCGTGGCCGGCTGGCTCGGCCTCGCGGCCTTCGTCGGGCTCTACCTGGCGCTGGTCTTCCGGAACATGGGCCGGCCGTACGCCCGTTGGGTCATCGGCGGCCTGATCGTCGTCCTGGCCGCGCTCGCCACCCTGCTCTGCCTCACCCTCGGCTCCGCCTGGCTGGGCCTGTACTGCTACGTCTCCGTCGCCTGCGGGATGATCCTCCCGCTTCAACTCGCCTACTGGGCGATCCCCGCGACGGGCGGGGTGATGCTGCTCGTGGGGCTCCAGGTCGGCGAGGAGGACGCCCTCAACCTGCTGCTCCTCGTCCAGCTCATCGGCTTCGCGATGACCGGCGTCAGCCAACTCATCCGTACGACCATCGAGTTGCGCAGGGCCCGGGCCACCGTCGCCCAGCTCGCCGCCAACGAGGAGCGGCTGCGTCTCGCCCGTGACCTGCACGACCTGCTCGGCCACTCCCTCTCCCTGATCACGCTGAAGAGCGAGCTGGCGGGCCGTATGCTCCCCGGCCACCCCGACAAGGCGGCCCAGCAGGTCGCCGACATCGAACAGGTCAGCCGCCAGGCCCTCGTCGACGTCCGCGAGGCCGTCACCGGCTACCGGCGCCCCCGCCTGGCCGCCGAGCTCGCCGGCACCCAGGTCGCCCTGACGGCGGCCGGCGTCACCGCCGAACTCCCCACCGACCCCGACCTCACCGGCGTCCTGGAGGACAGCGAGTCCGCCCTCGCCTGGGCCCTGCGCGAGGCCGTCACCAACGTCGTACGGCACAGCGGCGCCCAGCGCTGCACGGTGGAGCTGCTGCGCCGCCAGACCCTCGACGGCCCCACCCTCGAACTCTCCGTCGAGGACGACGGCTCGGGTGGCTCCGGCAAGGCCCCCGGCAACGGCCTCACCGGCCTCACCGAGCGCCTGGAGAAGGCGGGCGGCACCCTCGAGGCGGGCCGCACCAAGCACGGTTTCCGCCTGGTCGCCCGCGTGCCCGCCCCCGCCGTCGCGGACGTAGGATCCGCGTCATGAGCCGTACGATCAAGGTCCTCCTCGCCGAGGACCAGTCGATGGTCCGCGAGGCACTGGCCGCCCTGCTCGGCCTTGAGGACGACATCGAGGTGGTCGCCCAGGTGGCCCGCGGTGACGAGGTCCTCGCGGCCGCCCGGGAACACGACGTGGACGTGGCCCTCCTCGACATCGAGATGCCGGGCGCCACCGGCATCGAGGCGGCGGCGCTGCTCCACAAGGAGCTCCCCGCACTCAAGCTCGTCGTCCTCACCACCTTCGGCCGTCCCGGCTACCTCCGCAGCGCCATGGAGGCCGGCGCCGACGCCTTCCTGGTCAAGGACGCCCCCGCCGCCCAACTCGCCGCCGCCGTCCGCAAAGTGCTGGCCGGGGAACGGGTCATCGACCCCACCCTCGCGGCAGCGGCCCTGGCGGAGGGGGCCAACCCCCTGACGGACAGGGAACGCGAAATCCTCCGCGCGGCGGCCGACGGCTCGACGAACGCGGAACTGGCGGCGGCCCTGCACCTGTCCCAGGGCACGGTGCGCAACTACCTGTCGACGGCGATCCAGAAGCTGGCGGCAAGGAACAGAACGGAGGCCGCGTCAAGAGCAAGGGAGAAGGGCTGGTTGTAAGCGCGCCGAGGTGCAGCGCCCCAGGGGCGCGGGGCTGTATCGACATGCGGCTCCGCCGCGTGGGCGCGACCAGCCCGACCACAGCCGCACCCGAACAACAAGCGCACCCCGAACCGCGCTCTCAGTTGAGCCTCGCCCGAGCCGCCAGCGCCTGCCCCCGCACCTTCTCCGCGGCCGACTCGTCAACCGCGCCCACGAGCTCCGCGTACGCCTCCAACTCCGCCGCACCCTCGACGAAGTCACCCCGCTGCACCAGCAACTGCGCCCGCTCATACCGCAACCGAGCCGGATGCGACGGCACCTCCAACGACAACTCCACCGCCCACAACGCCACATCCGACCGCTCCGGCCGCGCGGCAGCCCACGCCCGGATGTTGTTCAGGATCCGCACCAGCACCTCGATCGGATCCGCGGGCGCCAACATCGACGGCTCCAACGACGTCCCCGTCGCCCCCGCCACGAGCACCTCCGCGTCCGCCCCCGTCAACACCCGCCCGCCGTCGAACGGGTCCACGAGCACCTGCGCGTCCTCCGGCCCGAACCCCACGACGAAGTGCCCCGGCAGCGCGACCCCGTACACCGGCGCCCCCGCCCGCCGCGCGACCTCCACCCACACCACCGACAGCAGGATCGGCAGCCCGCGCCGCCGCCGCAGGACCTCGTGCAGCAGCGAGGACTCCAGCCGCCGGTAGTCGGCGGGGCCACCACGGAACCCCAACCGGTCGCCGAGCAGCTCCCGCAGTGCGACGGCCCAGGAGCGCGGGCCGCCGGGCCGGAACGGCAGCCGGCCCGCCAGCTCGTCCAGCTCCACCTGGGCCGCGTCCATGCCCGCCTCGTCGAGTGTTCCGTCGGCCGCCGCACCCACCAGCAGACACAGCATCGACAGATCGGGCCGCTCGGACCGCACCTCCTCGGCGAACCGGCGCCGCACCTCGGCGGCGCGCTCGGGCGGCGGGGGGCAGGGGGAGGGCACAGGGGGCTCGTACATGGCGGTTCGTGTCCCCTCAGCCGAGGTCGGAGTCGGAGCTGGAGCCGGAGTCGGAGCCGGCCCCGGTTCCGGAAGCCGGCGGCTGCCGATAGTGGTGGTAGGCGTGGTGCGCCGCGAAGCCCATGTCGGCGTACAGGGCCCGCGCCCCCACGTTGTCCGTCTCGACCTGGAGCCAGGCGGCCGAGGCACCCTCGTCCAGCGCGCGCCGGGCCAGCGCGACCATCACCGCGGTGGCCAGCCCGCGCCGCCGCTGTGCCGGGTCGACCTCGACCGCGGCGAACCCGGCCCACCGCCCGTCCACGACACACCGCCCGATGGCGGCGGGCGGCGCCCCGGCCGTCTCACCCGGCACGGACGCGAACCACACCGAGGGCCCTCCCTCACTCTCGGCTTCGCTCGAGCGGGGGGACCCCCCGCCGAGCACCTTCAGGGCCACCTCGCTCACGCCCTTGCGCTGGTACCGCGCCAGCCACGCCTCACCGGCCTCCCGTGTCACGGAGACCTCGGCCGACGCGTCCTGGTCCGCGACCGGCGCCAGCGCCCCGATCCACAGCTCGGCGGTCACCTCACGCACCCACCCGCGCCGCTCCAGCTCCGCACACAGCAGCTCCTGAGAGCCCTCGGCGCCGGTCGCCGTCTGGACGTAGGCGGGCAGGCCGCGTTCGCCGTACCAGCGGGTGACGGAGGCGAGGGCCTCGTCGAGCGGCAGCCCGGGGTCACCGAGCGGCAGCACCGAGTTGGCCCGCCGGGTGAATCCCTCGGCGGCCCGCAGCTCCCACTCCCCGAGCCGCTCGCTCTCCACCGGCAGCCAGGCCCGCGCGGCGACCCGGGCGAGCTCCTCGTAGGAGGCGGCGGGCCCCCGGCGCCGCGCCGGGGCCGCAGGTACGACCTTGCCCGCGACCAGCGACGACTCCGGGATGAGGACGCTCGCCCCGTTCTTTCGTGTGATCACCAGCACACCGCTGTCCCATGATGTGAGAACACCCACCGTGTCGGTGAACTTCTCCGTTGACGCACCAGGTTCACTCAAGCACCGTACGGAGACTCGTTTACCCACGTCAGCAGCGGTGATACGGACCTCGAGGCGTCCGGTGGCAGAGATTTCCACAGGTCAGTTCACCCCTCCTGTTCGGATCATGCCCAAGAACGGAGATACTAGGGGCGGGCATCGACGACGCCGCGCTCCCGCGCGCCAGGCGGCGGAGCCTATGGAGGCCCGCCGGCGCCCTATCGAGGAGGAACGACAGCGTGACCTACGTCATCGCGCAGCCTTGTGTCGACGTCAAGGACAAGGCGTGCATCGAGGAGTGCCCGGTCGACTGCATCTACGAGGGCCAGCGGTCCTTGTACATCCACCCGGACGAATGCGTCGACTGTGGTGCCTGTGAGCCGGTCTGCCCGGTTGAGGCGATCTTCTACGAGGACGACACTCCCGAGGAGTGGAAGGACTACTACAAGGCGAACGTCGAGTTCTTCGACGAGCTGGGCTCCCCCGGCGGTGCCAGCAAGCTGGGGCTGATCGAGCGCGACCACCCCTTCATCGCCGCGCTGCCGCCGCAGGCCGAGTAGGCCCAGGAAGCGGCCCCGCATGCGCCGCCTCGGTCCCGTACGGCCTGATCGCTCGTGATCACCGCCGTACGGGACCGAGGCGTTTGCCGTACGTACAGAAAGTGAGCCACCCGTGTCCGCAGTCTCCGACCGCCTCCCGACCTTCCCCTGGGACAAGCTGGCGCCGTACAAGACCACGGCCGCCGCCCACCCGGACGGCATCGTCGACCTCTCCGTCGGCACCCCGGTCGACCCGGTGCCCGAGCTGATCCAGAAGGCGCTGATCTCGGCGGCCGACTCCCCGGGTTACCCGACGGTCTGGGGCACGCCCGAACTGCGCGACGCGATCACCGGCTGGGTCGAGCGCCGGCTCGGCGCCCGTGGGGTCACCCACCGCCACGTCCTGCCGATCGTCGGCTCCAAGGAACTGGTCGCCTGGCTCCCCACCCAGCTGGGCCTCGGCCCCGGGGACAAGGTGGCTTACCCGCGCCTGGCCTACCCCACGTACGAGGTCGGCGCCCGCCTCGCCCGAGCCGACTACGAGGTCTACGACGATCCGACGGACCTGGACCCCTCGAACCTCAAGCTCCTCTGGCTGAACTCACCGTCCAACCCCACGGGCAAGGTTCTCTCGAAGGAGGAGCTGACCAGGATCGTCGCCTGGGCCCGCGAACACGGCGTGCTCGTCTTCTCCGACGAGTGCTACCTCGAGCTCGGCTGGGAGGCCGACCCGGTCTCCGTCCTCCACCCGGACGTCAACGGCGGCTCCTACGACGGCCTCGTCTCGGTCCACTCCCTCTCCAAGCGCTCCAACCTGGCGGGCTACCGCGCGGCCTTCCTCGCCGGTGACCCGGCGGTGCTGGCGCCCCTCCTGGAGATCCGCAAGCACGGCGGCATGATGACGTCGGCGCCCACCCAGGCGGCGGTCGTCGCGGCCCTCGGCGACGACGACCACGTCCGCGCCCAACGCGACCGCTACGCCACCCGTCGCACCGCCCTCCGCGCCGCCCTCCTCGCCCACGGCTTCCGCATCGAGCACAGCGAGGCCAGCCTCTACCTCTGGGCCACGAGGAACGAGTCCTGCTGGGACACGGTGGCCCACCTGGCCGCCCTGGGCATCCTGGTGGCACCGGGCGACTTCTACGGCGAGGCAGGCGCCCAGTTCGTACGAGTGGCCCTGACAGCGACGGACGAACGGGTGCGGGCAGCGGTGGAGCGCCTCAAGTGACCCGCAACCGCTGAAACAGGCCCCGACCCCAGCACACGCACCCCAAAAGGCGACGGGGCCCAGGAAGCATCCTGAACCCCGTCGTCCGCGCGAAATGGCGGTCAGCCGCCCAGCGGCAGCCCACCCGGCAGGCCGCCACCCGCACCCTTCGTGAGGGAGCCCGTCGGCAGCCCGCCCTTCGTCGCCGTCGAGGTGGTGTCCCCGAGGACGTCCCCGGCGGAGCCGGCCGCCTCGCCGACCGTCTTCTGCGCGGTCGGCGTCGCCTTCTTCAGGGCCTTGCCACTGGTCTTGCCCGCGGCGGGAACCGCCTTCTTGACCGCCTTGCCGCCGGTGTCGCCCGCGAGCCCGGTGACGTGCTGCGTCGCACCGTCGAGGGTGCTGCCGGCGCTCGCCGCGTCCAGGGCGGTGGCCCCGAGGTTCGGGGTGGCGGGCAGTTCGGGAGCCGCGCTCGCGGAGCCGGCCGCACCGACCCCGGCGGCCGCTCCCGCTGCGACGATCAGCGCGGCACGGGCGATCCGACGGGTCAGGGGGAGGGACATGATGCTCCTTTGACGGAAGAGAACGTTGACGTGTCCGACCTCGGACGCAGTGACTACCGCTCGAACTCCGTGAAGGTTGCGGCGTCCCAACGTAAAGAGTTGGTAATGCGCCGCATGGTCGGCTGCGGATAAAAACGGGCAAAGAACATCCGACGCGAAAATCTGCTGAATCCTTACGGCCCCTTGTTCTCAAGGGTTCCGACGAAGAAGGGGCTGGGCGCGCGACACCCCGTGCACCCCGCCGCCCAGGTAACCCCTCCGGGGGAGGACCCGTACTACTGTGCGGTCACGATCCGCACGGAACCCGCGCCGGCCCCCGCCGACTGCCCCGCCCCGGCCGCATCTTCCGCAGGGGGCGTCCGCCACCGGCTGTCGGTGTTCCCGGCGGTCCACTCCCGGCCGGCGTACGAGACGCGCTCGATGTGCAGCGCGGAGGCGTTGGCCACCGCCCAGTGCGCCAGCTGCCAGCCCCGCTCCCGCGGGCTGCGCCCGGACGCGTCCTTCGGGTCCTCGGGCACCGGCACGGTCACGGTGCGCCCGTCGGTCCTGGCGGTCGGGGCGGTGCTCGCCGTCGGCGTGGGCGAGGCCTTCGCCCCCACCTCGGCGCCGGCCTCCTGCACCGCACCCTGCCCGAAGTCCCGCACGAGCGCCGCGCGCACCGCGTCCGGCCCGTCGGTCGGGGTGGCGCCGGGGCGCCCCGCGCAGGTCAGCGTGGCCGCCGCCTGGCCGGTGAGGGCGGCGGCGAGCAGCGTGGCGTCCGGCTCGTGCTTGGCGTACGCCTCCGGGTAGCCGCTGCGCTGCACACGCTGCGCGGCGACGGTCAGGGGGAGACGGGTGTAGTCGCGGACCTTGGCGAGGTGCTCGTAGAAGATGTCCGCCGAGTAGATCGGGTCCATGATCTCGCTCGGGGTGCCCCAGCCCTGCGAGGGCCGCTGCTGGAACAGTCCCAGGGAGTCGCGGTCGCCGTGGTCGATGTTGCGCAGGCCCGACTCCTGGATCGCGGTGGCGAGCGCGATGGTCACCGCCCGTCGGGGCAAGCCGAGGTTGGTGCCGACCGCCGCTATCGTCGCCGCGTTCACCGCCTGCTCGGGCGAGAACTCGTAGGTCCCGGCGCCCTGGACGGAGACGACCTTGCAGCCCGGATCGCCCGCGCCTCCGGTGACGTACTGCACCGCGAGGTAACCGGCTACCGACGACAGGGCGACGAACGCCGCCCCGTAACGGAGGAGGCGGCCGCGGCGTTTGGGGGAGGGGGACGGCTCTGGCACGCGTACAAGGTACTGGAGAGTACGGTGCCCGCAGAGCAAGGTGAGGACCGTGTGCGCAGGCTTGGCGCGTTAGGGTCGGTGCCATGGCCGACACCACGCTTGACCTCACGCTGGATGCCGCCGCGCTCACCGCGCGTCTCGTCGACTTTCCCTCGGAGAGCGGCAACGAGAAGCCGCTCGCGGACGCTGTCGAGAACGCCCTGCGTGGGCTGCCGCACCTGACGGTGCACCGGTTCGGCAACAACGTGATCGCCCGGACGAACCTGGGGCGGCCCGAGCGTGTGATCCTCGCCGGCCACATCGACACCGTCCCGATCGCGGACAACGTCCCCTCCCGGCTCGACGAGGACGGCGTCCTGTGGGGCTGCGGCACCTGTGACATGAAGGCGGGCGTGGCGGTGCAGCTGCGCATCGCGGCGACGGTCCCGGCCCCCAACCGCGACCTGACCTTCGTCTTCTACGACAACGAGGAGGTCGCCGCCGACCTCAACGGCCTCAAGCACGTCGCCGAGGCCCACCCGCAGTGGCTGGAGGGCGATTTCGCGGTCCTGCTGGAGCCGTCGGACGGCCAGGTGGAGGGCGGCTGCCAGGGCACCCTGCGCGTGCTGCTGAAGACGAAGGGCGAGCGGGCCCACTCCGCGCGCGGCTGGATGGGCTCGAACGCGATCCACGCGGCGTCCCCCATCCTGGCCCGGCTGGCCTCGTACGAGCCGCGTTACCCCGTGATCGACGGCCTGGAGTACCGGGAGGGCCTCAACGCGGTGGGCATCAGCGGCGGAGTGGCCGGGAACGTGATCCCCGACGAGTGCGTGGTGACCGTCAACTTCCGCTACGCGCCCGACCGGACGCCCGAGGAAGCCATCGCGCATGTCGAGGAGGTCTTCGCGGACTGCGGGGTGACCGAGTTCGTCGTGGACGACCACAGCGGGGCCGCCCTGCCCGGACTCTCCCATCCGGCCGCGGCGGCCTTCATCGAGGCGGTGGGCGGCACCCCGCAGCCGAAGTACGGCTGGACGGACGTCTCGCGCTTCTCGGCACTGGGCGTTCCGGCGGTCAACTACGGCCCCGGCAACCCCCACTTGGCGCACAAGCGGGACGAGCGGGTGGACACGGCGAAGATCATTGGGGGGGAGGAGCGCCTGCGCGCCTGGCTGACGGCGTGACGGCGCTTCACGGCAGACATGCGGACGTCCCCCGCACGTAACCCGCGTAGATCTACGCTGAGGTCGAAAGAGGCAAGCGGAGGGAGCTCACATGGCTACCGGTAACCCCGAGGGGAAGAAGCGGCCGCCGGAGGAACAGCGCCTGGGACCGGTCCTCCGGAGACGCGGTCAGGTCACGGCGAGCACGACGGACCAGCGCCTCCTGGACGCGGGCGGCCCGTCGGACTGGGTGCACACGGACCCCTGGCGGGTACTGCGCATCCAGTCGGAGTTCATCGAGGGGTTCGGCACGCTCGCCGAACTCCCCGCCGCGATCAGCGTGTTCGGCTCCGCCCGGACCTCGGTGGAGTCGCCGGAGTACGCGGCGGGCGTCCGCCTGGGCAGCGGCCTGGTCGAGGCGGGCTTCGCGGTCATCACGGGCGGCGGCCCCGGCGCCATGGAGGCCGCCAACAAGGGTGCGAGCGAGGCGGGCGGCATCTCGGTCGGGCTCGGCATCGAGCTCCCCTTCGAGCAGGGGCTCAACCCGTACGTCGACATCGGCCTGAACTTCCGTTACTTCTTCGTGCGAAAAATGATGTTCGTAAAGTACGCACAAGGGTTCGTGGTCCTCCCCGGCGGTCTCGGCACGCTCGACGAACTCTTCGAGGCCCTCACCCTCGTCCAGACCCAGAAGGTGACCCGCTTCCCGATCGTCCTGTTCGGCACCGACTACTGGGGCGGCCTCATCGACTGGCTCAAGAACACCCTGGTCACCCAGGGCAAGGCCTCCGAACAGGACCTCCTCCTGTTCCACGTCACGGACGACGTGGACGAGGCGGTGGCCCTGGTCTCCAAGGAGGCGGGCAGGTAGGCCCCGGTCACGCCAGCCCGCGTCGGGCCACCGCCGGTGGGCGGTGGCCCGCGATCGTCGCGACCATGTCCAGCACCTGACGGGTCTCCGCCACCTCGTGCACGCGGTACACCTGGGCCCCCAGCCACGCCGACACCGCGGTCGTCGCGAGCGTGCCCACCACGCGTTCCTTCACCGGCCGGTCCAGCGTCTCCCCGACGAAGTCCTTGTTCGACAGGGACACGAGCACGGGCCACCCCGTGGCGACCATCTCGTCCAGCCGCCGGGTGGCCTCGAGGCTGTGCCGTGTGTTCTTCCCGAAGTCGTGCCCGGGGTCGATCAGCACCGACTCCCTCGGCACCCCCAGCGACACCGCCCGCTCGGCCAGACCCACCGTCACGCGCAGGATGTCGGCCATCACGTCGTCGTACGTCACCCGGTGCGGCCGAGTCCGCGGCTCCGCGCCGCCCGCGTGGGTGCACACCAGCCCCACCCCGTACCGCGCGGCGACCTCCGCCAGCCGCGGGTCCACCCCGCCCCACGCGTCGTTCAGCAGGTCCGCGCCCGCCTCGCAGACCGCCTCGCCGACCTCGGCCCGCCAGGTGTCCACGCTGATGACGACGTCGGGGAAGCGCCGCCGCACCTGAGCCACGAAGCCGACCGTCCGCCGTGTCTCCTCCTCGGCGGTCACCTCTTCGCCGGGCCCGGCCTTGACCCCGCCGATGTCGATGATCGCGGCCCCCTCCGCCACCGCCTGTTCCACGCGCGCGAGGGCCGGCTCGTCGCGGAACGTGGCCCCCTGGTCGTAGAAGGAATCCGGGGTCCGGTTCACGATCGCCATGATCACCGGCTCGTGCGGCTCGAATTCCCGCCTGCCCAGCCTGAGCATCCCGTGTGCACTCTCCTAGTACGACCTGTGGTTCGTCCTGCTCTTCGCCCGCCTGAGACCCTAACTGTCAGACGCGCATGGCACGATCGGACCCTGACACATTCGCCTTTCGAGCACACAGAGCGTGGGGCCTCAAGCCATGGTTATGTTCCTGTTCCTGGTCGTCGCGCTCGCCGTCGTGGTCGCCGCGGTGACACTCGCCGTGGTGGGCGGCGGCGAGGGTACCGGCCCACTGCCCGAGGCCGCGCCCCAGCGGCTGCACGATCCGCTGCCCGTGGACCGCCCGCTCAACCGCGCCGACGTCGACCACCTCCGCTTCCCCCTCGCCGTCCGCGGCTACCGCATGGACGACGTCGACGACGCGCTCAACCGCCTCGCCGCCGAGCTCGCGGAGAGAGACACCCGCATCTCCGACCTGGAGTCCGCGCTGGCCGGCGCCCAGGCCGCCGCGCCCCACGTCTCCATGGAGAAGCCCGCGCCGGAGGACCACCAGTGAGCGACGGCGCCGCCCTCGCGGGCCCCGACGGCGCGCTGCGCTGCCCCTGGGCACTGTCCACGCCGGACTACGTGACGTACCACGACGAGGAGTGGGGCCGCCCGGTCCACGGCGACGACGCCCTCTACGAACGCCTCAGCCTGGAGGCCTTCCAGTCCGGCCTGTCCTGGATCACCATCCTGCGCCGCCGCTCCGGCTTCCGTACCGCCTTCGCCGACTTCAAGATCGCCTCGGTCGCCGCCTTCACCGACGAGGACCGCGAGCGCCTCCTCGGCGACCCCGGCATCATCCGCAACCGCGCCAAGATCGACGCGACCCTCGCCAACGCGCGCGTCCTGGCCGAGTGGTCCCCGGGCGAACTCGACGAGCTCATCTGGTCGCACGCCCCCGACCCGGCCAACCGCTCGGTTCCGAAGACCCTGGCCGACGTCCCCGCGATCACTCCCGATTCGACGGCCCTCTCCAAGGCCCTGAAGAAGCGGGGCCTGCGGTTCGTGGGCCCCACGACGGCGTACGCCCTGATGCAGGCGTGCGGGCTGGTCGACGACCACTTGGCGACCTGCGTGGCGAGGAGCGCCCCTTAAGGGGCGCGGGGCCGTATCGAATCCGGCTCCGCCGCGTGGGCGCGAACAACCACAACGAACCCGCAGCCCCCAACGGCGCTCCAGCCCCCGAACTCAGCGGCCCAGGTACTTCGGCTTCTCCTTGTTCACAAAGGCCTGCACCGCAATCCCATGGTCCTCCGAGGCCCCCGCCCGAGTCTGCAACTCGTCCTCCTTCTCCAGCGTCTCCGCCAGCGAGTGGGAGAACCCGAACGCCACCGCCTCCTTGATCGCCGCGTAGGCGACCGTCGGCCCGGCGGCAAGCTCGCGCGCGACCTTCTCGGCCTCCGCGCGCAGTTCCGCCGAGGGCACGATCCGGTTGGCGATGCCCAACTCGTACGCCTCCTGCGCAGCAATACTGCGCGGGAAGAGCAGCAGGTCGGTCGCCCGGCCGGGCCCGATCACCCGCGGCAGGGTCCACGAGACGCCCGAGTCGGCGGTCAGCGCCACCCCCGCGAACGACGTGTTGAAGGCAGCCGTGTCCGCCACCACCCGATAGTCCGCAGCGAGCGCGAAACCGAAGCCGGCGCCTGCCGCGACGCCGTTCACCCCGGCGACAACGGGCTTCGCCATCTCCGTCAGCGCCCGCACGACCGGGTTGTAGTGCTCCTTGACCGTGCTCATGACCTGTCCCGAGCCCTCGGCCAGCAGCCCGATGTGCTCCTTGAGGTCCTGACCCACGCAGAACGCCCGGTCCCCGGCAGCCGTCAGCAGCACCGCCCGTACGGCGTCGTCGTCCGCCGCCGCGCGGACCGCGTCGCGGAGGGCGACCTTGGTCGCGACGTTCAGCGCGTTCATCGCCTCGGGGCGGTTCAGCGTGATCGTCGCGAGCCCGTCGTTCACCTCGTAGAGCACGGTGTCGGCCATGGGGTATCCCCTCCGATGTCACGGTTTCGACGTACTGGTCAGTACGTCGTCTGTACGAAGGAACAGCATGGCGGAGTTCGCCGTCCGCAGCCCGGACCGGACGTGTGACCTGCGTCAAAGAGTTCTCGAAGGTTTTTGCTCCGCCGAACTCGGTGCGGCCGCGCAGTATCGCAGTCACATCGCCGAATTGAGTGGTTTTGGTCGCGCGCGTTGCCCAAGCGATGCCGACTGATGTTGGTCATCGGGTCCTGAGATGCGGGATAATGGCCTGGAAGCAATGTGTTCGATGCCGGTGTCGCGTGTCCCCGCTGGACTGCGCGTGCCCTTCGGGGGCCGTCGGCCTTGACGATGAGCTGGTTTCAGGAAGGGGAACGAGCATGGCGGCCATGAAGCCGCGGACGGGCGATGGTCCGCTCGAGGTGACCAAGGAGGGGCGGGGCATCGTCATGCGCGTTCCGCTCGAAGGCGGCGGACGGCTCGTCGTCGAGCTGACTCCCGACGAGGCCGACGCCCTCGGCGACGCCCTCAAGAAGGTTGTCGGCTGACGCGCAAGCGACCATACCCTTTTCAGTGCCCCGGCATCGTATTTCGATGCCGGGGCGGCTGATTTTCGGGACTTCTCGAACGTTTCCGGGGCTTTTCAGCGCCGCGAGGCCCTTATCGCTTGACCGCGCACAGCAGACCGTCACCCACAGGGAGCAGTGACGGCACCAGTTCCTGACTCTCGCGCACCGCGCGCAGCAGCTCCCGGATTCTTATGACCTCCGTGGGCTGCGGGCCGGAGTCCACCGTGCGGCCGTTGGTGAAGACGCCCTCGAAGACGACCAGCCCACCGGGGCGTAGAAGCCGCAACGATTCAGCGAGGTAGTCGAGGAACTCCAGGCGGTCGCCGTCGCAGAAGACCAGGTCGTAGCCCGCGTCCGCGAGCCGGGGCAGTACGTCGAGCGCGCGGCCGGGGATGAAGCGGGCGCGGTTGCTGGCGAAGCCGGACGCGCGGAAGGCCTGCCGGGCGAACTGCTGGTGTTCCGGCTCCGGGTCGACGGTCGTCAGGACGCCGTCCGGCCGCATGCCGTGCAACAGGTGGATGCCGGAGACGCCGGTACCGGTACCGATCTCCGCGACCGCCTTCGCGTCCACGGTGGCGGCGAGCAACCGCAGCGCTGCGCCCGTGCCGGGCGACACCGAGCGCAGCCCTGCCTCGCGGGCCCGGTCACGGGCCCAGTGCAGCGCTTCGTCCTCGGCGACATAGGCGTCGGCGAACGCCCAGCTCGTCTGCCGGTTGGCGGTAATGACCCTCTCCCGTCCCCGTGGTTGCCTGGGCGTGACTGTATCCGTTGCCGTCGGGAACCCGCAGATGGGACCGGGCGTTTAGAAGGGTGGGAGAGACGACGGGGGGACACAGTTGGATCACGACGACGGGCGGGGCGCCGAGCAAGTGCTGACGCAGCCGCATGAGCCGTATCAGCACAGATCAAATTCTCGTAAAACCGCTTATCCGGAGCTAACGGGCGAGGTGGCTATGGTAGGGGCTCCACTGGACACCACCAGAGCCGACAGGGGAGGTGCGGCCGCGCCTGTGGATCGGGGAGGAGTGCTGCGGCGCTTCCTCGGATCGGCAGGTAGGCCGAAATCCGTGAACAACACCGCTGCTGACCACAGCCACGCCGCTGACCAGACCCAGACCGCGACCTTCTCCACCGACGCGGACGGGCAGGCGTGGACTCCGCCCACCTGGGAGGAGATCGTCAGCATGCACAGCGGGCGGGTCTACCGGCTGGCGTACCGCCTCACCGGCAACCAGCACGACGCCGAGGACCTCACCCAGGAGGTCTTCGTCCGCGTCTTCCGCTCCCTGTCGACCTACACGCCGGGGACCTTCGAGGGCTGGCTGCACCGCATCACCACCAACCTCTTCCTCGACATGGTCCGCCGCAAGCAGCGCATCCGCTTCGACGCCCTCGGCGAGGACGCGGCGGAGCGACTGCCCAGCCGCGACCCCTCCCCCCAGCAGGTCTTCAACGACGCGCACTTCGACGCGGACATCCAGCAGGCCCTCGACACCCTCGCGCCCGAGTTCCGCGCCGCGGTCGTCCTGTGCGACATCGAAGGACTTTCGTACGAGGAGATCGCCGCGACCCTCGGCGTCAAGCTGGGCACGGTCCGCTCCCGTATCCACCGCGGCCGCTCCCAGCTGCGCAAGGCCCTGGCGCACCGCTCGCCCGAGGCCCGCGCCGAGCGCCGCTCCTTCGTGCCCCGTGTCCCCGCACTGGGGGGAGGGGGCGCGACCGCGTGAACGGATCACGGCCGAAACCCGGCGAGGGGCACCTCGCGGAACAGCATCTGGGAGACCGGCTCTCCGCCCTGGTGGACGGAGAGCTCGGTCATGACACGCGTGAGCGCGTCCTGGCCCATGTGGCCACCTGCCCGAAGTGCAAGGCGGAGGTCGACGCACAGCGCCGGCTGAAGAACGCCTTCGCGGAGGTCGCCCCGCCCACTCCCTCCGAGAGCTTCCTGGCCCGTCTCCAGGGGCTGCCCGGGGGAGGTGATCCGGACGGCGGTGGCTCGCCGCTCGACGGGGGAGGCTTCGGCGCGTTCTCCGGACAGCCCGAGGCCGGCGGGATCTTCGGAGTGAGACGCAGAGACCATTTCGAGTTCGGCTATGTCCCCGCCCGCGGGCACGGCTCCGTCCTGGCGCCCTCCTCCCCGGACCGCGGCTTCCGCATCCACGCCGTGGGGCGCAACGACGCCGAGCGCTCGCGCGGGATGCGGTTCGCCTTCGTCGCCGCCGGGGCGGTGTCGCTGGCCGCGATCGCGCTGGGCGGCATGACCAGCGGCGTCCCCGCGGACACGGAGGCGCGCGGCGGCTCCGGTGGAAGCAACGTGACGCCTGCGCGGACCCAGGGCACCGGGACCGCGGCGGTGCCCGAGACGGTGCGTCGCCGCGCGGTCGGCCCCCTGCTCGCCCAGGGCGGACAGGGCGGCCAGGGCGAGACCCCGGTGGCCCCGACGGAGGTCTCCGCGCCCCTGCTGCCCGGTGTGCCCTCCCCGGCCCCCGGCCAGCAGCACGAGGGCACGCTGCACGCACTCACCGCACCCGTGGTGGCCGGCGCGGCCGCGATGTCCCCTCTGATACGTCCGCTCACCCCGCCCCCGCCGATCGCCCTGACCGCGTGGACCCCGGCCCCCGAGGCCACGGCCCCTGCCCTGCTCGCCGCACCCGTCCCCGACGCGACCTCCGCTCCCTCGTCGCCCTCCGACCAGGCCCGCTGACCCGGCCCCTGCCGCGACACCCCGGGAACCTGGTTGAATCCAGGGTGAGCTGCGTCCAAGACACTCCGTCGGGCGCGCCGAGCAGATCATCTGCGGCCACCGCCGACGTGCCGTGCCGTGGCCAGCTGTGGGGAGAGCATGAACGAGGACACCTCCGGTGAGGTGACACCGCGAGACCCCTTCGGGGAGCGGGCCGACGACGAAGGCGACTACGAGCTGAGCGAGCCCTCGGCGCGTGTCGGCGCGGGGGCAGGCCTCGCCGCGAGTGATCCGCCGTCGGGTCCTGGCGTTGGTGTTGAGGGGGCCTCCGGTGACGAGGGCGAGGGCGACTACGTGCTGAGTGTGCCCTCGGCGCGCAGGGGCGCAGGCGACGAGCGTGACGCCGATTACGAGTTGACTCGGCCGTCGGTGGGTTCGGTGGGTTCGGAGGGTGGAGCCGAGCCGGTCGTCGGCGAGGAGGGCGACCAGGCGCCGACCGGGTCGCGTGCGGAGGCTGCTGCTGCTGCGGTCGCGTCGGCCGGTTCCGCCGTTGCGTCGGCTGCCGAGCGGCCCAAGCCCCTGCACGACCCCGACCCCTACAGCACCCCGCCGTACGGCGAGCCCGGCCCCTGGGCCTCGGCGCCGCCGGTGCAGCACCCGGCGGCTCCCCCGGCGCAGGGCACGGTGGCAGCATCGGCTGGAATGGTCGACCAGCAGCACGGCACCGGGACGCCGGCGCCCGGCGTCGCTGCCGCGCCCGCCCCGCACACCTCCGCTCCAGCAACCCTCGTCCAGCAGCAGGGCACCGAGACATCGGCGCCCGCTGCCGCTGGCGCGCCTGTCGCGCATCCGTCCGTTCCAGTGGCCCCCGGCCGGCAGCACGGCACCGGGGCACCCGCGCCCGCTGCCGTGCCCGCCCCGCATCCCCCTGTTCCCGTGGCACCCGGCCTTCCGGTGGGTCAGAGCGGCACCCCTGTCACCTCGCCGTCCCCCGCTGTCGTCCCGACTGCCGACGCGTTCGCCCAAGGCGCCCCGGCGTCGGCGGCACCGGACACCGCCGCCGACCCCTGGCAGCGCTACGACCCGTGGTCCGCGACACCGCTCGCCGGTGCCCCCCTCCAGCAGACCGGGGCCGTTGTGCTCAGTCGGGAGCAGCGGCGTAGGCGGGGGAGGAGGGCGCTCGTCGTTGGGGCTGCCGTGTTGGCGCTCGTGGCGGGCGGCATCGGTGGGGTCGTGGGGGCGTATCTGGAGCGCAACGGTGGGGTCGGGAGTGTGGAGTTGCCGCAGGCCGCGGCGGAGCCGGCCGGGCGGGCGCCGGACAGTGTCGCCGGGATCGCCGCGCGGGCGCTGCCCAGCGTGGTGACCCTGCATGTCAGCGGCAGTGAGGAGCAGGGCACCGGGACCGGCTTCGTGCTGGACAGCCGGGGGCACATCCTCACCAACAACCATGTCGTCGAGCCCGCCGGGGACGACGGGAAGATCACCGTCGTCTTCAACGGGGGCGAGACCGCCAAGGCCGAGGTCGTCGGACGCGACAGCGGATACGACCTCGCGGTCGTGAAGGTGACCGGGGTGAAGGGGCTGAAGCCGCTCCCGCTCGGCAACTCCGACAGCGTCCAGGTCGGTGACCCCGTCGTCGCCATCGGCGCCCCCTTCGACCTGGAGGGCACCGTCACCTCCGGCATCATCAGCGCCAAGGAGCGCCCCATCACGGCGGGCGGCGAGACCGGCGACGCGAGCGACGTGTCGTACGTCGACGCCCTGCAGACCGACGCCCCGATCAACCCCGGCAACTCCGGCGGACCCCTGCTCGACTCGCGCGCCCGCGTCATCGGCATCAACTCCGCCATCCGCTCCGCCGACGACGGCTCCGACACGGAAGGCGGCCAGGCCGGCTCCATAGGACTCGGCTTCGCCATACCCGTCAACCAGGGCAAACGCGTCGCCGAGGAGCTGATCAACACCGGCAAGGCGACCCACCCGGTCATCGGCGTCACCCTCGACATGGACTACACCGGCGACGGCGCCCGTATCAACACCAAGGGCCACGACGGCGGCCCCGCGGTCAACGCGGGCGGCCCCGGCGACCGGGCCGGACTCGAGGCGGGCGACGTCGTCACCGAGGTCGACGGCCAGCGCGTCCACTCCGGCGAGGAACTCATCGTCAAGACGCGCGCCCACCGCCCCGGCGACCGCCTGGAGCTGACCGTCGAACGCGACGGCAAGGAGAGGACGGTCTCGCTCGTGCTCGGATCCGCGGGCAGCTGAGCAGCGATTGACAGAAACCTCACAGGTGGCGGCCGAAACACGCCCCGACAAGGCAAACAACGCGAAAAACCGGTCGGCCGCCCACACGTGGACAGCTCGGGACGGTACCGGTCGGACAGGTGCGACAGGTACCGTGGACCCGGCCCGGACATCGCAAGGAGCTTCAGGTGTTCAATGACATAGGACCGCTCGAGCTGATTACGCTCGTTGTCCTTGCCGTGCTCGTCTTCGGTCCGGACAAACTCCCGAAGGTCATCCAGGACGTCACGCGGACGATCCGCAAGATCCGCGAGTTCTCGGAGAGCGCCAAGCAGGACATCCGGACGGAGCTCGGCCCGGAGTTCAAGGACTTCGAGTTCGAGGACCTCAACCCCAAGACGTTCATCCGCAAGCAGATGGACAACGACGAGCTGGGGCTCAAGGAGATCCGCAACGGCTTCGACCTGAAGAAGGAGATGGCCGAGGTCACGGACGCCGTCCACGGCCGCGAGTCGGAGTCGTCGGCCTCCGCCTCGTCCTCCTCGTCCCCTTCCTCCGATTCCTCGCCCGACCGTGTCGACATGTCCAAGAAGCCGGAGGAGCCCGGCAAGGACGACCGCCCGCCCTTCGACGCGGACGCCACCTGAGCGACGTACCCACACCGAAGAGCCGCACGTCAAAGACGTGCGGCTCTTCGCGTACGTGACGCGTTTCATACGGTGTCATGGCCGCGCACGGCGTGAACGCGCTGTCGGAGCGACCCACGCGCCGGGCGGTTGCCCCGCAGCTCGGAGCGGGGTGGATATGCTGCCGAGTTGTTGTGCGGGCCGTACGCGAACCAGCGACGCCGCCCGAAGGGGGGCGGGCCGCTTCGGTCCGACGAGAGCGAGGAGGCGTCCGGGCACATGGAGACGACAAGTCAGGCAGTCGCGCAGGCGCCGGCCGCGGAGGGCGGACAACAGGTCCCCTCCGCCCGGCGCACCGTCGATGGCTACCTGCTGGCGCCCTTCCCGTGGTACGGCCTCGACGAGGCCTTCACGGGGCCGCGCTGGCTGATGCAGGTCGGGACGGCGGCCGACGGGGCCGTGGAACACGGTTCCGTCGGGCACGGTGACGAACCCTCCGTACGCAACGAGTCGACCGCGGAGGACCGGGAGAAGTTCGCGGTCGTGGTGACCGTCGCCGCGAATCCCGTGCGGCGCAGCGCGGACGGTACGGGGCTGCTGGAGGCCACGTCGGTGTCCTCGGCGGCGTGGCTCGCGGGTGTGGGGCTGCTGTCCTTCACCTGGCCCGGGCAGATGGACCACAGCTTGCGGGACGACTGGCTGGAGCAGCAGACGGAGACGGCGTGGGCGCTGGCCGACGACCTGGCCGGGCCGGAGTGGTCGACGCTGTCCCTGCCGGTGGACGGGGTGCCGACGTCGTTCCACTACCGGGAGTCCGAGTTCGGGTGGGTGCTGGCCGGTTCCACCGAGCAGGGCGTGCATGTGGGGGCGTACGGGAGAGGGATGAGCGCGTACGGCCTCGGGTTCGCCATGATCAAGGACATCGCCGCGTACGCGTAGGACTCGCGCACACAGAGGACCGCGTACGCATGGCCGACGCATACGCATAGCCCGTGAAAAGGGGCGCCTCGATTCCCGGCGCCCCATTGCCTCCCGTCACCGCTGTCGTTGTTGCTCCCGTGAAGTGTTCTGCGCGCGGGGGAGGAATCAGTGGCGGCGGGTGAGCCCGTGCTGCGCATCCGCGGGGTGCGCAAGAGCTACCGGGGCCGCCCGGTCCTGCGAGGGGTGTCGCTGGACCTGTTTCCAGGGCAGCTGGTGGGAATCGTGGGCGAGAACGGGGCCGGCAAGAGCACGCTGCTGCGCATTCTGGCCGGGGACCTCGCGGCCGACGGCGGCGCGGTCGAGCGGGTGGACGTGCTGGGCAGTTGCCCGCAGGACGCGGTGCTGCACGGGGCGTTCTCCGTCGAGCAGCACCTGCGGTTCTTCCAGGCCGCATACGGTCTGGACAGCCTGGACAGGGCCTTCGAACTCCTGGAGCAGTTGAACTGCGGCGGCTACCGGGACGAGCGGGTGGAGGCGCTCAGCGGCGGCACCCGCCAGAAACTCAACCTGGTCCTGGCGCTGATGCACGATCCGCGGGTGCTGCTCCTGGACGAGCCGTACCAGGGCTTCGACTGGGAGACGTACCTGCGGTTCTGGGACCTGGCGGCGTCCCTGCGTGACCGGGGCTGCGCGGTCCTGGTGGTCTCCCACCTCGCCTACGACGTCTCCCGTCTGGACGCCCTGTACCGCCTCCGGGAAGGAGCGCTGCACGAGGCGGAGCGGACCGGGGCGGAGAGGGTGCCGGTATGAGGTCCTGGTGCTCCCGCTTCCGTACCGCCCTGCGGTTCGCGCTGGTCGAGCAGGCCCGTAACCGTCTGGCGCTGCTCATGCTCGTGCTGTTCGTCCCGCTGTGGACGGGCCTGGCCTTCACGGTGGTGGCCCGTACCCCGTTGCGGTTCCGGATCCGTTCGGTCGCGCGCTCGGTGGTCATGGACGGCAACATCCTGCTTCAGATCGACGGCGCTCTCCAGGCCCTCTCGCTGGTCGTCGCGTTCATGATGTTCGTCGCCACGGCCCGCTCGGCACTCTTCGACCGGCGTCTGGTGCGCGCCGGGTATCCCCGGTCGGCCCTGGCGCTGGCGAAGTGCGTCTCGCTCGTCCTGGTGGCGGTGCTGGTGGCCGTCTACACCACCGCGTGGATGCACCTGTTCTGGCGTCCGGAGCAGCCCGTCGTGTTCGCCGCGGGGATGTTCACCGGCGCTCTGACCTACGGCGGCATCGGAATCGTGCTGGCGGCCGTGCTGCGCAGCGAGCTGGCCGGCATGTTCCTCGCGATCATGATCAGCTCGATCGATCTGCTGCTGCAGAACCCGCTGATCAACCCGGACGCTGACAGCCCGGTCGTGCGCTTCCTGCCGGCCTATGGAGCGGTGCAGAGCTCGGTGGCGGCCGGTGGCCTGACGGTGGTGCCGTTGAGCTGCCTGCTGCTCGGTGCGGGCTGGGCCGTGGGCATGGCGGCACTGGGCATGGCCGCCTTCGCCGTCCGCACCCGCACCCACCACGCGCGTACGGCCGCGGCGGCCCCGGAGGCGGTGCCGGTGCCGTGACCGTCCCTTCGTGCGCGCAGTCGCGCTGGGCGTGCCTGGTCAGCGACGGCTTCGAGCCCAGGAACTGGATGCTGCTCCTGGCCCCGCTGCTGGGCTGGCACGCCGACGCGTGGCCGGGCGTCGGCTGGGGATTGTTCGCGGCGGTGTTCACCGCGGTGCTGCCCACGCTGATCCTGGGATTCGGCGAGCGCCGCGCGTACTGGGGCGACCGGCACGTACGGCTGCGGCAGGACCGGCTCGTGGCCGCCCCCGGCATCATGGCCTCGGTCCTCACCGGCACCGCCCTGCTCCACGGGCTCGAAGCGCCCGCCGAGGTGACGGCCCTGGTGACGGCGATGCTCGCGGTCCTGTTCGTACTGCTGCTGATCACCTTCTTCTGGAAGGTGTCGGTGCACTCCGCGGTCGCCGCCGGCGCCCTCGCCGTCCTCACATCGGCCTTCGGCCCCTGGATGCTGGTGCTCTCCCCGCTGGTCCCGTTGATCGGCTGGTCCCGTATCCGGTTGCGCTGCCACACCGTCGGCCAGGTGGTCGTCGGAGCGCTCGCCGGCGCGGCGGTCAGCGCCCCTGTCTTCGACCTCCTCCAAGGGCAGGCATGAGTCGGTTCCCGCATCCCAGCCCCGCCGATCTCGTCATGCGCACGGTCGAGGAGCTCGCCGAGCACCCGGACGCCAACGCGACCGTCGGGGTGGTGCTGCACCTGACCGGTGCCGTGCCCGATCCGGCGGGCCTGCGCGAACACGTGGCCGGCCGCCTCACCGGCCTGCCCTGTCTGACGCACCTCCTGTCCGGCGACGGACCGACGGCACGGTGGGTTCCCGCCGCCCCGGACCTGGCCCGGCACATCGGCGAACGGCGCGTCGGCAGTGAACCGGAGGATCTGGAGGCCGCCGTACGGGTCCTGCTGCGCGAGCCCCTGCCCGAGAGGGCGCCGGCCTGGCGCATGGTCCTTCTGCACGGTCACGCCCCGGACGGGTTCGCGCTGCTGTACCTCACCCATCACGCGGTCCAGGACGGTGGCAGCATGGCCGCGGTGATGGAGGCGCTGTTCGGAGATCCACTGGTGTCCGGGCAGCCCTCAGCGGCCGTCGCGCGGGACGTCTCCCGCGCGCCCCGGCCCCGCCTGCGCCACCTCCCGCGCAGCGCGGCGCGGCTGCTCCCCCAGATGCGGGGCCACAAGCTGTGGCAGTCCCCGTCGAGGCCGCTGTCCAGCCGCCGCGACACGCTGTGGACCCGGCTCCCCTCCGCACGGCTGCGCACAGCGGCCCGTGCCGGTGACGCGAGCACCAACGACGTCTGCCTCGCCGCCCTGGCGCACGCGGTCGCGGGATGGGCCGAAACGGCATGGCCCCGCGCCGCCAAGGTGCCGCTCCCGGTCATGATCCCCGTCAACCTGCGCACCCCGAAGGAAGCGACCGCTCCGGGAAACCGGCTGTTCCTGACGCGGGTCGACCTCCCGGGCGGCGCCATGCCCCCGGGAGAACGGCTGGCCCGCACGCGCGCGGTCACCGCGCCCCTGAAGTCCGCCGAGCACAAGGCCCTCCTCCGGGCGGTCCTCACCCACCTCCCTCGGTGGCTCTTCGCTCGCCTCGTGGCCGTGAGCACCGCTCCGAGGCGGCTCACCGTCTGCGTCTCGTACTTCGTGATGCGTCGCCGTCTGCACTACGGCGACGCGGTCGTGCACGGCATCGACGGCGTCATCTGCTGTCCGCCCGGTGTCCCTCTCGCCGTCGTAGTCCTCGCCTACGAGGACGTGGTCAGCGCGTGCTTCCGCATCGACACCGCCCTCCCCGGGGCAGAAAGCCTGCCGACGCGCTGGCGGCAGGCCGTGGCGGACCTGGCGGGCAGCGCGTCGTAGACGAGGCCACCCAAAGACCGGGCCACCCAAAGACCAGGCCACCCAAAGACCGGGCCACCACGGCCCGGGGCCGGTCACATGGTCCGGTCGACGCTCCACAGCGGCAGGCGTTCGAAGAAGGCGACCGCCTCCGCGCGCCACCGTGACCGCCAGCCGGCGGCCACCACGGAAGCCTGTTCCGCGTGACGGCGCATGTCGGCCCGCATCCCGGCCGCCACACCGCGGTTCTCGGCGATCTCTCGGACGGCGGCGACGGTCTCCGGGGTGCACGTCGGGTCCCCGAGGGCGGCCTCCACCACCGTGCGCTCGGTGCCGTCGACGGCGGACAGCAGGGCGCTGACGGTGTAGCTGTGCCTCCCCTCGCGGAGGTCGGTGCCGGTCGGCTTGCCCATGACGGCCGCGTCCCCGAACAGGTCCAGATAGTCGTCGCGCATCTGTCCGCAGATGCCGACGAGCCGCGCGTAGCGGCGCAGTTCCGGCTCGAAGAGTGCCGGGTCTTCACCTGCGGCCAGGAGCCCCAGCTGCAGTGGCGCCAGGAGGCTGTACCGGGCGGATTTGTAATCGGCCACACAGTGCAGGACGTCCTCGTCCGGGGCCGTGCCGCCGAAGTCGCGTTCCAGGTCGATGATCTGGCCCACGTAGGTGTCCGTTGCCGCCCGTGTCTGCACCTCGACCATGGACTGACGCAGCGCGGCGGGCAGCTTGGCGTCCAGGAGCACCCGCAGGGACAGGGCCAGAGCGAGGTCGCCCGCGAGCAGGGTGAGGCCGAGCGATGCCTGGCGGTGGCGGGGGAACCGCTCGCGGTAGGCGTAGTAGGTGGACGGGCCTCCCCGTCGGGTGGGGCTGTCGTCGATGAGGTCGTCGTGGACCAGGGCGTGCGTCTGGAAGAGTTCGATGCTCAGCGCCGCGGCGTCCAGCCCTTCGACCGGCTCGGCGGTCACCAGCCGAGCCGCCTCGTTCAGCAGGACGACCCGCATCCGCTTGCCGCCGCGCAGGGACAGATCCCGCAGCAACTCCACGCACTCCGGCGTGAAACGGCTGAACGTCGGCGCTTCGAGCCCGGCGCTCAGCGTGGCGAAGTACTCCTCGAAGAGCGTGTTGAACCGGCGCTCGTATCCGGCGACGCGCTCCAGCACCTGTTCGGTCATGACGAGGTCCTCCTGGTCGGGGATGGGGGGCACGCTCAGCGTGGCGTCAGGAGGTGTACCGCGTGGCGGTCACCGCGAGATCGCGCAGAGCACGGTCCGCGGCCTCCGGAAAGGCGGCCGCGTCCAGTGCACGCAGCACCTGCTCGTAGCGGGAGGTGATCATCCGCTCGGCGTGCTCCCGAGCGCCGGACGCCTCCAGGACGGCCCGCACCTCGGCCGCCTCACGCTCGCCCAGATCGGGCCGGCCCACCAGTCGGCGCAGCCGCTCTCGCCGGACCGGGTCGGCGCGCTGCAGACCGAGTGCCAGAAGCACGGTCCGTTTGCCTTCCCGCAAGTCGCTCAGGCCCGGCGCGCACCTGCCGTCCGGGCTGCCGAAGACGTCCAGGAGATCGTCCCTGATCTGGAACGCCTCCCCCAGGGGCAGGCCCAGCCGCGTGAAGACGTCCAGGGTGGCCTCTCCGGCCCCGGCGACGGCGGCCCCCAGCTGGAGGGGCCGCTCGACGGTCGCGGTGGCGGTCTTGTAGCGGATGATCTCCAGGGCCGCCTCGATGTCGTCGGCGCTGCGGCCGGTGCCCATCACATCCAGGTACTGGCCGTACATGACCTCTTCCAGCATCGCGTCGTACAGTCCGTGCACCACGCGATGCCGGCCGGTGTCGAGCCGGGCGGTGTGCAGCAACTCCTGTGCCCACATCAGGGCGAGGTTTCCCACCAGCAGCGCGCCGCCCGCGCCGAGGCGCGCGGCGCGCTCGTCGTCGCCGAGCCGCGCGCGCATCGCGCGGTGGACGGCCGGGCGGCCGCGGCGGCTGGCCGAGTCGTCCATGATGTCGTCGTGGATGAGGGCGAACGCCACGAACAGCTCCAGGGACGCCGCCACCCGCAGCACCGCGGCACGGTCGGTGTGTCCGCCCGAGGCGTGCCAGCCCACCACGCACAGCAGCGCCCGGATCCGTTTGCCACCGGAGGCCAGGAAGTCGCGCACGGTGCGCACCACCTCGGGCGGGTGCCCACGGCCGGCTGCCGTCCTGGCCTTACCGGCGAGGAAGTCCTCCAGCACCGCGTCGACCTGCTCGCGCACCGCGCCGAGATCGATCCCGCGTGTCACCCGTGTGCTCTGCATGCCCGGTCAAACGATCAGGACCCGCAGGGAACACGCGATATCTGGTTGAGAACGCCCGGCTCAGAACTTGTTCTTCGGGGTGATCCCCAGCGACAGTCCCGACAGGCCGCGCTGGCGTCCGCCGAGCTTTCCGGCGATCGCAAGCAGTGCCGAGCCCGCCGGGGAGTCCGGGTCCGTCAGGACGACCGGCTTGCCCTCGTCGCCGCCCTCGCGGAGGCGGACGTCGATGGGGATGTTGCCGAGGACGGGGACGGACGTGCCCGTCGTGCGCGTCAGCCCGTCCGCCACCGCCTGGCCGCCGCCCGTGCCGAAGACGTCGACCATCTCGCCGCAGTGCGGGCAGGGCAGGCCGGACATGTTCTCGACGACGCCGACGATCTTCTGGTGGGTCTGGACGGCGATGGAGCCCGCCCGCTCGGCGACCTCGGCGGCGGCCTGCTGCGGGGTCGTCACGACGAGGATCTCGGCGTTCGGAACGAGCTGCGCCACGGAGATCGCGATGTCACCGGTGCCGGGCGGCAGGTCCAGGAGCAGGACGTCCAGGTCGCCCCAGTACACGTCCGCCAGGAACTGCTGGAGCGCGCGGTGCAGCATCGGGCCGCGCCAGACGACCGGGGCGTTGCCCGGGGTGAACATGCCGATCGAGATGACCTTCACGCCGTTCGCGGACGGCGGCATGATCATGTTCTCGACCTGGGTGGGCCGGCCGTCGGCGCCCAGCATGCGGGGCACGGAGTGGCCGTAGATGTCGGCGTCGACCACGCCGACCTTCAGGCCGTCGGCCGCCATCGCCGCCGCCAGGTTCACCGTCACCGACGACTTGCCGACGCCGCCCTTGCCGGAGGCGACCGCGTACACGCGCGTGAGGGAGCCGGGCTTGGCGAAGGGGACCTCGCGCTCGGTCTGGCCGCCGCGCAGGGCGCTCGCCAGCTCCTTGCGCTGCTCGTCGCTCATCACGTCGAGCGTGACGTCGACGCGGGTGACGCCCTCGACCGCGGAGACCGCGTCCGTCACCCGCTGTGTGATCGTCTCGCGCATCGGGCAGCCGGAGACCGTCAGGTACACGGTGACCGCGACCGCTCCGTCCGCCCCGATGTCCACCGACTTGACCATCCCGAGCTCGGTGATGGGTCGGTTGATCTCGGGGTCGTTCACCGTCGCCAGTGCTTCGCGCACCGCGTCTTCCGTAGCCATAGGACGATGGTACGGCGCCGTACCGGGCCGTAGGGAAGGCCGTCAGCGGTCGTCTGCGTCACGTCCGTGCGACCGTTCCGCCGGGAATACGACATGGCCGTCCCGGCGCCCCTCCAGCTCCTTGACGAGATCCTGGAGTTCCGAGCGGATCCAGTCGCGCGTCGCGACCTCCCCGAGCCCGATGCGCAGCGTTGCGATCTCCCGGGTCAGGTACTCGGTGTCCGCGATCGACCGCTCGTTCTGTTTGCGGTCCTGTTCGAGGTTGACGCGGTCGCGGTCGTCCTGCCGGTTCTGCGCGAGGAGGATCAGCGGGGCCGCGTAGGAGGCCTGGAGCGACAGCATCAGCGTCAGGAAGATGAACGGGTACTCGTCGAAGCGCAGGTCGTGCGGCGCGAAGATGTTCCACACCACCCACAGGATGATGACGAACGTCATCCAGACGATGAACCGTCCGGTGCCCAGGAAGCGCGCGATGCGCTCCGACAGCCGGCCGAAGGCCTCCGGGTCCCACTCGGGCACGATCCGGCGGCGCGGGGGGCGCGGCTGGTCGAGGCGGGGCCGCGTACGGTTCGTCGCGGTGGCGCCCGCCGGGGTGCGCTCGCGGGTGCTCTCACGCTCAGGTGCCATCGGTCACACCCCCCTCGTCCAGGTGGAACTCCGTCTCCCGCCAGTCCTCCGGCAGCATGTGGTCCAGTACGTCGTCCACGGTCACCGCGCCCAGCAGCGACCCGGACTCGTCGACGACGGGCGCCGCGACCATGTCGTACGCCGCGAAGAACCCGGCGACCACGGGCAGCGCCGCGTCCGGCTCCAGGGGCTGCAGGTCGTCGTCGATGATCGAGCTGACCAGGGTGTACGGCGGGTCGCGCAGCAGGCGCTGGAAGTGGACCGTGCCGAGGTACTTGCCGGTGGGCGTGTCGTCGGGCGGGCGGCAGACGTAGACCTGGGCGGCGAGCGCGGGGGACAGGTCGGCGTTGCGGACCCGGGCGAGGGCGTCGGCGACGGTCGCGTCGGGCCGCAGCACGATCGGCTCGGTCGTCATCAGACCGCCCGCGGTGTGCTCCTCGTACGACAGCAGGCGCCGCATGTCGGCCGCGTCGCCGGGCTGCATCAGGTTCAGCAGCCGCTCCTGCTCGTCCGTGGGCAGCTCCGAGAGCAGGTCGGCCGCGTCGTCGGGGTCCATGGCCTCCAGGACGTCGGCCGCGCGTTCCTCCTTCAACTTGCCGAGGATCTCGATCTGGTCGTCCTCCGGGAGCTCCTCGAGGACGTCGGCGAGGCGGTCGTCGTCGAGGGCGGCGGCGACCTCGGCGCGGCGCTTGGGGGAGAGGTGGTGCAGCATGTTGGCGAGGTCGGCAGGGCGCAGCTGCTCGAAGGTGGCGAGCAGGCTCTCGGCGCCCTGCCCGTGCTCCTCCAGGGAGAAGCCGGTGACGGCCGACCACTCCACGGTCAGCGTCTCGCCCCTGCCGCGCCGGAACGCGCCGGGCTTGCGGCCCTTGCGCACGAAGACCCGGTCGATCTCCCACTCCCGACGGGCCGGCAGCTGCTGCACGGACAGGTCGAGGACGGTGACCTCCGCACCGGTCTCGACGAGCGTGACGCGCCGGTCGAGGAGTTCGCCGAAGACGAGGCGCTCGGTGGGCCGCTGTTCGAAGCGGCGGACGTTGAGCACCCCGGTGGTGATGACCTGTCCGGACTCGATGCTGGTCACCCGGGTCATGGGCAGGAAGATGCGGCGCCGCGTGGCGAGTTCGACGACCAGTCCGAGCATCCTCGGCGGCTTCCGCCCGACGCGCAGCATGACGACCAGATCGCGGACGCGCCCCACCTGGTCGCCGTTCGGGTCGAAGGCGGCGACACCGGAGAGGTGCGAGACGAAGATCCGGGGGGCGCCGGCTGCCATGGCTGTGCTTCCTTTTCGTACCGCGTTTCGGTGGTTGGGTTCCTTTTCCGTATTGCCTGCTCGGGTGGGCTTCAGGCTAGCCCGTCCCGATCGGAAACGCCCTGGTGGCCGGTCCGGACGGTCTGACTCCGCCGGCACCCGCAGACCCCGGTACGCTGCCGTACGCCGTTCAGGACACCCCCGCAGAGAGGCAGCACCACCTGTGACTGCGATTCCCCAGGGCCGTACTCGCCGGGCCGCACTGGTGGGCGCGATGTGCGCGCTGGTCGTGACGGGAACGGGACTGACGGGCTGCAGCGAGGATCCGGACGCCGGGACGAACGGGGTGGGCAAGCTGCCCGCCGCGCAGATCCAGTCGAAATCCCGGGCCGCCGCGGAGGCGGCCCCGGCGGTGCGCCTGTCGGGAAGCGTGGTCACCAGCGGGCGCACGTACAAGCTCGACATGCAGTTGAAGGCCGACGGCGGCAGTGGCTCGGTCACCGCGCAGGGCGCCGAGTTCCAGCTGCTGCGCATCGGCGAGGAGCTGTACCTGAAGGCCAGCGCGGAGTTCTGGAACCACCAGGACGGCAAGGACGGCAAGGGCGACGCCGACGGTTCGGACACGGCGGCCGCGGGCAAGCTGGGCGGCAAGTACGTGAAGGTGCCGCAGGGCGACCCCTCGTACAAGCGGTTCAGCGGTTTCACGGACAAGGACGTCCTCCTCGACGGTCTGCTGACGCTGCACGGCACGCTGGGGACGGAGGGCCGCCACGAGCAGACGGGCGTCCGCACCATCCGCGTCACCGGGGACAAGGGCTCCGGCGGCACGCTGGACGTGTCCCTGGAGGGCACGCCGTATCCCCTGCTCCTGGTGCGGGCCGGGGGCGCGGGCACCCTGACCTTCTCGGACTGGGGCAAGGACTTCACCCTGACCGAGCCGGGGAAGGACGAGACGGTCGACTACGGCAAGCAACTGCCCACGTCGTGACCGCCTATCCCCGTTTGCGCTTCTTCATCAGCAACCTCACAAGCCCCGCGGGGATCTCTCGACGCGTCGTCGCCGACGTCGGCATCGGGGCCTCGGCGAGAGAGCCGTCGGGCAACGGCAGTGTCCCGCCCGTGGGTTCCAGGCGGAGCACCCGGCACTCGCGCGCCCAACGCTCCGTCATGGCCTCCCCGTCGGGCGCGTTGAGGCGCTTGCCCTTGAGCTCGGCGACGGCGGCCTCCCAGGCCTCGGAGCCCGGCGCGAGCTGAACGACCTTCGCCGTCCAGGACACCAGCCGGCCGCCCTTGTCCTTGCTGCGGACCGTCACCTCGGCCTCGGACCCGTCGGCCAGCCCGGGCAGCGGCTGCTCCTCGGACCCGTCGCCGACCAGGCAGGCCGCGCCCTCGTGCCACACGTGCCACAGCGCACGCGCGGCCGGAGCCCCGGCACCCCGGACCCAGATGAGGCCGGACTTCTTCGTGGCCTCCTCGACGAGGGCCCGGTCGAGCAACGCACTTGTCATGGGCTCAGCCTAACCAGGCGCTCTCAGAGCCAGCCGTTGCGCTTCAGGGTGCGGTGGATGCCCAGGCAGATCACGCCGGTGATCATCATGATCGCCGGGTAGCTGTACCGCCAGTGCGTCTCCGGCATGTAGTCGAAGTTCATGCCGTACACCCCGCACACCATCGTCGGCACGGCGATGATCGCGGCCCAGGACGTGATCTTGCGCATGTCCTCGTTCTGCGCCACGGACGCCTGCGCGAGGTTGGCCTGGAGGATGGAGTTCAGGAGCTCGTCGAAGCCGACGACCTGCTCCTGGACGCGGGCGAGGTGGTCGGCGACGTCCCGGAAGTACTTCTGGATGTCCGGGTCGATCAGCCGCATCGGACGCTCGCTCAGCAGCTGCATGGGCCGCAGCAGCGGCGACACCGCCCGCTTGAACTCCAGGACCTCGCGCTTGAGTTGGTAGATCCGGCCGGCGTCCGTGCCGCGCGGGGTGCCCTTGCGGCCCGGCGAGAACACCTCCGTCTCCACCTCGTCGATGTCGTCCTGCACCGCGTCGGCCACCGCGATGTACCCGTCCACGACGTGGTCGGCGATGGCGTGCAGCACGGCCGAGGGGCCCCTGGCGAGCAGCTCGGGGTCGTCCTGGAGCCGGTGCCGCAGCGCCCGCAGCGAGCCCTGCCCGCCGTGCCGGACGGTGATGAAGAAGTCCCGGCCGGTGAAGCACATGACCTCGCCGGTCTCGACGACCTCGCTGTTGGCGTCGAGCTGGTCGTGCTCCACGTAGTGGATGGTCTTGAACACCGTGAAGAGCGAGTCGTCGTAGCGCTCCAGCTTGGGGCGCTGGTGCGCCTGCACCGCGTCCTCCACGGCGAGCGGGTGCAGCCCGAACTCGCTCGCGATTCCGGCGAATTCGGCCTCGGTCGGCTCGTGCAGGCCGATCCACACGAAGCCGCCGTCGCGGCGCACCTGGCGCATCGCCTCGTGCGGGGTGAGCGGCCTGTCGGTGTGGATGCGGCCACCGTCGCGGTAGACGGCGCAGTCGACGACGGCCGACGGCGTTCCGGGGGCGCGCGTGGTGTCGTAGACGCCGGTGTCCTTGCGCAGGGAGATACGGGACGGGCGGACCACGGCACGCAGGTCGCGGATCATCGACATCGCAGGCTCCTTCGTACGGGCAACGAAAGGCCGCCGGGGGAGACGGGTGGAACTACCCGGAATGGGGACGTCCTGACTGCGGATGTTTGGCACGTCCACAAAGCGGGGAGCACCGCACCGTCGCGGTGGCGAGCTTCGTTACTGCTGCAGATCAGACAGATCAGATAGATCAGGCAAAGCGAAACGAAGTGCTCTTCCGCACGAAGACGCGAGCGTGAAAGGCGGCGATCAGCCGGAGCAGCTGCATCAGTGGCCGGAAGAGCGAGTGGTACTGCCAGGTCGACTTCGATCCATGACAGCCCCACCTCCTCCAGCCGGTCCCTCGTAAGGGAGTCTCAGCGGCGTCGGGACTGATGGCGACGCTTCTGCGTGCTGCCCCGAACCACCGGGCAAGAGTATCAGCAGACAGAAGTGTCAAGGCGTTGCTTTGCCCGCTACTGGCAAGTTCTATGCTCGCGACATGGCTGATGTTCTTCCTCTGGTAGAGGCCCGTTTGCGCACCGCGCTGGGCGAGCCGGACGCGCGCGCCGGGGTCACCTTCCTCGGCACGGACCGGATCGAGCTGCTGCGCTTCCAGGAGGGGGACGTCGTCCGTTACGCCACGCTCGGCATGTCCGCGCAGCCCATGGCGGACCCCACCGCGATGCTCGCCGACCCGGTCAAGGGCCCCCGCGCCGAGCTGGTCCTCTCCGTCCGCGCGGGCCTCGCCGACACCGACAAGGTGCTCCGCCCGCTCGCCGTGCTCGCCGCGTCGCCACAGGTCGAGGGGGTGATCGTGGCCCCCGGTGCGTCTCTCGACGTGGGTGAGCCGCTGTGGCCCGGCGCCCCGTTCACCTCCGTCCTCGTCGCCGAGCCCGGCGGTCTGGTGGAGGACCTGGAGCTCGACGAGCCCCTCGACCCCGTACGGTTCCTGCCGCTGCTCCCGATGACCCCGAACGAGGCCGCGTGGAAGCGCGTGCACGGCGCCCAGGCCCTCCAGGAGCGCTGGCTGACGAACGGGACGGACCTGCGGGATCCGTCCCGCAGGTCCGTACCGCTCGACTGACGCCGCGTGAGCAAGGTCACCAACCGGTGGCCGGAAAGCGTCAGTTGGCGAAGACGGCGATCCCGTCCTCGGTCGCGTGCTTCGGCTCCAGCTCTTCCACGTCGTGCGTGAGGGCCTTCTGCCGTACGACGACCACGACCGCGCCCGCGACCGCGGTGACCGCCGCGACCACGAACGGCATGTGGATGTCGCTCCACTCCTCGATCTTCGGCGCGAAGTACGGCGCGGCCGCCGCGGCGAACCACCGCACGAAGTTGTAGCCCGCGCTCGCCACGGGCCGCGGCGCGTCCGAGACCCCGAGGGCCAGCTCGGTGTAGACGGTGTTGTTCACGCCGATGAAGGCGCCGGACAGGATCGTGCAGACGACGGCGGTCGTGTGGTCGCCGTATCCGAGGACGAGCACGTCGGCGGCGAGCAGCACCAGCGAGCCGCCGAGCACCTTCAGCGAGCCGAACCGCCGCTGCATGCGCGGCGCCACGATCACCGAGAAGACGGCGAGCAGCACACCCCAGGCGAAGAACACCGCACCCGACTTGTACGGGGTCATGTTCAGCACGAACGGCGTGAAGGCCAGCACGGTGAAGAACGTGTAGTTGTAGAAGAACGCCGAGATCGCCGCGGAGGCGAGTCCGCCGTGGCCGAGCGCCTTGACCGGGTCGAGCAGCGAGGTCTTGCGGGCCGGCCTGGGCTGTTCCTTCAGGAACGCCGTGATGCCAAGGAAGCCGACGGCCATCAGGAACGCGGTGCCGAAGAACGGGTAGCGCCAGTTGGCGTCCCCGAGCAGCGCGCCCAGCAGGGGGCCGCACGCCATGCCGAGGCCGAGGGCGGACTCGTACAGCAGGATCGCGGCCGCGCTTCCGCCGGCCGCCGCGCCGACGATCACCGCGAGGGCGGTGGAGACGAAGAGGGCGTTGCCGAGTCCCCAGCCGGCCCGGAAGCCGACGAGTTCGGCGACCGAGCCCGACGTGCCGGCGAGACCCGCGAAGACCACGACGAAGGCGAGGCCGAGCAGCAGGGTCTTCCGGCCGCCGATGCGGCTGGAGACGAAGCCGGTGACCAGCATCGCGATCGCGGTGATCAGGAAGTAGGAGGTGAAGAGCAGGGAGACCTGACTGGGCGTGGCGTTCAGGCCCTGGGCGATGGACGGCAGGATCGGGTCGACGAGTCCGATGCCCATGAACGCGACGACGGACGCGCCGGCCGTCGCCCACACCGACTTGGGCTGCCGCAGGATGCTGCCGGTTGTGGCGTCGGTTCCGGTGTCGGTTCCGGCGTCGGTTCCCGGGTCGAAGGGGTCCATTGCTTCTCCCGTCACGACGAAGTAGTTGGTATATACACACGATAAGTTAGATTGCCTAAATAATGCAAGCTACATGTAGTTTTTCCTGGTGAACGCGTTCCGTCCGGACGGGTGATCGTCCTTGACGTGAGCGTGCCGGGGTAGGACCGTGGGGGCCTATGAGGGGCGAACCCAGTTGCCCGAAGTGTGGTGGCCGGGTCAGGGCTCCCGGACTCTTCGCCGATTCCTGGCAGTGCGATGTGCACGGGACGGTGCATCCGCTGCAGCCCGTGATCCCGCCCAGCGTCGAGGCCCTCAGTGTCGTGGTGCATCGCACGCAGGTGCCCATCTGGATGCCGTGGCCGCTGCCGGTCGGCTGGCTGTTCACGGGCGTGGGCTACGCGGGAGACGACCGCAGCGGCGGCCGTGCCACGGCAGTGGCCTGCTCGGGGCCCGGACCGCTCGGCGGCATGGGCGAGTTGATCCTGGTCGCCGAGGAGCTCGGCGTCGGCCTCGGCGCGCGGTACGCGGGCATGGACGGGCCGGACCCGGGACCGTACATGAACGTCGAGAAGCCACCCCAGGTCAAGGTGCTCGCCGCGGGGCGTCCGACGCCGCTGTGGCATGTCGCCGATGCGCCGGACGACCGCGCGGTGTTCGCGGGGGAGGCGCGCGGGTTGTGGCTGTGGGCGGTGGTGTGGCCCGAGCAGTCGGGGTTGCTGATGTACGACGAGCTGGTGCTGACGGATCTGCGGGACGCGGGCGCGGAGTTGGAGCTGGTGCCGTGCGGGGCGCTGTCGCCGCGCTTGCTCAAACCGTAGAGGGCCGGGTGTGTGGAGGCCGTGGTTGTCTGCGGCCGGTCGTGGATTGATCGCGCCCACGCGGCGGAGCCGCATATGGATACGGCCCCGCGCCCCTCGGGGAGTTGTATGTAGGGGGCGCTACGTGGTTGCGGGTGTGACAGGAAGGGTGAAAATCCGGTTATCCTTGAGCGTCCCCTTCTGTCCCGTCGCCGTTTGGAGTTCGTGTCGTGCGTATCGATCTGCACTGCCACTCCACGGCGTCCGACGGTACGGACACCCCTGCTGAGCTGGTGCGGAATGCGGCCGCTGCCGGGCTGGACGTCGTCGCGCTGACCGACCATGACACGACCCGGGGGTACGCGGAGGCCATCGCCGCGCTGCCGGAGAGGCTCACGCTCGTCACGGGCGCCGAGCTGTCCTGTCGTCTCGACGGCATCAGCATGCACATGTTGGCGTACCTCTTCGACCCGGAGGAGCCCGCTCTGCTCGCCGAGCGCGAGTTGGTGCGGGACGACCGGGTGCCGCGGGCGCGGGGCATGGTGGCCAGGTTGCAGGAGCTGGGTGTGCCGGTCACCTGGGAGCAGGTGGCGCGGATCGCGGGAGACGGTTCGGTCGGGCGCCCGCATGTGGCGACCGCGCTCGTCGAGCTCGGTGTCGTACCGACCGTGAGCGATGCCTTCACCCCGGACTGGCTGGCCGACGGCGGCCGGGCCTACGTCCCGAAGCACGAGACCGACCCCTTCGAGGCGATCCGGCTGGTCAAGGGCGCCGGCGGAGTCGTGGTGTTCGCGCACCCGGCCGCCGCCAAGCGGGGGCGTACGGTGCCGGAGTCGGCGATCGCCGAGATGGCCGCCGCCGGTCTTGACGGCATCGAGGTCGACCACATGGACCACGACGCCGACGCGCGGGCGCGGCTGCGGGGGCTGGCCAAGGAACTGGGGCTCCTGACGACCGGCTCCAGCGACTACCACGGCAGCCGCAAGACGTGCGTGCTCGGTGAGTACACGACGGACCCCGAGGTGTACGGGGAGATCACACGGCGGGCGTTCGGGGCGTTCCCGGTGCCGGGAGCCGGCGGGGTCTGAGGCTCACCTCCGCGCGTCCACGTTCACCTTTACCAGCAAGGCCCCTGTACTGATGTTCGACGTCGCCGTCTTCGGCTCCCTGTTCCTCACCCTCTTCGTCATCATGGATCCCCCCGGGATCACCCCGATCTTCCTCGCGCTCACCGCCGGACGCCCCGGCAAGGTGCAGAAGCGGATGGCGTTCCAGGCCGTCTGTGTCGCGGGCGGCGTGATCACCGTCTTCGGACTGCTCGGGCACCAGATCCTCAACTACCTGCACGTCTCCGTGCCCGCACTGATGATCGCGGGCGGACTCCTGCTCCTGCTGATCGCCCTCGACCTGCTCACCGGCAAGACGGACGAGCCGAAGCAGACCAAGGACGTCAACGTGGCGCTCGTACCGCTGGGCATGCCGCTGCTGGCGGGGCCCGGCGCGATCGTGTCGGTCATCCTCGCCGTGCAGAAGGCCGACAGTGCCGCCATGCAGGTGTCGGTGTGGACGGCGATCCTCGCCATCCATGTCGTGCTGTGGCTGGTGATGCGGTACTCGCTGCTGATCATCCGGGTCATCAAGGACGGCGGGGTCGTCCTGGTGACGCGGCTCGCGGGCATGATGCTCTCCGCGATCGCCGTGCAGCAGATCATCAACGGCGTCACCCAGGTGATCCGGGGCGGCTGAGCCCCGTTCCGGGGGAGACGCGCAGAGCCCCCGTACGGCGTCGGTGCCGTGCGGGGGCTCTGAAGTCTGCCGTGAGGGACCCGTGCGTTACGAGGCCGTGGTCGTGGCCGGGCGGATCCAGAGGCGCTGCCCGATGGCGGCGGCCTGCTGCACGATCCGGTTGACGGAGGCGGCGTCCACGACGGTGCTGTCCACGGGCGTGCCGTCGACGTCGTCGAGTCGCATGATTTCGAAGCGCATGGCTTCTCCCTTCGTCTGGTCATCCTCCTGCGGAGAACTACTGAGGACTGCTGAGAACTGCTGGGGAACGGCTGGTACGACGTTCTGTAGTAGTCAACGGGTTGCGTGTTACAAACATTCCCTACGCTAAGGAAATTTTTCGAACGTCTAACTACCGACCGGTAAGTGAGCTGGGGAGACTGACCGGGACCGGTTGTGTTCGCAGCGTGACCGCCGGGACAATGGAGGTGATGAACGACGACCTGGCGGCCCTCACCGCCCGCATCGACCGCACGAACGAGCTGCTTCAGCGCATGCTCGCCGAGGTGGCCAAGACACCCTCGACCCACGCGATCTTCGTCGACGCGGGATACCTCTACGCTGCCGCGGGCCGACTCATCGCCGGGACCGAGGACCGCCGCGCCTTCGACCTGGACGCCGAGGGCCTGATCGAGGCCCTCATCGACCGGGCGCGCACGATCTTCGCGGACAGCCGGCTGCTGCGGGTCTACTGGTACGACGGGGCGAGACGCCGCATCCACACGGCGGAGCAGCAGTCCATCGCGGAACTGCCTGACGTGAAGGTCCGGCTGGGCAACCTCAACGCCAACAACCAGCAGAAGGGCGTCGACTCCCTGATCCGCACGGACCTCGAGTCCCTCGCACGCCACCGCGCCATCAGCGACGCGGCCCTCCTCGGCGGCGACGAGGACCTCGTCTCGGCGGTGGAGGCGGCGCAGGGGTACGGCGCCCGGGTCCACCTCTGGGGCATCGAGGCGCCCGAGGGCCGCAACCAGGCGGAGCCCCTGCTCTGGGAGGTCGACAGCCAGCGCACCTTCGACCTCGACTTCTTCAAGCCGTACGTGTCACGGCGCACCGCCGCCTCCTACGAGGCGTCCGGCGCAACCCGGCCGACCCGCGAGGACGTGCGCTTCGTGGGTGCGCAGATCGCCGCGAAGTGGCTGTCGGCGCGCGGCAGGGAGGCACTGGTGGAACTGCTGCCCGGCCATCCCTACCTGCCTGGCTCCGTCGACCAGGACCTGCTGGTCGAGGCGGAGGGCATCCTGAGTTACTCACTGCGCGGCCAGGCGGACCTGCGGCGGGCGCTGCGGGACGGGTTCTGGGGGCACTTGCAGACGCAGTACTAGGGCCTGTCCGGCGGATCAGGTCGCAGGGAAAGCGACGGGGCCTTATCCGCGCGGGTGAGCGGGGTCTGGTGCGTCCAGCTGCAAGGCGGAGGAGGGAGTCGACGCGGAGCGTCGGCGAGTGACGACAACGTCGCAGATGGGCGTGCCAGGCCCCGCGTCTGCGGCATGATCCGCCGGGCAGGCCCTAGGGGGCTGTGCCGGCCTTGTCCCAGAAGCCTGCGAGGGCGTGGGCGGTCGGGAGGGGCTGGTCCAGGTTCGGTGAGTGCTCGGCACTCGGTACGACCGTCCGGTGCGCCCTCAGTTGTACGGCCATGTCGTCGAGGACGGTGACCGGCCAGGTGTCGTCGCGAGCGCCGGACAGCACGTGGAACGGCAGCGGTACGGCGGCGAGTTCGGAGACCCGGTTCGGCTCGACGCACAACTGGCGGCCGGTGGCGAGGAGTTGCGCGGGCTTGTGGGCGAGCCAGCGTTGGCGCAGCTGTTCCACACGGCCGTAGCCGCGGGCGGGGCCGCCGACCTCCTCGGGCGGTCCCATGGCCAGGATGGCCTCCCACACCTCGGCCATCGTCATCACGGCGAGCGCGTCGTGCAGCAGTTTCACGCGCTGTTGCTGGGAGTCGGAGATCTGGGCGGGGCCGGAGGCGATGAGGGTGAGCGAGACGAACGGGGAGTGGTCGAGGAGTACGGCGGCGCGGGCGATCTGGCCGCCGAGGGAGTGCCCGACGAGATGCAGTGGGGAGCCGAGGGCGGCGGCCTGCGCGAGCACGTCCCGCGCCAACTCGCCCTGCGCATACGCCGATTCGTCCTCCGCCGGCCCGTCGGACTCGTGCTGCCCCCGTCCGTCCAGGGCGATGCTCCGGTACCCGCGCTCCGCGAGCGGCTCGTGCATCCGGTGGAAGTCCTCCTTGCTGCCGGTGAACCCGGGCAGCAGCAGGGCGACTCCCCTCTGCTCGATACCGGGGACCGCAGGGGCGTCGACGACGGCGAAGTCACCGCGGTCCGTGCGCAGCTGGTAAGCGCGTGCGCCGGGGGGCGGGGCGGAGGCGGTGAACGTGGTCACGGGGTGAGGTTAGCGGAGGGGACGCGTGTCCCGGGTCGGTTGGCGAAGTGGCCGACGGCCGGTGGAATGCCGACGGCCCGGTCCACGTGAGGTGGACCGGGCCGTCGGACGGTGTGCTCAGCTCTCCGCAGCCTCCGCGGTGGCGGTCGCCTTGCGGGTGCGGCGGCGGGGCTTGGCCTCCGTACCCTCGGCCGTCTCCACGGCGGTCTCGGCAGCGGCGGCGGTCTTCCGCGTGCGGCGCGGTTTGGCCTCCGGCTCCTGCGTGGCCTGTGCCGGGATCTCGGCGGCCGTTGTGGTCGCCGGTGCGGCGGCCTTGCGGGTGCGGCGGGGCTTGGCCTCCGTGCCTTCGGCCGTCTCCACGGCGGTCTCGGCAGCGGCGGCGGTCTTCCGCGTGCGGCGAGGCTTGGCCTCGGCGGCCTGCTCCGGCGCCTCCACAGTGGCGGTCGCCTTGCGGGTGCGGCGGGGCTTGGCCTCCGTACCCTCGGCCATCTCCACGGCGGTCTCGGCAGCAGCCGCGGTCTTCCGCGTGCGGCGCGGCTTGGCCTCCGGCTCCTGCGCGGCCTGTGCCGGGATCTCGGCGGCCGTCGTGGTCGCCGTGGTCTCCGGTTCGGCGGCCTTGCGGGTGGTGCGGCGGCGCGGCTTGGCCTCCGTGGCTTCCGCGGTGTCCACGGCCGTCTCCGCAGCGGCGGTTGCCTTACGGGTACGACGGCGCGGTGCGGGCTCCGCCGTCTCCGGGGTGGCCTCTGTCGTGCCTTCGGCGGTGTCCACGGCGGCCTGGGCGACCGTGGCCTTGCGCGTGCGGCGCGGCTTGGCTTCCGTGGCCTCGGCGGTGTCCACGGCGGCTTCGGCAGCGGCCGCGGTCTTCCGCGTGCGGCGCGGCTTGGCCTCGGTGGCCTGCTCCGGTGCCTCCGCGGTGGCGGCTGCCTTACGGGTCCGACGGCGCGGTGCGGGCTCCGCCGTCTCCGGGGTGGCCTCTGTCGTGCCTTCGGCGGTGTCCACGGCGGCTTCGGCGGCAGCCGCGGTCTTCCGTGTGCGGCGCGGCTTGGCTTCCGTGGCCTCGGCGGTGTCCACGGCGGCTTCGGCGGCAGCCGCGGTCTTCCGTGTGCGGCGCGGCTTGGCCTCCGTGGCCTCGGCGGTTTCGGCCGACGTTTCGGCGGCGGGCGTCGCCTTGCGGGTGGTGCGGCGGCGCGGCTTGGCCTCCGTGGTTTCCACGGTGTCGACGGCCGTTTCCGCAGCGGTGGTTGCCGCCGACGGCTCCGTGACGGGGGCCGGCGTCTCGGCCGGGGCGGTCGCAGGCGCCGTAGCCGTTTCCGTCTCCGCGGACCTGCGGGTGCGGCGGCGGCGCGGCTTCGCCGGGGTTTCGGCGGCGTCGAGGGCCGTGCCCTCGGCCGTCGCCACGGCTGCTGCCGCGGCCTCGCCGACCGTCGGCTCCGCGGCCACCGGCGCCTGTTCCACGGCCACCGGCGTCTGCTCGGCCGACGCCCCGCTGCGCGTACGGCGACGGCGGCGCGGGGTGCGGGGCGCGGTCACGCTCTCCGCGGTGGTCCCGCTGTCCGCTGTGGTCTCCACCGGCGTCGCGGTGCCGGCCGGGGCCGACGTCGCGTCCAGCGGGGTGCCGTTGCGGGTGCGACGGCGACGACGCGGCGTACCGGCCGGACGCTCGCGGTCGGCGGTGCGGGACTCGTTGCCCCGGCCGCGGGACTCGCCGCCCCGGCCGCGGGACTCGTTGCCCCGTCCACCGCGACCGCGTCCACCGCGGCCGCCCGGCTCGCCCAGGTCCTCCAGCTCCTCCGCGTCGAGGCCCGCGCGGGTGCGCTCGGCACGCGGCAGGACGCCCTTGGTGCCGGCGGGGATGTTCATCTCCTCGAAGAAGTGCGGGGAGGTGGAGTACGTCTCCGGCGGGTCGTTGAAGTTGAGCTCCAGCGCCTTGTTGATCAGCTGCCAGCGCGGGATGTCGTCCCAGTCGACGAGCGTGATCGCGATGCCCTTGGCGCCCGCACGGCCGGTACGGCCGACGCGGTGCAGGTACGTCTTCTCGTCCTCGGGGGACTGGTAGTTGATGACGTGCGTCACGCCCTCGACGTCGATGCCGCGGGCGGCGACGTCGGTGCAGACGAGCACGTCCACCTTGCCGTTGCGGAACGCCCGCAGGGCCTGCTCGCGGGCACCCTGGCCGAGGTCGCCGTGGACCGCGCCCGAGGCGAAGCCGCGCTGCTGGAGCTGGTCGGCGAGGTCCGCCGCCGTCCGCTTCGTGCGGCAGAACACCATCGCGAGTCCGCGGCCCTCGGCCTGCAGAATGCGCGCGACCATCTCGGGCTTGTCCATGTTGTGCGCGCGGTACACGTGCTGCGCGATGTTCGCGACGGTCACGCCCTCGTCGTCCGGCGCGGTGGCGCGGATGTGCGTGGGCTGCGACATGTACCGGCGGGCGAGACCGATGACCGCGCCCGGCATGGTCGCCGAGAACAGCATGGTCTGGCGCTTCGGCGGAAGCATGTTGATGATCTTCTCGACGTCGGGCAGGAAGCCCAGGTCGAGCATCTCGTCGGCCTCGTCGAGGACGAGCGCCTTGATGTGCTTGAGGTTGAGCTTCTTCTGGCCCGCGAGGTCCAGCAGACGTCCCGGGGTGCCGACGACGACGTCGACGCCCTTCTTGAGGGCCTCGACCTGGGGCTCGTAGGCGCGGCCGCCGTAGATGGCGAGAACGCGCACGTTGCGCACCTTGCCCGCGGTCAGCAGGTCGTTGGTGACCTGCTGGCACAGCTCGCGCGTGGGGACGACGACGAGCGCCTGCGGGGCGTCGGTGAGGGCCTCGGGCTGCGCACGGCCGGCCTCGACATCGGCGGGGACGGTGACGCGCTCGAGAAGCGGGAGGCCGAAGCCCAGCGTCTTGCCGGTGCCGGTCTTGGCCTGGCCGATGACGTCCGTGCCCGACAGGGCCACGGGGAGCGTCATCTCCTGGATGGGGAAGGGGGTGGTGATGCCGACGGCTTCAAGGGCCTCGGCGGTCTCGGGAAGGATTCCGAGCTGTCGGAACGTAGTCAGGGTGCTGCCTCTTCTGTGTGGGCGGTGCGAGGCGAGCGCGGGGGTCGTGTCAGGACCGTGCCGGGGGGGACGTCGGCTGCCATTACGGTCTGGCCGTAAGGGCACGGGACCACGCCGACGCTCTAGCGCTCGAACCGCTGAGGGGTGCCCCTCCGATCGTCGTACGCACAGTGCCGTACGGTCAGGGAGGGCTGTCGGGTCGGAGCCGATCGGGCCACCGACCGGGCATCCTCATACGTGCGGCCCGTCGAATACTCGGCAGGCGCATTACCACCATACCCCGGATTCGCGCATATGCGATGGCCGATTCGGTCACGTAGTCGTCGTCACACCGATTCGCGTAGTCGTGGTCACAGTGATTGACCAGGGACTTCCGAGGCCTGGGGAGCGGACTATTGTGCGCTATATGACGACGCCTGACAACACCTCTGACGCTCCCGCCGAACACACCGCAGTGGCCGCCCAGGACTGGGCGACGGCCTCCGCCGATCCGCAGTACCGGGCCGCGGTCGTCGACCTGCTCGGAGCGCTCGCGTACGGCGAACTCGCGGCGTTCGAGCGGCTGGCGGAGGACGCCAAGCTGGCGCCGACGCTGGAGGACAAGGCGGAGCTGGCGAAGATGGCGTCGGCCGAGTTCCACCACTTCGAGCGGCTGCGGGACCGGCTGGCGGAGATCGGCGAGGAGCCGACGCGGGCGATGGAGCCGTTCGTCGCCGCGTACGACGGCTTCCACAAGCAGACGGCGCCCTCGGACTGGCTGGAGGGGCTCGTCAAGGCGTACGTCGGCGACTCGATCGCCAGCGACTTCTACCGCGAGGTCGCCGCCCGGCTGGACTCCGACAGCCGCTCCCTGGTGCTGGGCGTGCTCGACGACACCGGACACGCCAGCTTCGCCGTCGACCGGGTGCGCTCCGCGATCGACGCCGACCCGCGCGTGGGCGGGCGGCTCGCGCTGTGGGCGCGGCGGCTGATGGGCGAGGCGCTCTCGCAGTCCCAGCGGGTGGTCGCCGACCGGGACGCGCTGTCGACGATGCTCGTGGGCGGCGTCGCGGACGGCTTCGACCTCGCCGAGGTCGGCAAGATGTTCTCCCGGATCACCGAGGCCCACACGAAGCGGATGGCGGCGCTGGGACTCGCGGCCTAGCCGCGTCGCCTGTGCCTACGCCGGCGCCGAGCGCCGGCGGAGTCGCCCCGACGGGCGCAGCAGGAGTGAGAGCGACGCCGTGGCGACGATGGCGGCGCCGGTGAGGTTGAGCAGGAAATTGCCGGGGTCCAACGCGCTGTGCGTGAGGAAGGCGCCGAAGAGGCCCCCGGCGACACCGGTCGCCAGCACCAGTGAGCGAGTGGGCAGACGGTGCGACAGTCGGTGCACCGCCGTCGCTGCCAGGGCAAGACCGATCACAGCGGAGGCGAGCGCTTCCAACAACATCATGGGGGGTCCCTCCCACACGGGCGGCCGTGCAATGCGGTCGTCGTCCGTCTTACCCCTGACCTGCGGAATCCAATCATCACCTGTGGGCGACTTGTGCTCCATCTGTGCGGGAGACGCGAAAAGGGCCCGGCGACTGTCCGTCGCCGGGCCCTCCTCGTGCACGTGCCTAGAGCGCGCCGAAGCCCACCTTGCGCGGGGCCGGCTCGCCGAGCTCGACGTAGGCGAGGCGGTCCGCCGGGACCAGGACCTTGCGGCCGTGCTCGTCCACGAGGCTCAGCAGCGCCGACTTGCCGGCCAGCGCCTCGGAGACCGCCCGCTCGACCTCCTCGGCACTCTGACCGCTCTCCAGAACGATCTCGCGGGGCGCGTGCTGCACGCCGATCTTGACCTCCACGGCTATGTCCCTCCGACGGTCATGAAGTGCGCGACTACCGCGCCGTACGCAGCACACATTAGCCCGGTGAGGGGACGTCCACCCTCCGCGCCGGAACGCCAGGAGCGAACAGCCGACGGGAACAAACCCCCGGTGCGGCCTTCCTCAGTGGTGCTGGTCGATGCCGTGCAGCGGGAAACCCGCGATACCGCGCCAGGCCAGGGACGCCAGCAACTGCACCGCCTGGTCGCGCGGGACGCTGCGGTCGCTGTGCAGCCAGGAGCGGGCCACGACCTGCGCGAGGCCGCCCATACCGGAGGCGAGGAGCATCGACTCCGCGCGCGAGAGACCGGTGTCCTCGGCGATGACGTCGCAGATCGCCTCGGCGCACTCGGTGGTGACCTTGTCGACGCGCTCACGCACCGCGGGCTCGTTCGTCAGGTCCGACTCGAAGACCAGGCGGAAGGCGCCGCCGTCGTCCTCGACGTACGCGAAGTACGCGTCCATCGTCGCCCGCACGCGCTGCTTGTTGTCGCTCGTCGACGCCAGCGCGCCGCGCACCGCCTGGATCAGTGACTCGCAGTGCTGGTCCAGCAGGGCGAGATAGAGGTCGAGCTTGCCCGGGAAGTGCTGATAGAGCACCGGCTTGCTGACCCCGGCCCGCTCCGCGATGTCGTCCATCGCGGCCGCGTGGTAGCCCTGCGCCACGAAAACTTCCTGCGCGGCGCCCAGCAACTGGTTCCGTCGGGCACGGCGCGGCAGGCGCGTGCCTCGCGGGCGTGCTGCCTCTGTCTGCTCGATGGCTGTCACGCCGCCTCCCAAAGTCGTCCACATGCGGTCTGCGCCGCGCCGCCATCGTACTTTTCGGTAACCGCCCTGTGCGCGGTGTGAGCGCAGAATTTCACGGACCGGACGGGGACGAAAGCGGTACAGAGGGTTTCAAGCAGAGGTGGACAGGGCAAAGCGGGCCTCGTTCCTGATCGGCCGGCTTCCGGCGGAGGTCGTCATCGGAGGTCGTCAGCGGTGGTGGTCAGCGGTAGTCGTCCTCGTCGAGGGAGACGACTCGCGCCTGCTCCGCGAGGTCGGCCTCGTTGGCGCGGGCCGGGTCCACGCTCTCGAGGGGGTCGTCGCGGTTCGGTGTGACGTCCGCGTGCTGCTCGGCGGCGTCGTGCTCCGGTGCCTCGACGTCGAACTCCGGGGCGTCTTCGTCCTTGAACTCCTCGAACGTCTCCGGGTCGGTCGGGTCGACGGCCATGGTGGGCTCCCTTCTACGAACGTCCCTGGGAAAAACAGGGGCCACATGCGGGTGCCCTCTGTACGAGCCTAGGAGACACCCGATGCGGACGCTATGCGATGTCCACGCCATCTGTGATGGCGAACACATGAACCACGACGTGATCGTCTCGTAACATTGCCGCATGTCTTCGACCGAGTTGCCCCCCGTATCGGCCACCGTGCTTCCGAGGGTGTCACCCGTCAGGGTCGGAGACGGCGAACGGCTCAGGTCCGTCGCGCTGCCGGGAGTCACCCTGTCGGTGCGGTCGAGGCCACCCGCGCGCGAGGGCCTGCCGCCCGCGCTCTACGTCCACGGCCTCGGCGGTTCCTCGCAGAACTGGTCGGCGCTGATGGAACTGCTCGACGGGGTGGTCGACGGCGAGGCGGTCGACCTGCCGGGCTTCGGCGACTCCCCACCCCCCGACGACGGCGACTACTCGGTCACGGGCCACGCGCGCGCGGTCATCCGCTGTCTCGAGGCCGCCGGACGCGGCCCCGTCCACCTCTTCGGCAACTCGCTCGGCGGCGCGGTCACCACCCGCGTCGCCGCCGCCCGGCCCGACCTCGTCCGGACGCTCACGCTCGTCTCGCCCGCGCTGCCCGAGCTGCGCGTGCAGCGCACCGCGGTGCCCACCGGGCTGCTCGGAGTGCCCGGGGTGGCCGCGTTGTTCACCCGGTTCACCAGGGAGTGGACGGCCGAGCAGCGGGTCCGCGGTGTCATGGCGCTGTGTTACGGAGAACCCGGGCGGGTGTCGGCGGAGGCGTTCGGCTACGCGGTCGAGGAACTGGAGCGGCGGCTGCAACTGCCGTACTTCTGGGACGCGTTGACGCGCTCTGCGCGCGGGCTCGTCAACGCGTACACCCTGGGCGGCCAGCAGGGGCTGTGGCGCCAGGCCGAGCGGGTCCTCGCCCCCACGCTCCTCATCTACGGCGGCAGGGACCAGCTCGTCGGCTTCCGCATGGCCCAGAAGGCCGCCCGCACCTTCCGCGACTCCCGCCTCCTCACCCTGCCGAACGCGGGGCACGTGGCGATGATGGAGTACCCCGAGACGGTGGCGACGGCGTTTCGTGAGCTGCTCGCCGGCACGTCGGACGGGGCCGGTGCCCCGCACGGGGACGGCTCCCGTGCGGCGGCCGAGGCGTCGAGCAGCACGAGCGCGGGGAGCTGAGGCGCGGCGTGGGACGCCACAGTCGACGGGGGCCCGCCCCCAGGAGCGGCTCCAAGGGTGACGGCGCGGACATAGCCGGGCGGGATCGAATACCGGGGCCCGCCGCGGGACGGCAGGAGCCGCCCACGAGCGGGACATCGGGGTACGGCGGGCCGCGGCTGCCGGACGGCACGCCCGCGCACGGCGTGCCGAGATTCGCCGACGGCACCCCCGCCCAGGGCGTCCCGCACGTGCGTGGCGGGCACCCCGAGCAGCGTGAATCCGGGGGCGGCTGGGGTGATTCGAGGCCGCGTTCCGGAGGCGGGGGGCCCGTCATACCCCGTCAGCGTCGGGCAAAGGGGCCGCGGCAGGACTACCTCGACGCCTTCGGCGAGGGCGACGACGCCTTCGCGTCGCGTGACCGGACCTCCGCACTCGCATCGGATCCGTACTCCTCCGCCACCGACTGGGACGCGGCCGTGCGGGCCGGTGAGCGCACCGCCGCCGACGACGCTCCGCCCACCGGCGGGCGCGCTTCGGGAAAGGGCACCAAAGGGCGTACGTTCACCGGCATCGCGGCCGCCGCCGTCACGACCGTGCTGGCCGTCGTCGTGGCGGGGCAGGTCACACAGGGCGGCGACGAGGCCCGGACGCAGTCCGCCACCGACCAGGCCAGGGACGCCCGCGGCTCCACGGCCGGCGTCGACGGGCCGGCCGACCCGTCCGCGTCCCCCAGCGCCACGCTGACGTACGACCAGAAGATGGAGATCACGTACCCGCTCGGCGCCAAGCTCAAGGGCTCGGGGAAGTTCGACGCGGTCCCCGGTTTCGACAAGGCGCCCGGCAAGGGGCAGAAGTACACCTACCGCGTGGACGTGGAACAGGGGCTCGGGCTCGACGGCGAGCTCTTCGCGCAGGCCGTGCAGAAGACGCTCAACGACGACCGGAGCTGGGCGCACAACGGCGCCCGCACCTTCGAGCGGATCTACTCGGGCAAGCCCAACTTCGTGATCACCCTGGCCAGCCCCGGCACCACCGCCGAGTGGTGCGCCAAGTCCAGTCTCGACATCACCGAGGACAACGTCTCGTGCGACTCGGCCCTCACCGAGCGCGTGATGATCAATGCCTATCGATGGGCGCAGGGGTCGACGACGTACGGTGACCAGATTCACGCGTACCGACAGATGCTGATCAACCACGAGGTCGGCCACCGGCTCGGCTACGGCCATGTGACCTGCGACAAGGACGGCGAACTCGCGCCGGTCATGCAACAGCAGACGAAGTTCCTCGACCACAACGGGATCCACTGCAGGCCCAACGCCTGGGCCTTCCCCGGGAGTTGACAGAGGGACGCTGATCTCACATTGACATGCGCAGAAAGTTCGACCATATTTCTGCGCATGTCGCCCCGTCACGCCTCCCTTCGCGCCGCCATCGAGCTGGCGCTCATCGGCGTGACCCCGCTGTGCGTGGCCGACATTCTCTGTAGCTGACGCCCGCCCCTGGCGTTCGCGTCGCGACCTTCACCTCTTCCGTGACTCGGTCACGGTCTTCTCGACGGTTCTTCCGACGGCCTGACGCCCGGGCAGACGTCTGTTCATTTTCGTCTCACTCCTCGTCAATTCGTCTCACCATTCGAGAGGTCGTCTCCGATGCGTCAATCGTCCCTCATAGCGCGCCGCGTGGCCGCGGCATCCGTCAGCCTGGTCGTGGCAGCGGGCGCCGCCGCCTGCGGGCCGGAGGACAACGATGCCAAGGGCAGCAGCGGTGGCGACTCCACGCCCCACAAGGGCGGCACCCTCTCGATCCTGAACTCCAACCCGCAGGTGGACTTCGACCCGGCCCGCCTGTACACCTCCGGCGGCGGCAAGGTGCCCTCCCTCGTCTTCCGTACGCTCACCACACGCAACCGCGAGAACGGTGCGGCCGGCGCCAAGGTCGTCCCGGACCTCGCCACCGACACCGGGCGCCCCAACAAGGACGCGACCGTGTGGACGTACACCCTGAAGGAGGGCCTGAAGTACGAGGACGGCACGCCGATCACCTCGGCCGACATCAAGTACGGCATCGAGCGCTCCTTCGCCGCCGAACTCTCCGGCGGCGCCCCCTACCTGAGGGACTGGCTGGTCGGCGGCGCCGGCTACCAGGGCCCCTACAAGGACAAGGGCGGGCTGGACTCCATCGAGACGCCGGACGCGCGGACCATCGTCTTCCACCTGAACAAGCCCGAGGGCGAGTTCCCGCTCCTGGCGACGCAGACGCAGTTCGCGCCCGTCCCGAAGGCCAAGGACACGGGCACGAAGTACGAGCAGCACCCGATCTCGTCCGGGCCGTACAAGGTCGTCAAGAACGAGAACGACGGTGAGCGGCTCACCCTGGAGCGCAACACGTACTGGTCCGCCTCGACGGACGCCGAGCGCAAGGCGTACCCGGACAAGATCGACGTACGGTCCGGGCTCGACTCGTCCGTGATCAACCAGCGGCTGTCCGCGTCCCAGGGCGCCGACGCCGCCGCCGTCACCACGGACACCAACCTCGGCCCGGCCGAGCTCGCCAAGGTCACCGGGGACAAGGACCTCGCCGCCCGCGTCGGCACCGGGCACTTCGGCTACACCAACTACATCGCGTTCAACCCGAACGTGAAGCCGTTCGACGACATCAGGGTGCGCCAGGCGATCTCGTACGCCATCGACCGGTCGTCCGTGGTCAACGCGGCCGGCGGGTCGTCGCTGGCCGAGGCCGCGACCACCTTCCTGCCGAACCAGAAGTCCTTCGGGTACACGCCGTACGACCTGTTCCCGGCGGGTAGGGCGGGCGACCCGGCGAAGGCCAAGGAACTGCTGGCTCAGGCGGGTCACAAGAACGGGCTCACCGTGACCCTCACCCACTCCAACAGCAAGGACTTCGAGACCAGCCCCGAGATCGCGACCGCCGTCCAGGACGCGCTCAAGAAGGCCGGCATCACCGTCAAGCTGCAGGGTCTGGAGGAGAACGACTACTCCGACAAGATCCACAACGCGAAGACCGAGCCCGGCTTCTTCCTCGCCCACTGGGGTGCCGACTGGCCCTCCGGCGGTCCGTTCCTGGCGCCGATCTTCGACGGCCGACAGATCGTCAAGGACGGCGCGAACTTCAACACGGGCTTCCTCAACGACAAGTCGGTCAATGACGAGATCGACGCGATCAACAAGTTGACGGACCTTGACGAGGCCGCCAAGCGATGGGGTGCACTGGACAAGAAGATCGGTGAGCAGGCGTTGACCGTCCCGCTGTTCCACCCGGTCTACAAGCGGCTGTACGGCAAGGACATCCGCAACATCGTCATCAGCGACTGGGACGGCGTCCTGGACCCCTCGCAGGTCGCGGTGAAGTGACGTCGTGAGCGAGGCACTTCTCGCCACCCAGACCCCCGGGACGGAAACCGCCGTCCCGGGGGCCTCGGGGGCCCGTCAGTTCTGGCGGCGGCTGCGAGCGCAGCGCGCCGCCCTCGTCGCGGCGGCCGTCGGCGCGCTGCTCGTCCTGGTCGCGCTCGCCGCGCCGCTGCTCACGGCGATCGAGGGCCAGGACCCCACCGCCTACCACCCGTCGCTCATCGACTCCGCGCGCGGAGGCGTGCCGGTCGGACCCCTCGGCGGCATCAGCGGCGACCACTGGCTCGGCGTGGAACCGCAGACCGGCCGCGACCTGTTCGCGCGCCTGGTGTACGGCGCGCGGGTCTCGCTCGGGGTCGCGTTGGCGGCGACCGTCGTCCAGGTCACCATCGGTGTCGTGGTCGGTGTCGCCGCCGCGCTCGGCAATCGATGGGTTGATCAACTGCTGAGCCGCATCACCGACATCATCGTGGCCCTGCCGCTGATGATCATGTCGTTGGCGCTGCTCGCCATCGTGCCGTCGAGCTTTCCGCGGCCCGTGCTGGTCGCCCTCGTCATCGGCCTGATCGCCTGGGGCAACATCGCGAAGATCGTGCGCGCGCAGACACTCACCCTCAAGGGCCTCGACTACGTCTCCGCCTCCCGGCTCAGCGGCTGGGGCACCTGGCGGGTCGCCCGCCGCGAACTGCTGCCCGGGCTCGCCGCGCCCGTCATCACCTACGCCGCGATCCTCGTCCCGCAGAACATCACCGTCGAGGCCGCGCTGTCCTTCCTCGGCGTCGGAGTGAAACCGCCGACCCCCTCGTGGGGGCAGATGCTCACCGCCGCCGACGTCTGGTACCAGGCCGCGCCGCAGTACCTGCTGCTGCCGGCGGGTGCCCTGTTCGTGACCGTACTGGCGCTCACCGTCCTCGGTGACGGCGTCCGCACGGCCCTCGACCCGCGCGCGGCCTCCCGGTTGCGCGTCGGAACGGGCCGCAGGCGGGAGACCAAGGCCGACGCCTCGGTCACGAAGGCCGACGCCTCGGTCGCGAAGGCCGACACCTCCGCCCCTGAGGGAGGTGCCTCGTGACCGGCTTCACGGGCTTCGTCCTGCGCCGCGCCCTCGGCATGGTGATCACTCTGTTCGCCATCTCGGTGATCGTCTACGTCGTCTTCTACGTCACCCCCGGCAACGTCGCCCAGATCACCTGCGGCCCGCGCTGCTCACCCGCCCAGGTACAGCAGGTCGCGCAGCAGCTGCACCTCGACGACCCGTTGTACGTGCGCTACTGGCACTTCCTGCAGGGCATCTTCGTCGGCCAGGACTACTCGACGGGCACCTCGGTGCAGCACTGCTCAGCGCCCTGCCTCGGCCTGTCGTACCAGAGCGACCAGCAGGTCACCGAGCTGATCCTGGCGAAGCTGCCGGTCAGTCTGTCGCTGGTGTTCGGCGCGATGGTCGTGTGGCTGGTCCTCGGCGTCGGCACCGGCGTGCTCTCGGCGTGGCGGCGCGGCCGGCTCTCCGAGCGGCTGCTGACCGGCATCACGCTCGCGGGCGTGGCCACGCCCGTCTTCGTCATCGGCCTGGTCCTCATGATCGTCGTCTGCGGCGAACTGGAGCTGCTGCCCTTCCCGCAGTACGTCGCCCTGACCGACGACCCCGAACAGTGGGCGTGGAACCTGCTGCTGCCCTGGCTCTCGCTCGCCCTCATCGAGGCCGCCGCGTTCGCCCGGCTGACCCGGGCGTCGATGCTGGAGACGCTCGCCGAGGACCACATCCGGACCTTCCGGGCGTACGGCGTCGGCGAGCGGTCGATCATCGGGCGGCACGCGCTGCGCGGGGCGTTCGCCCCGGTCATCGCGCTGAACGCCAACAACTTCGGGGGCGCGGTCGGCGGCGCGGTGCTCACCGAGACACTCTTCGGCCTGCCCGGCATCGGACAGGAACTGGTCCACGCCGTCAACGTCGTCGACCTCCCCGTGGTCGTCGGCATGGTCCTGGTCATCGGGTTCTTCGTGGTCGTCGCCAACGCCGTCGCCGACGTGCTGTACGCGGTGGCCGACCGACGGGTGGTGCTGACATGAGTCTCGTCGAAATCACTGATCTCACGGTCGAGTTCGGCGAGCTGCGCGCCGTCGACGGACTGTCCTTCACGCTGGAGCAGGGCGCCGCCCTCGCCCTGGTCGGCGAGTCCGGCTCCGGCAAGTCCACGGTCGCCTCGGCCCTGCTGGGGCTGCACCGCGGTACCGGCGCGCGCGTCGGCGGCTCGGTCCGCGTGGCCGGCACCGACGTGCGGGCCGCGTCCGACGAGGAGTTGCGGCGGCTGCGCGGCGGGAAGGCCGCCATGGTCTTCCAGGACCCGCTGTCGTCCCTCGACCCGTACTACGCCATCGGCGACCAGATCGCCGAGGTGTACCGCGTGCACGCGCGCGCGTCGCGGCGAGCGGCACGCGCGCGTGCGGTCGACGTACTGGACCGGGTGGGCATTGCGGACGCGGTACGGCGATCCCGGTCGCGCCCGCACGAGTTCAGCGGCGGCATGCGTCAGCGGGCCCTGATCGCCATGGCGCTGGCCTGCGAGCCCGACCTGCTCATCGCGGACGAGCCGACGACCGCGCTCGACGTGACCGTCCAGGCCCAGATCCTCGACCTGCTGCACACGCTGCGCGAGGAGAGCGGCATGGGGCTGCTGCTCGTCACCCACGACGTGGGCGTCGCCGCCGAGAGCGTCGACGAGGTGCTGGTCATGCGGCACGGGCGGACGGTCGAGCACGGGCCGGTGAGGGAGGTGCTCGGGACGCCGTCGGAGGCGTATACGCGGGAGCTGCTGGGGGCGGTGCCGCGGGTGGACGCGGCGCGGGTGGCCGGGGTGCCGAAGGGGGCTCAGGAGGCCGAGAGTTCCGCGGGCGCGTTTGGGGAGGTCGTTCTGGAGGCGACCGGGCTCAGGCGTGAGTTCGGGCGCGGGAAGCGGGCGTTCACGGCCGTGGACGACGTTTCGCTGACGATCCACCGGGGCGAGACCCTCGGCATCGTGGGCGAGAGCGGCAGCGGCAAGACGACGCTGGGCCGCATGCTGGTCGGGCTGCTGGAGCCCACGGCCGGGGAGATCCGCCTCGACGGCCGTGCCCGGTCCGGGGTGAACCCGGCCGTGCAGATGGTCTTCCAGGACCCCGTCTCCTCGCTCAACCCCCGCCGCAGCGTGGGCGAGTCGATCGCCGATCCGCTGCGGGCCCGCGGGGAGAAGGACGAGGGGCGCGTACGCGGGCGCGTACGGGAACTGCTGGAGCGCGTCGGGCTCGAAGGGGCGCACTACGACCGCTACCCGCACGAGTTCAGTGGCGGACAGCGTCAGCGCGTCGGTATCGCGCGGGCGCTCGCGGCCGACCCGCGCGTCATCGTGTGCGACGAGCCGGTCTCCGCACTCGATGTCACGACCCAGGCGCAGGTGGTGGCCCTGCTCGCCGAACTGCAGCGCGAACTCGGACTCGCACTCGTCTTCGTCGCGCACGACCTCGCCGTGGTACGCCAGGTCAGCGACCGGGTCGCGGTGATGCGGCGCGGCCGGATCGTCGAGGAGGGCCCCGCCGACGAGGTCTACGAGTCGCCCCGGGACCCGTACACGAAGCAGCTTCTGGCCGCCGTGCCGGCCCTCGACCCGTCCGTCGCGGCCCAGCGCCGGGCGAAGCGCCGGGAGTTGGCGGTGGTGTGAGAGACGGTGAGAGGCATGGCGCGCGCATCTGCGCAGTTCGGAAGTGACGTTTCGAGCAGCCCGGATGTGACTTTTCGTGTGCGGTTGATCTCCTAGCGCGACGGAACGCGACCTGCACGGGAAAGTTACGACCGTTCACCCCTTTTGGTGGCGTGATGGACAACCGTCCGTCGCGCCACCGCCTTGTCCGCATACGTTCTTCCCGCTGCGAGCCGCCGGGTCAACGGCGGCTCCCCTAACGAGAGATCGGGGGTGCACTCGTGCGCATCGGACTGCTTACGGAGGGTGGCTATCCGTATGTGAGCGGTGACGCCGGACTCTGGTGCGACCGGCTCGTGCGCGGGCTCGGGCAGCACGAGTTCGACATCTACGCGCTCAGTCGCAGCGAGCGTCAGGAGGACGAGGGCTGGGTCTCGCTGCCGCCGCACGTCGACCGGGTGCGCACCGCGCCCCTCTGGGCGGCCGAGGACGACGGGGTGGCGTACGGGCGCCGTGCGCGCCGCAGGTTCGCGGAGTCCTACGGCGAGTTGGTTGCCGCGCTGTGCCAGGGGGGCGCCTCGGACTCCTCCGCCGATTCGTCGGGTGCCGAGGCGGACCGTTTCGGCAACGCGCTGTACGGACTTGCCGAACTCGCCCGTGACGAGGGCGGGCTCGTGGGCGCACTCCGGTCCGAAGGCGCCGTGCGCACCCTGGAACGCGGCTGCCGCGCGCCCGGCGCACTGCGCACCACGCGCGAGGCGCGCGTACCTGAGCTGCTCGCCGTCGCCGGACACCTCGAACGCGCCCTGCGCCCCCTCTCGCTCGACTGGTACGAGGACGACGGCCTCGGCGCGGTCGACCTCTGCCATGCCACGTCCGGCGGTGCGGCGGCCCTGCCCGGACTGCTCGCCCGGCACTTCTCGGGCGTACCCCTGCTGGTGACCGAGTACGGGGTGCGGTTGAGGTCGCACTATTTGGCTTCCGGCGCTGTGGCCGGCGGCGCCGGGTCGTCCGGTGGGGCCGGGGCGTCCGGTGGGGCCGGGGCGTCCGGTGGGGCCGGGTCGTCCGGTGGGTTCGGGGGGACCGATGGGGCCGGTGGTTCTGGTGGATCCGGTAGATCCGCTGAATCCGCGCCCGCCGTACGCGCCCTGCTCGCCGCCTTCCACGGCAGGCTGGCCGCCGAGGTGTACCGGCAGGCGGCGTGCATCACCCCCGGCAACGCGCACGCCCGCCGCTGGCAGGAACGCTGTGGCGCCGACCGTGCGAAGCTGCGCACCGTCCACCTGGGCATGGACGCGTCCCGCTTCACGGAGGTCGGCGAGTCACCGGACTCCGCCGACCCGAACACGCTGCTCTGGGTCGGCCGGGTGGAGCCCACCAAGGACCTGGTGTCGCTGCTGCACGCCTTCGCGGAGGCCCGCAAGGAGGAGCCGAAGGCGCGGCTTCGGATCGTCGGCGCCCCCGCCGGAGCCGAGGGCGCGGCCTACCTCGGGCACTGCAAGGCGCTGGCCGCGCAGCTCTTCCCGGACGAGGCGGCGGGCCCGCACGCCGTGGGCGACAACCCGGTGTCCTTCGAGGAGATCGGCGGCCCGGAGGCCCCGACGCTCGCCGAGGCGTACGCGTCCGGTGCGGTGATCGTTCTGTCCAGCGTCGTCGAGGGCTTCCCGATCGGCCTGGTCGAGGCAATGTTCTGCGGCCGGGCGACGGTGTCGACCGACGTCGGCGCGGTCGTGGAGGTCATCGGCGGCACCGGGCTGGTCGTGCCCCCGCGCAACCCGCGGGCGCTCGCCGAGGCGTGCGTGGCGTTGTTGCGCGATCCCGAGCGCCGTGCACGCCTGGGCGCCGCCGCGCGCGCCCGCGCGCTCGAACTGTTCACCGTCGAGCAGAACATCGCGGCATTTCACAGCATTTATCTGGAGATCGTCTCCCGCTGCCCGGTCACCCGCGTCGTCCTCGACGACACCGGCGACCCCCGGCCGTTCGCCGTCCCCGCCGAGGCCCACCTGCCCGGCCGCTGGGCCGACCAGGCATCGCGCGTCACCGCGGGCGGCGCCACGGCCGGGAGCCACGCGGTGGAGGTGACGCGATGAACGGCGGTGCGACGGAGGACGGCGAGGGACTGAGCCGGGCCGGGGTGCCCGCGCGTACTGGGGAGTGGGACGCGGGGGCGGAGGGGGTGGTCGTGGAGGAGACGGCTGTGAGCGAGACGGCTGTGAGCGAGACGGCTGTGAGGGAGACGGCTGTGAGCGAGATGGCTGTGAGGGAGACGGCTGTGAGGAAGGCGGGGGTGGTGGCGTCCGAGGTTGGGGTGAGCGAGGCGACCCCCGCCCGTAAGCCCGACGTCGGTTCGTCCCGCCGTGGCGCCGTCGATCCCGTCAAGGCCCTGATGCACCGCCACCGCGAGCTGTGCGAAAGGGCGGTGGACCCCCTGGAGATCGCCGCCGGCCTGGAGGCGCACGGCGTCACCGACCGGACCGCGGCCCGATTCCGCCACCGGGACGTCTTCTCGCTCGCGGAGGAGATGTACGCGCGCATCCCGCGAGACGGCGAAACACCCCCGTGCCCCCCGGCCCCCGCCGCCGCCCGCCCCCGCGTCGGCCGAGCCCTGCTCACCCTCCTCCCCGGCGCGCTGTGCGCCGCGACGATCGCCGGCGTACGCCTCACCCAGGGGCAGTCGCGCCTGATCGTCGCTGCCGCGGGCGTGCTAGCCGTCGCCCTGGGGCTGCGCGCGGCCCTACGCCGTGGGCCCCTGGGACCCCGACAGGGCACGTACGCCGGTCGGCGCGCCTCCGGCGTCTGGACCTGCTGGCTCCTCGCCTACGCCGCCCTCGGCGACGGCCTGCTCCGCGCCGCCCTCGCCGGAGGCCCCGACGGCCTGCCCACCAGCGTGCCGGACGGCCCCTGGCCACTCGCCACCGTCCCGACGGCCGCCCTCACCCTCGCCTGCGCGCCCGCGGCCTGGACGACCCACCTCTTCGCCGTCCGAGCCCGACGCAAACTGGCCGCCAGCCGCGGCCTGGAGGAGTTCGCCACCTCCGTACGACCGCTGCTGTTCGGCACGTTCGCCCTGTACCTGGGCGCGCTGACGGTCCTGCTCGCCCTCTGCGCGGCGGTCCTGGACGAACCCGCCTCCTACACGTCGGTCCTGACCTTGGGCGCCCTCCTCCTGCTTGCCCGCCTCCTCGCCGTCCACGGCTTCGCCCACGCCCCGGCGGTCGTCCTGGCCGCCACCGTCACGGCCGAGGCGGTCGCCCTCGCCTCTGTCTTCGCGAGCCGCCTGCCCGGCTGCGCCGCCCTGGCCGTCCCCGTAGAGACCCTCGTGGAGGTGTGGGGCCCTGTCGGCGTCCCTGCCCTCGCATGCGGAGCGGCCACCCTCACTCTCCTGATCCATGCGGCCCGCACCCTGACCCGGGCCTCGGCCCACGCCCACGCGGACCGGCCATGGTGACCCGACGGCCGGCTCTCGAGCCGTCGCCGCCCGCCCCGTCGGCAGACAACCGCAACAACCGCGATAACCGCGACACCCATGAACACCTGTAAGGAGACTGCCAGATGACCACCTCCCGACCCGGCGCCACCGGAGCCGCCGGAGCGCAGACCCCGGGAGCCGCACCCACGACGGGAGCCGCACGATGAGGGTCCTGCTGATCGGAGCCAACGGCTACCTCGGCCGCTTCGTCGCCGACCGCCTGCTCGCCGACCCGGCCGTCCAGCTCACCGCGCTCGGCCGCGGCGACGACGCCGACGTCCGTTTCGACCTCGCGTCCGGCAGCCCCGGCGCGCTCACCCGCTTCCTCGACGCGGTCCACCCCGGCGTCGTCGTCAACTGCGCCGGTGCCACCCGCGGCGGCGCCCGCGATCTGACCCGGCACAACACCGTCGCCGTCGCCACCGTCTGCGAGGCCCTGCGCCGCAGCGGCTGTGGCGCCCGTCTGGTGCAGATCGGCTGCGGTGCCGAGTACGGCCCGAGCCAGCCCGGCTCCTCCACCGCCGAGGACGCCGTCCCCCGCCCCGGCGGTCCGTACGGCGTCAGCAAACTCGCCGCCACCGAACTCGTCCTGGGTTCCGGACTGGATGCCGTGGTCCTGCGGGTCTTTTCACCCGCCGGACCTGGCACCCCCGCCGGCTCCCCGCTCGGCCGCCTCGCCGAGGCCATGCGCCGCGCCATTCAGTCCGGCGACGGCGAGCTCAAGCTCGGCGGACTCGGCGCCCAGCGCGACTTCGTCGACGTACGCGACGTCGCCCGCGCCGTGCACGCGGCCTCGCTCTCCGCCGCGCAGGGCGTCATCAACATCGGCTCGGGCCGCGCCGTCCGCCTGCGTGACGCCGCCGCGATCCTCGCCCGCGTCGCCGGGTACGCCGGCGCCCTCCACGAACTCGACGGCCACCACGGCCCCCTGCGATCGACCATCGGGCACCCGCGCTCCGAGTCGGACCACACGGCCCCCGTCGCGTATCCGTACCCCGATGGCTGCGGCAGCTGGCAGCAGGCCGACGTGCGCACCGCGCGCGACCGGCTCGGCTGGCGCCCCCGGATCAATCTCGAGGAGTCCCTCGCCGACATCTGGATGGAGGCGGCATGCCGTATCTGACCAGTTCGGCAGCGGGCGCCGCGAGCACCGACGTCCGCCTCGGCTTCGGCGTCCCCGGCTTCGCACACCCGCTCGTCGCTCCGGCCGAGTGGGGCGAACTCACCCGTCCCGGCACCCCTCTGCACTGGGTGGTCCTGAACGTGGCCGAGGGCCCCGGCGTCCGCCCCGACCCGCACTGTCTGGAGGCGTCCGGGCGGCTCCGCAACGCGGGCGTCCGCGTCCTCGGGCACCTCGACATCGTCCACGGCACCCGCGCCTTCGCCGAGGTGGTCTCCGACGCGCAGCGCTACCTCGACTGGTACCAGGTCGACGGCTTCTTCCTGGACCACTGCCCCGCCGAACGCGACACGCTCCCCGAGATCCGCAGGACGGTGAGCACGCTGCGCACCCTCCGCGACGGCGCCCACATCGTCCTCGGCCACGGCATCCACCCCTACCCGGGCTACGCCGAGAACGCCGACCAGTTGGTGACCTTCACGGGCCCCTGGAGCGACTACCGCTGGTCGCAGGTGGCGGAATGGACCGCCGACTACCCACCCGACCGCTTCTGCCACTTCGTCCACGGCATGCCCCGCGGCCACCTCGACGAGGCGCTGCGCGTCGCCCGCTGGCAGGGCGCGGCGACGATCTACTTCACCGACCGCGGCGGCGACCACACCGACCCCTGGGAGACCATGCCCGGCTACTGGGACGAAATCGTCTCGCGGATCGGAACGGGTGTCTCGGAATGAAGAAGCCCATGGCACTGTTACACGGAGAACAACCGTAGTGATTGACCGACCAACGGAGTCCCCGTGTCGTTGCCACCCCTGGTCGAGCCCGCCGCCGAGCTCACCGTAGACGAGGTCCGCAGGTACTCCCGCCACCTGATCATCCCCGACGTCGGGATGGACGGGCAGAAGCGGCTGAAGAACGCCAAGGTGCTCTGTGTGGGCGCCGGCGGCCTGGGCTCGCCGGCGCTGATGTACCTGGCCGCGGCGGGCGTCGGCACGCTCGGCATCGTGGAGTTCGACGAGGTCGACGAGTCGAACCTGCAGCGCCAGATCATCCACAGCCAGTCCGACATCGGCCGCTCCAAGGCCGCGTCCGCGCGCGATTCCGTCCTGGGCATCAACCCCTACGTGAACGTGGTCCTTCACGAGGAGCGGCTCGAGGCCGACAACGTGATGGACATCTTCAGCCAGTACGACCTGATCGTCGACGGCACGGACAACTTCGCGACCCGTTACCTGGTCAACGACGCGTGCGTGCTGCTGAACAAGCCGTACGTGTGGGGCTCGATCTACCGCTTCGACGGCCAGGCCTCCGTCTTCTGGTCCGAGCACGGTCCCTGCTACCGCTGCCTTTACCCGGAGCCCCCGCCCCCCGGCATGGTCCCCTCCTGCGCCGAGGGCGGCGTCCTGGGCGTGCTGTGCGCGTCCATCGGCTCCATCCAGGTCAACGAGGCCATCAAGCTCCTCGCGGGCATCGGCGAGCCGCTCGTCGGCCGCCTGATGATCTACGACGCCCTGGAGATGCAGTACCGCCAGGTCAAGGTCCGCAAGGACCCGAACTGCGCGGTCTGCGGCGAGAACCCGACCGTCACCGAGCTCATCGACTACGAGGCCTTCTGCGGCGTCGTCTCCGAGGAGGCCCAGGAGGCGGCCGCCGGCTCGACGATCACTCCCAAGCAGCTCAAGGAGTGGATCGACGACGGCGAGAACATCGAGATCATCGACGTCCGCGAGATCAACGAGTACGAGATCGTCTCGATCCCCGGCGCCAAGCTGATCCCGAAGAACGAGTTCCTCATGGGCACCGCCCTGGCGACCCTGCCCCAGGACAAGAAGATCGTCCTGCACTGCAAGACGGGTGTCCGCAGTGCGGAAGTCCTCGCGGTCCTGAAGTCCGCGGGCTTCTCCGACGCCGTCCATGTCGGCGGCGGCGTGATCGGCTGGGTCAACCAGATCGAGCCCGACAAGCCGGTGTACTGAGCCTCGGCTCGTCCCGCTCTCCCGTCGGCGGGGGCTTCGCGCACCACGAGTGCCCGAAGCCCCCGCCGCGGTCATGAGCAGACCTTGCCGTCCTTCGGCACCGTGCCCTTGAGCAGATACGCGTTGACCGTGGAGTCGACACAGTCGCTGCCACTGCCGTAGGCACCGTGTCCCTCGCCCTTCCATGTGAGCACCACACCGACGTCCTTGCCCAGTTCGTCCGCCATCCTGCGGGCGCCCTCGTAGGGCGTCGCCGGGTCGCCGGTGTTGCCGACCACCAGGATCGGCGCCGCACCCGGCGCGCTCACTTCCGGGGTGTCGTACTGCCCGGCCACCGGCCAGTCGTGGCACCAGCCGGCCGTGTCCCAGGCCAGGAAGTCGCCGAAGACGGGCGAGATCTTCTCGAACGCGGGCAGTCGCTTCTTCGTCTCCGCCAAGGTCGGCCGCTGCTTGTCGTCCAGGCACGATATGACCCGCTGCGCATGAGTCGTCGTGCCGTAGCGCCCCGACGCGTCCCGCTCGTTGTAGCCGTCGGCCAGCGTCAGCAGCCCGGAGCCGTCTCCTTCCTCGGCCGACTTCAGGGCGCTGGTCAGGCTCGGCCAGCCGGCCTCGCTGTACAGGGGCAGGACGATGCCGGTGACCGCGAGGGTCTGCGTCAGCTTGCGGCCCGACGACGTCGGCAGCGGCTTGGCGTCGATCCGCTTCAGCAGGTCGGCGATCTTGCGCGTGCCCTGCTGCGGGTCCTGGCCGGTGGACTTCAGGTAGTCGTTCAGCGCGCGCTGGAAGCCCTTGGCCTGGTTCTCGGCGTGGCCCACGGTGTCGGCGCCCGGGTCGACCACCGCGTCGAGGATCAGCCGCCCCACGTTCTGGGGGAACAGGTGGGCGTAGACGCCGCCGAGTTCGGTGCCGTAGGAGATGCCGAAGTAGTGCAGCTTGTTGTCGCCGAGGACCTGGCGCATCAGGTCCATGTCGCGGGCGGTGTCGGTGGTGGACACGTGCGCCATCCGGTCCCCGGCGTCCTTCTGGCAGCCCTTGCCGAAGTCGGTGGCGTCCTGGAAGTACGCCTGCTCCTCGGCCGCGGTGTCCGGAGTGGCGTCGATCTTCTCCTCGGCGGCCTGGATCTCCTTGTCGCCGCGGCAGCGGATCCCGCCCCGGGCGCCGACACCGCGTGGGTCCCAGCTGACCAGGTCGTACCGCTCGTGCAGCTGGGAGACCGTCGACGCGTACGACGGCATCGAGGAGACGCCGGAGCCGCCGGGGCCGCCGAAGTTGAACAGCAGTGAGCCGACGCGGTCGTCGCCCCGGGCCTTGGTGCGGATCAGCGCGAGTTCGATCGTCCTGCCGTCCGGCTTCGCCCAGTCCAGCGGTACCTTCAGCTCCGCGCACTGCCAGCCGCTGCCCGGCGCGGGGGAGTCCTCGGTCGCCCTGCACCGCCCCCAGTCGAGCTTCTGCGAGGTCAGGGACGAGGGCAGGGCCTTGGTCCCGTTGCCCGACGACGGCGCGGTGGCCGACGGCCGGTCGCTGTCCCTGCCCTTCCTCCCCTTGCCGTTCTTGCCGTCGGACGACGAGCCGCCGCTACAGCCCGTCACCAGCAACGCGGCGGCGGCGCCCAGCGCCGTCCACCGGACGAAACGACCCATACCATTCCCCCCTTGCAAGCCGTCCGCGCTTCGGTCGCAGACGGCGGTCAGGCCATAGTAGGCGGACGGCCCGCCGCCTGCCGAAGCCTGTGGATAACCCTTTGACCTGCATATTTACCCCGGTCGGCTGGATCAAGTCAGGAGCAGACGGTCCCGGCGGCCGGAACCTTCCCGTCCAGCAGATAGCCGTTCACCGCGCCCTGCACGCACTTGTTCTTGCTGTTGTACGCGCCGTGCCCCTGCCCCTTGTACGTCAGCTCGACCCCGACGCCCGGCCCCAGGGCGTCGACCATCTTCTTCGCGCCCTCGTACGGTGTGGCCGGGTCGCCGGTGTTGCCCACGACGAGGATCGGTGCCGATCCGGGCGCGCTGACGTCGGGGTGGTCGGCGGCGCCCGGCACGGGCCAGTCGGTGCAGCTGGCCAGGCCCCAGGCCAGGTAGTCGCCGAACAGCGCCGAGGCGGCCCGGAAATCGGGCAGCTTCTCCTGCACGTATCCGGTGCTGTAGCGAGGCTTGTCGTCGGCGCAGTTGATGGAGACGCCGGCGGCGGTGATGTTGCTGTACTCGCCGTTCTCGCTGCGCCCGTTCAACGAGTCGGACAGCAGCATCAGGATCGTGCCGTCCCCGTCGTACGCCTGTTCCAGCCCCTCGGTGAGGTACTGCCAGAACTCCTTGGAGTAGAGCGACTGGGCGATGCCGCTGGTCGCGGCGGTCTGGGTCAGCTCACGGGGGAAGACGCCCGGGATGGGCTTGGTGTCGAGGTCCTTGAGCAGTCGGGCGATCCGGTCCTTCACGTCCTGCGGGGTGTCGCCGACCGGGCAGTCCTTGGTCTGTGAGGTGCAGTCCTCGGCGAAGTTGTCGAGCGCGCGCTGGAAGCCTCTGGCCTGCCCCAGCGAACCCTGCTCGGGCGTCTGCGTCGGGTCGACGACCGCGTCGAAGACGGCACGGCCCACGTTCTGGGGGAACAGGTGGGCGTAGACGCCGCCGAGTTCGGTGCCGTAGGAGATGCCGAAGTAGTGCAGCTTGTCGTCGCCGAGGACCTCGCGCATCAGGTCCATGTCACGGGCCGTGTCGGTGGTGGGCACGTGCGGCAGCAGCTTCTTGGAGTTGTCCTCGCAGGCCTCGTTGAACTCCTTGGTGGTGTCGACGAACTCGGCGCGCTCGGTGGCGTCGTCGGGCGTCATGTCCTGCTGGAAGTAGGCGTCGAGCTGCTGGTCGTTCTCGCAGAGGACCGGGGCGCTGCGGCCGACGCCGCGCGGGTCGAAGCTCACCAGGTCGTAACGGGTGCGCAGAGCCGCGTAATCCTCGCCGAAGGCGGGCAGCGTGGTGACGCCGGAGCTGCCGGGGCCGCCGAAGTTGAACACCAGCGAGCCGATCCGCCTGCTCGCGTCGCCGCTCGCCTTCGCCCGGATCAGCGCGATCCCGATCGTGTCGCCCCTGGGCTTGTCCCAGTCGAGGGGCGCCTTGAGGGTGGCGCACTGCCACGGGTCGCCGTCCGGCAGGGGTGACGGCGCGTCACCGCCGCCCTCCGCCTGGGACGGGGCCGGGCAGTCCTTCCAGCTCAGCTGTTGGGCCGACAGATCCTCGTCGCCCGCGCCGTTTCCGCAGGCCACCGCCAGGGAGGACAGCAGAACGGCGACGGCGGTCAGAGCGGCGGCCCGCAGGCGGGAGGGCTTCGGCATGCTCCCATCCTGCGGTCGGGCCGGGCAGGCCGCGCGGGACGCGGGCCGTCCGAGGTATGGCCGCCGTCGTCAGAGGGCGCCCTTGCGGGTCAACTGGTTGAAGGCCAGCCAGCCCGGCAGCACCGGAATCCACAGGGTCAGCAGCCGGAACAGCAGGACCGCGGGCGCCGCGACCTCCTTGGGCAGCCCGACGGCGATCAGCCCGACCGTCAGGGTCGCCTCGACCGCGCCGACTCCGCCCGGTGTCGGGGCGGCGGATCCGAGCGCGTTTCCGGCGAGGAAGACCACGGCGACGCTGGCGATGCTGAGGTTGGTCGAGTCGTCGCCGAACGCGCGGATCGACGCGTCCAGGCACATCACGAAGCAGGCGGTGAGCAGCAGCATGCCGCCGATGCCGGTGATCAGCTTCTGCGGCCGCTGGAGCACGTCCAGCATGCGCGGAACGACACCCGCGAACAGCGACCTCACGCGTGTGGAGACGAACTTCCGCAGGAACGGCACCGAGGTCACCACGAGCACCAGCACCGCCACCGTGAGGAGGCCCGCGATGACCGTCCGGGACGGCGACAACGACGGTGTCTTCTCGGTGCCGGTCAGATAGCCGAAGGAGAGCAGCATCAGGATGTGACAGCCGAGCCCGAACAACTGGGAGGCGCCCACGCTGGCCACCGCGAGTCCCGGCCGCACCCCCGAGCGCTGGAGGAAGCGCGTGTTGAGGGCGACGCCGCCGACGGCCGCCGGCGCGACGATCTTCACGAACGACCCGGCGACCTGCGCGGCCACCGTGCGCGGGAACGGCACCCGCTCCGGCACGAACCCCAGCAGGCTCATCGCCGCGGCGACATAACTCAGCGCCGAGAACAGCACGGCCGCGGCGACCCAGCCCCACTCGGCGTTGGCGACGAGCGGACCGAACTCGATGTGGGTGAGCTGCGTCAGCAGGAAGTACGCGCCGATGGCACCGGCCATGAAGCTGATCAGCGTGCGCGGCCGGACCCGCTCCAGGCGGGCCGGCTCGACCGGCGCCTGCGGCCTGATCCGGAGCACCTGGTGCCGGATCTGCGTGAGCAGATCGTCCTCGCGCGCCTCGTCCAACGCCTCGTCGAGGGCCCGCTTCTCGGCCCGCGCCTCCGCGCGTACGGCCTTCTTGTCGGCCTTGTCGCGTACGGGGGCGGCCTCGTCGTCCCCGGCCGTCTCCAGGCGGGCCTGCTTGGCCTGCCGGGACGCCTCCAGGACCGCGTCGCGCTCGCGCTGGGCCCGCTCCCGGGCCAGTTTCCGCAGCGTCGCGCGCGTGGAGCGGCTCAGGGCGATGGGCTGGAGCATCGGCAGACAGCCCGCCACGGCATCGGGGCCGAGCACGGCCACCGCCGCGTCCACGGCGCGCTCGGCGCCCACGCGCAGGCCCAGCGTCGCCAGCAGCTGGGAGATGTCCATGCGCAACAGCAGGTCACCGGCCGCGATCTCGCCGACGCGCAGGTCGGTGAGGATCACCGTGCCGGAACGATCCACCAGAATCGCGTCGCCCACGAGCCGGCGGTGCGCGATGCGCCGGGACTGCAGGGCCCGCACCTGGTGCCAGGTGTCCCGCAGCAGTTCGTCGGTGATCTCCTCGTCCGCCAGCGAGTCGAGGGTGCGACCCCCGGTGTGCTCGTAGACGAGCATCACGGCGTCGGGACCGAGTTCGGAGGTCGCGATCAGCTTGGGCGCGTTGGCCCCGGCAGCGATGGCCGCGTAGGCGAGCAGCGCCTCCTGCTCCAGGGCCTGGCGCAGCGACTGCAGGCTGCTGCGCGTGGCGAAGCCGCGCAACGTCAGATTGCGCCACGCGCGGTAGAAGAAGCCCTGAGCCTGCTGCTCACGGTCGACCACCGTCACGTCCAGCGGCGCACCGTCCTCGAGAGTGACGAAGTAGCGCCGACCACGGTCGCCGGTCTCCGGGGTGTCCGCCAGCTCCTCGCGCGCCGTGCTCACCGGGTGGAAGCCGACGTGCCGCAGCCCCGCCATCAGCGTCCGTCCGGTGGGACGCACGTTGGGCGAGCCGACCGCGTACAGCGTGCCGTAGGCCACGGTCCAGCCGATCAGCACCGTCAGGATGATCGAGAACGGTGTGGTGTAGCCGGTGACCAGCATGGAGAAGGCGTCGAGGAGCAGCACGATCCACAGCACCGCGCGCCAGCGCGGTCTGCGCGACATGCCGACGGCCGTCATGTACGCGATGACCGGGGCGAGGTAGCCGTGCACCGGGTCGGTGAGGGCGTGGATGTCGCCGGGGGAGGGCTGGGTCAGCGCTTCCTGGATCGAGTCGGGGGCGGCCTTGGCGACCCACAGGTCGGTGGCCAGGGTCACACCGTGCGCGAGGACGGCCGCGAGGACACCATCGGCGATGCGCAGCCCGTCGCGCTTGATCAGCCGCTCGATGGCGAACGCGACGGGCACCAGCAGGATCGCGATGCTGGAGGCCAGCCCCGCGATCTTGATCAGCAGGTCGGGCGCCTGTCCGGTGCCCTTGTTGATGTCCTGTTCCAGACCCGAGGTGGTGCCGTGCGCGAACGCGGCGATCCCGAGGAGCACGACGACCGCGAGGACACCGACCAGGAGCCGCATCAGGTCGGAGGGACGGTGCACGCGCGCGGGGAGCAGTGGTTCGTCGCCCTCGACCTCGTCGGCGTGCGCCTCGTCCACGAAGGAGGTGTCAGCCTGCTTCTCGACCGGGGCGTTCGCGTCGGCGACGCCCTGCTCGCCCGCCTTGGGCCTGTCCGGGCGCGACGCAGCGGCAGAGGAGCCCTCCGTGTTCTCGGAATGCGCACCCTGCTGCTTCATCGTCTCTTCTTGATCTCGTATCACCGATCACCGCCCGCACGATGGTGGCATGCTCCACCGACACACGGGGGCATCAGGGTGCAAACGCGGGGGCGCACAGTCTGCCTGAAGCGCCGCTCCCGGGCGAGGTTCACGCACCGTCGCGAGCGCGTCACATTGTCGGTGGGGTGGGGCAGGATGGGGCGGATGAGTGAGCAGAGTCATCCGGGCGACGCCCGCGCGGAGTACGCGGACGCGCTCCCCGAGTACGCCGAGCGCGTCCTCGAAGTCGCCGAACTGATTCCGCCGGGCCGTGTCATGACGTACGGGGACGTCGCCGAGTGGCTGGAGGAGGGAGGCCCGCGCCAGGTCGGGCGGGTGATGGCCCTCTACGGCGGAGCCGTCCCGTGGTGGCGCGTGGTGCGCTCCGACGGTGTGCTGCTCCCCGGCCACGAACTTCGGGCACTGGGCCACTACCGCGCGGAGGGCACGCCCCTGAGGGAGGCGAGCAGGGCAGCCGAGGGCCACCTGCCCCGCCTCGACATGCGGCGGGCGCGATGGGACGGCGGCGAACGCGCGACGGGTCACACCTGACAGCTTCCGCCATCGGACCGGGCCGGGGGGAGCCTGTGGTCCGTACGGGGGAGATGGGGCACGTCCGCGGCATGACGTACGTTCGTGGGGCGAGGGAATCGCGTGGCGTACGCGCCCTGTGGGACTGCCGGGAAGAAGGGGAAGCCTGCTTCCGGGCCGCCCGTCGGCGTAGCGTCGGCTGCACGTGTCCCTCTCACCCCGCGGTCACCGCCCTCACCGCACGGCGGCCCGCCCCCGGCGCTCGCGCCGGCAGCGACAAGCCCATGCACACCCACCAGGACCGGCGAACCACGTGAGCTCCTCTTCCTCCACCAGGCGCCTGTCGCACCCCCAGGTGCGACAGGGGAACCGTGGCGCTTACCGACTGGTACGTACCCCGCCGGCCCGCGTCGACCCCCCTCGTTTGGACGCCGCGCAGCGCGCCGTGGTTGACCACACATCCGGCCCGCTGCTCGTTCTCGCAGGTCCGGGCACCGGCAAGACCACCACGCTCGTGGAGTCCGTGGCGGCCCGCGTCGCCCGTGGCGGTGACCCCGCGCGGATCCTCGTGCTGACGTTCAGCCGCAAGGCGGCCGTCGAACTGCGCGACCGCATGGCACTGCGCACCGGAGCCGCCCGCGCGCCCCAGGCGACCACCTTCCACTCGTTCTGTTACGCCCTGGTCCGCGCCCACCAGGACACGGACCTGTTCGTGGAGCCGCTGCGGCTGCTGTCCGGCCCCGAGCAGGACGTGACCGTCCGCGAGCTGCTCGCCGGCCAGCCGGACCTGGAACGGCTCGGCCTGGCGCACGTGCGCTGGCCGGACGAACTGCGGGCCTGCCTGACCACCCGCGGTTTCGCCGACGAGGTCCGGGCGGTCCTCGCCCGCAGCCGTGAACTGGGCCTGGGACCGGACGCCCTGGACGCCTTCGCCCGCCGCACGGGCCGCCCCGACTGGCGTGCCGCGGCCGCCTTCCTCGCTGAGTACCTCGACGTGCTCGACCTGCAGGGCGTGCTCGACTACGCGGAACTGGTCCACCGCGCGGTCCTCCTCGCCCGCCGCCCCGAGGTCGCCGAGCAGCTCGCCGCCCGGTACGACGCCGTGTTCGTCGACGAGTACCAGGACACCGACGCGGCCCAGGTACGGCTGCTGCACGCCCTCGCCGGCGGGGGGCGCACCCTGGTTGCCTTCGGCGACCCCGACCAGTCGATCTACGCCTTCCGGGGCGCCGACGTGAACGGCATCCTGGACTTCCCCGGCGCCTTCCCGCGCGTGGACGGGCGTTCCGCCCCCGTCGAGGTGCTGCGCACCTCCCGCCGCTCCGGCGCCGCGCTGCTGGCCGCGACCCGGCTGCTCACCCAGCGCATGCCGCTGACCCGCCTGCCGGCCGATAAGGTGCGCGCCCACCGCGAGCTCGCTCCCGTACGGGACGGCGGCAGCGTGGAGGCCTACACGTATCCGACGTCGGGCACGGAGCTGGACAACATCGCCGACATCCTCCGCCGCGCCCATCTGGAGGACGGCGTCCCCTGGGGCGAGATGGCCGTCCTGGTACGCGCCGGATCGCGCACGATACCGACGCTCCGCCGCGCCCTCACCGCGGCCGGCGTGCCTCTGGACATCGACGGCGACGACCTTCCCCTGCGTCACGAACCGGCGGTGGCGCCCCTGCTGACGGCGCTGCGGGCGGTGGCCACGGCGGCGGCTACGACGGTAGGCGGTGACCAGGAGCAGGAGCAGGAGCAGGAGCAGGAGGGGGAGCCTGAGCGGGAAAGGGAGTCGGACACCTGCTGGCTCGACACCGAGACCGCCCTCACCCTCCTCGCCTCGCCCCTCGCCGGCATGGACGCCGCCGATCTGCGCCGCCTAGGGCGCGCCCTGCGGGAGGAGGAGCGCACCGCGGGCAACCCGCTGCCGCCGCCCTCGGACGACCTGCTCGCGCGGGCGCTGGCCGAACCGGAGCGCCTGGTCGCGCACGACCCGACGTACGCGCGCGGAGCCCAGCGTCTCGGCGCGCTGCTCGGCAAGGCACGTGAGCGCCTCGCCGGCGGCGGCACGGCCGAGGAGGCGCTGTGGGACCTGTGGGAGGGCACACCGTGGCCCACCCGTCTGGAGCGGGCGGCCCGGCGGGGCGGCGCGGCCGGGCGCAACGCCGACCGTGACCTCGACGCCGTGTGCGCGCTCTTCGCGACGGCGGCCCGCGCGGAGGAGCGCGTCGGTGGCCGGGGCGCCCTGAACTTCCTGGAGGAGATCGACTCCGAGGACATCGCCGCCGACACCCTCACCCGGCGCGCCGTACGCCCCGACGCCGTCCGCCTGATGACGGCGCACCGCTCCAAGGGCCTCCAGTGGCGCCTGGTCGTCGTGGCGGGCGTTCAGGAGGGACTGTGGCCGGACCTGCGCCGCCGCGGCTCCCTCCTGGAGGCCGACCGCATCGGCCGCGACGGACTCGCCGAACCGCTCACCCCGGGCGCGCTGCTCGCCGAGGAACGCCGCCTGTTCTACGTGGCCGCCACGCGCGCGCGTGAACGCCTCGTCGTCACCGCGGTGAAGGCACCCGCCGACGACGGCGACCAGCCCTCCCGCTTCCTCACGGAACTCGGAGTCGAGCCCAAGGACGTCACCGGCCGCCCCCGCCGCCCCCTGTCGGTCGCCGCGCTCGTCGCCGAACTGCGCGCCACGACGGTCGACCCGCACGCGTCCGACGCCCTCAGGGAGGCGGCGGCACGGCGGCTGGCCCGGCTCGCCGCGCTCGCCGACGAGGACGGGCGCCCGCTGGTGCCGTCCGCGCACCCCTACCGCTGGTGGGGCATGTTCGAGCCGACCGAGAGCAAGGTGCCGCTGCGCAACCGGGACCAGCCCGTCGTGCTGTCCGGCAGCGCCCTCGACCAACTCGCCAACACCTGCGCCCTGCAGTGGTTCCTGGGCCGCGAGGTGAAGGCCGACGCCCCCGCGACCGCCGCCCAGGGCTTCGGCAACGTGGTCCACGTCCTCGCCGACGAGGTCGCCTCCGGGCACACCCCGGCGGACCTCGCCGTCCTCATGGAGCGCCTCGACTCCGTGTGGAACGCGCTCGCCTTCGACGCGCCGTGGAAGTCGCAGCAGGAGAAGGAACACGCGCGCGTGGCGCTCGAACGCTTCCTGCGCTGGCACGTCATGGACCGCGCGGGGCGCACCCCGGTGGCGAGCGAGCACGACTTCGACGTCACCCTCGAAGCGGGTGACTACGAGGTACGCATCCGCGGCCAGATGGACCGCGTCGAGGCGGACGGCGAGGGCCGGGCCTACGTCGTCGACTTCAAGACCGGCAAGCAGGCGCCCAGCGCCGCCGAGGTGGACCGCCACCCCCAGCTCGCGGTCTACCAGCTCGCCGTGCGCGAGGGAGCCGTCGACGACGCCTTCGACGGCGTACGGCCCGAACCGGGCGGCGCCGAACTCGTCCAGCTGCGGCAGGGGGCGGCCAAGCGGGACGGCGGCGAGACCCTGCCCAAGGTGCAGGCGCAGGAGGCGCAGGAAGGCGCGGCAGGGGAGTGGGTCGGCGAGCTCCTGGCCACCGCCGCCGGAAAGGTGCTCGAGGAGCGGTTCGCGCCGACCACCGGCCAGCACTGCACCCACTGCGCGTTCCGGGCGTCGTGCAGCGCTCGGCCCGAGGGGCGGCACGTGGTCGAGTGACGCGAGTGTCAGTGGCCGCCACTAGCCTTTCCGACATGTCCGCCCCTCTCTCCGATCCCGAGCAGCTCAAGGAGCTCCTCGGGATCCCGTTCACCCCCGAGCAGATGGCGTGCGTCGTCGCGCCCCCCGCTCCCCAGGTGATCGTGGCCGGAGCCGGATCGGGCAAGACGACGGTGATGGCGGCGCGCGTGGTGTGGCTGGTCGGCACCGGTCAGGTCGCCCCCGAACAGGTCCTCGGCCTGACCTTCACCAACAAGGCCGCCGGTGAACTCGCCGAACGCGTCCGCAAGGCGCTGATCAAGGCGGGCGTCACCGACCCCGACGTCATCGACCCGGACAACCCGCCGGGCGAGCCGGTGATCTCCACGTACCACGCCTTCGCGGGCCGCCTCCTGACCGACCACGGCCTGCGCATCGGCCTCGAACCGACCTCACGCCTGCTCGCCGACGCGACCCGCTACCAGCTCGCCGCGCGTGTCCTGCGCGAGGCCCCCGGCCCCTATCCGGCGCTCACGCGATCCTTCGCCGACCTGGTCAGCGACCTCCTCGCCCTCGACGCCGAGCTCGCCGAACACCTCGTACGGCCCGAGGAACTGCGCAGCTACGACGCCGAACTGCTGCTCAGCCTGCAGAGCGCCAAGCTCACCAACGCCGACCTGCGCAAGGTCCCCGAGACGGCCGCCGCCCGCCGGGAACTCGCCGCGCTGGTGCTGCGCTACCGGGCCGCGAAGCGCGAGCGCGACCTGCTCGACTTCGGCGACCAGATCGCCCTCTCCGCGCGGCTCGCGGGCCTGCCGGAGGTGGGCCACGTCCTGCGCGACGAGTTCCGCGTGGTGCTCCTCGACGAGTACCAGGACACGTCGGTGGCCCAGCGCGTCCTCCTGGCGGGCCTGTTCGGCGACGGCACCGGACATCCCGTGACCGCCGTCGGCGACCCCTGCCAGGCGATCTACGGCTGGCGCGGCGCCTCCGTCGCCAACCTCGACGACTTCCCCGAGCACTTCGCGCACGCCGACGGCCGGCCCGCATCCCGTCAGGCCCTCAGCGAGAACCGCCGCAGCGGCGGACGCCTCCTCGACCTCGCCAACGGCCTCGCCGAACCCCTCCGCGCGATGCACGCGGGCGTGGAGGCCCTCCGCCCGGCCCCCGGCGCCGAACGCGACGGCCTGGTGCGCTGCGCGCTCCTGCGCACCCACGCCGAGGAGATCGACTGGATCGCCGACTCCATCGCCCACCTGGTCGACACCGGCAAGGCCCCCGGTGAGATCGCCGTCCTGTGCCGCACCGCGACCGACTTCGCGGAGATCCAAAGCGCGCTGGTCGCCCGGGACGTCCCCGTCGAGGTGGTGGGCCTGTCCGGGCTGCTGCACCTGCCCGAGATCGCCGACCTCGTCGCCGTCTGTGAGGTCCTCCAGGACCCTGGCGCCAACGCCTCCCTGGTCCGCCTGCTGACCGGCCCGCGCTGGCGCATCGGCCCGCGCGACCTCGCCCTCCTCGGGCGACGCGCCCGGTTCCTCGTCGCCCACGCGCGCGCGGACGACGCCGACGACCCCGACCGCCGGCTCGCCGAGGCCGTCGAGGGGGTCGACCCGGCGGAGGTGATCTCGCTCGCGGACGCCCTCGACACGTTCCTGGAGACACCCCTGTACGACACCGGCGGCGCCGACGACGACGGACTGCCCTTCTCGCCGGACGCCCGCGTGCGGTTCGCCCGCCTCGCCGCCGAACTGCGCGACCTGCGCCGCTCGCTCTCCGACCCGCTGATGGACGTCCTGCACCGCGTCCTCGCCGTCACCGGCCTGGAGGTCGAACTGTCGGCGTCACCGCACGCCCTGGCCGCCCGTCGCCGCGAGACCCTGTCGAACTTCCTCGACATCGCCGCCTCCTTCGCCGCCAACGAGAGCGAGACGAGCCTGCTCGCCTTCCTCGGCTTCCTGCGCACCGCCGCCCAGTACGAGAAGGGTCTCGACAACGCCCTCCCCGGCGGCGAGAACACCGTCAAGGTGCTCACCGCGCACAAGTCCAAGGGCCTGGAGTGGGACGTCGTCGCCGTCCCCGGTCTGGTCACCGGCACCTTTCCCAGCAGCCAGGGCCGCGAGAAGTGGACCGCCCAGGCCAAGGTGCTGCCGCACGAACTGCGTGGCGACGCCGACACGCTGCCCGACATCGGGGCGTGGGACTCGCGGGGCCTGAAGTCCTTCCACGAGGAGATGAAGGAACACCAGCACACCGAGGAACTCCGTCTCGGCTACGTCACCTTCACCCGCCCCCGCTCTCTCCTGCTGGGCTCCGGCCACTGGTGGGGTCCCACCCAGAAGAAGCACCGCGGGCCGTCCGACTTCCTGCTGGCCCTGTACGAGCACTGCGTGGCCGGCCACGGGGAGATCGAGGCCTGGGCGGACGAGCCCGAGGAGGGCGAGGAGAACCCGGCCCTGAACCGGGCGGGCGCCGACCAGGTGTGGCCCCTGCCCCTGGACGCCGCCGCGCTGGCCCGCCGCCGCGCCGCCGCCCAGACCGTCCTGGCCCACCTGGAGGACCTCGCCTCCCACGAGGACGGCCACCCCGCGGCCACTCACGACCCGGACACCTACGACGACCCGGAATGGCCACCGCCCCCGCAGGACGACGAGCCGCCGTACGACGAGGCGGACCCCTTCGACGAGCCCGCCTACGACGAGGCTGCCTACGCGGAGCCCACCTACGACGAGCCTGGAGACCCCTTCGACGAGGACACCCCCGCCTGGGACACAGAGCCCACCCACCGCCCCACGGTCCCGCACCAGGCAACGGCACCCGAACCACCCGCCGCTCCGTCCCCCGCGCGCCACCCCGCCGAGCCCGGCCGGGCGCGCCTCACACCGGAGGAAGCCCGCGCCATCGCGTCCTGGGACCGCGACCTGGACGCCCTCGCCGGCGAGCTTCTGCGCGCCCGCCAGGGCGTCACCGACGTCGCCCTGCCGACCACGCTGACCGCGTCCCAGCTGCTGCGTCTGGCCGCCGACCCGGACGGGTTCGCGCAGGAACTCGCGCGCCCCATGCCGCGCCCTCCGCAACCCGCCGCACGCCGGGGCACCCGCTTCCACGCCTGGGTCGAGGCCCGCTTCGAAGCGCTGACGCTGCCCATGCTGGAGCCGGAGGAGCTGCCCGGCAGCGAGGCCGAGATCGCCGACGAGCGGGATTTGGAGGCCCTCAAGGACGCCTTCGAGCGCACCGAGTACGCGCACCGCACGCCCCACCGCGTCGAGGCCCCCTTCCAGATCGAGATCGCCGGCCGCGTCGTACGGGGCCGGATCGACGCCGTCTACAAGGAGGGCGCCGGCAAGACGGCGACGTACGAGATCGTCGACTGGAAGACCAACCGTGCCCGCACCGCCGACCCGCTCCAGCTCGCCCTGTACCGCCTCGCCTGGGCCGAGCAGCGGGGCGTGCCCCTGGAATCGGTCACGGCCGCGTTCCTGTACGTCCGCAGCGGCGAGGTCGTACGGCGGGACGACCTGCCGGGCCGGGCCGCGCTGGAGCGGCTGCTCCTGGACGAGCCGTCGTGTGACGAACCGCCCAGCGAGGATGTCGGTCAGGGCCGATAGGCTCGTGACCATGAGCCAGACCCCGGACAGCGCTGTCCGTACGTACATCGAGCGGCACCGTGCCGCCTTCCTCGACGACCTCGTCGAGTGGCTGCGCATCCCGTCCGTGTCGGCCCAGCCCGACCACGCGCCCGACGTACGACGCAGCGCCGACTGGCTCGCCACCAGCCTCAAGGAGACCGGCTTCCCGGCCACCGAGGTCTGGGAGACACCTGGCGCCCCCGCCGTCTACGCGGAGTGGCCCTCCGGCGATCCCGAGGCGCCCACAATCCTCGTCTACGGCCACCACGACGTGCAGCCCGCCGCCCGCGAGGACGGCTGGCACAGCGAGCCCTTCGACCCCGTAGTCCGGGACAACCGCCTCTACGCGCGCGGGGCGGCCGACGACAAGGGCCAGGTGTTCTTCCACACCCTCGGCGTGCGCGCCCACCTCGCCGCCACCGGCCGCACCGCCCCGGCCGTGAACCTCAAGCTGCTGATCGAGGGCGAGGAGGAGTCCGGCTCCCCGCACTTTCGCGCCCTCGTCGAGGAACACGCGCAGCGGCTGGCCGCCGACGCCGTGGTCGTCTCCGACACCGGCATGTGGTCCGAGGACACCCCCACGGTGTGCACAGGTATGCGGGGCCTGGCCGAGTGCGAGATCCGGCTCCACGGCCCCGACCAGGACGTCCACTCCGGCTCCTTCGGCGGCGCCGTTCCCAACCCGGCGACCGCCGTGGCCCGGCTGGTCGCCGCCCTGCACGACGAGCACGCGCGCGTGGCGATCCCCGGGTTCTACGACGGCGTCGTCGAGCTCACCGACCGCGAGCGCGAACTCTTCGCCGAGCTGCCCTTCGACGAGGAGCGGTGGCTGCGCACCGCCAAGTCCCGCGCCACCCACGGCGAGGCCGGGCTCACCACCCTGGAGCGCATCTGGGCCCGCCCCACCGCCGAGGTCAACGGCATCGGCGGCGGCTACCAGGGCGCCGGCACCAAGACGATCATCCCGTCCTCGGCGATGGTGAAGCTGTCCTTCCGGCTGGTCGCGGGCCAGGACCCCGACCAGGTCGAGAAGGCCGTCCGCGCGTGGGCCGCCGCACAGACGCCCGCGGGAATCCGCGCCGAGATCAGCTTCAGCCCCGCCACGCGCCCGTGCCTGACCCCCCTGGACCACCCGGCCCTGCAGTCCGTGGTCCGCGCCATGGGCCGCGCCTTCGAGACGCCCGTCCGCTTCACGCGCGAGGGCGGCTCGGGACCCGCCGCCGACCTCCAGGACGTCCTCGGCGTCCCTGTCCTCTTCCTGGGCATCTCCGTCCCGTCCGACGGCTGGCACGCCCCGAACGAGAAGGTCGAGCTGGACCTGCTCCTCAAGGGTGTCGAGACCAGCGCGTACCTGTGGAGCGACCTCGCGGAGAACTGGCGTCGTGCTCCCTGACCGATCCGAGCCGCACCTGGCGGCATCACGCGCGGGGCACACTGGAAAGGCCGCCCCGCCCGCCCAGGACCCGCCCGCCCAGGACCCGCCGGACCCGGTCGCCTCCTGCCGTACGTCCCGCTGAACCGCCCGCCGAAAACAATCCGTGCCACCGGGGGAGATGCAAATACCCGTGACCGCCTGGACCGACCACACCGCCGACCGACCCATCTCACTCACCGCGCCCAGCGGCATCGACCGGGCCGCCCACCACCGGCTCGACGAGGCCTGGCTCGCGGCGGCGTGGAGCCACCCCTCGACGCGCTGCTTCGTGGTCTCAGGCGGCCAGGCCCTCATAGACGAGACGCCCGACGGCCGGACCGAACTCGTCATGACCCCGTCCTTCGAGGCCCCCCTCACCGAGGCGCACCGCTACTTCCTGGGCATCGACGAGGACGGCGTCAGCTACTTCGCTCTCCAGAAGGACGGGCTGCCCGGCCGCATCGACCAGTCCGCGCGCCCGGCCGGTCTGCGCGAGGCGGGCCTGCTGCTGTCGCAGCGCGACGCGGGTCTGATGGTGCACGCGGTCGGCCTGGAGAACTGGCAGCGCACGCACCGCTTCTGCTCCCGCTGCGGCGAGCGCACGGTCATCGCCGCGGCCGGTCACATCCGCCGCTGCCCGGCCTGCGGCGCCGAGCACTACCCGCGCACCGACCCGGCCGTGATCATGTCGGTCACCGACGACGACGACCGCATCCTGCTCGGCCGCCAGGTCCACTGGCCCGAGGGCCGCTTCTCCACGCTCGCCGGCTTCGTCGAGCCCGGGGAGTCCATCGAGCAGTCGGTGCGCCGCGAGGTCTTCGAGGAGGCCGGCATCATCGTCGGCCAGGTCGAGTACGTCGCCAGCCAGCCCTGGCCCTTCCCGTCCAGCCTCATGCTGGGCTTCCTGGCCCGCGCCACCTCCACCGACATCACCGTCGACGGCGACGAACTGCACGAGGCCCGTTGGTTCTCCCGCGACGAACTGCGCGCCGCCTTCGAGTCCGGCGAGGTCCTGCCGCCGTACGGCATCTCCATCGCGGCCCGCCTGATCGAGATCTGGTACGGCAAGCCGCTGCCGACGCGCAGCATCTGATGTGGTGTGACACACAACACAAAAAGGGTGGCCGTTCCTGAGAGGGAACGGCCACCCTTTTTCGCGGTTCTACGGCGGTGCGATCACACGCCGATCTTCTGCTTCACCTGAGCCAGCGAAGGGTTCGTCAGCGTCGAGCCGTCCGGGAAAAGGATGGTCGGAACCGTCTGGTTTCCGCCATTCGCCTTCTCCACGAACGCGGCGGACGCCGGGTCCTGCTCGATGTTGATCTCGTTGTACGCGATGCCTTCGCGGTCCATCTGGCTCTTCAGCCGACGGCAGTAGCCGCACCACGTGGTGCTGTACATCGTCACAGTGCCCGACATGTATGTGTCGCTCCTTCGGCGGCTCGGGGTGCGTGGTCGCAGAGGTGGAACATACGTGAAGGGGCCGCCATTCCCGTGGGCGCCCTCGGGCGGACGTGACGCCTGCCGCATCGACGTGACGCCTGCCGCATTAGTACGACTGCGGGTGGCTCCCTGTGGACAACCGGCTCACCCTTCCCAGGCGACCTGGCAGCATGGCTGTGTGACAGCAGCAACGCACTCCACGCTCTTCCCGCAGGCACCGGACTCTGCCGACGCGGTGCTCGAAGGGCTCGACCCCGAGCAGCGCGAGGTGGCCACCTCCCTGCACGGCCCGGTGTGCGTGCTGGCGGGCGCCGGCACCGGAAAGACCAGGGCGATCACCCACCGCATCGCCTACGGCGTACGCGCGGGGATTCTCCAGCCGTCCAGCGTGCTCGCCGTCACCTTCACCAACCGCGCCGCCGGAGAGATGCGCGGGCGGCTGCGCCAGCTCGGCGCGCAGGGCGTCCAGGCCCGCACCTTCCACTCCGCCGCGCTGCGGCAACTGCAGTACTTCTGGCCGAAAGCGATCGGTGGCTCCCTGCCCCGGCTCGTCGACCGCAAGATCCAGCTCGTCGCCGACGCGGCCGCCGCCTGCCGCATCCGGCTCGACCGGGGCGAGCTGCGGGACGTCACCGCCGAGATCGAGTGGTCGAAGGTCACCCAGACCGTCCCCGCCGACTACGCGGCGGCCGCCGCCAAGGCCGGCCGGGAGACGCCCCGCGACCCCGCCGAGATCGCCCAGTTCTACTCCGTCTACGAGGACCTCAAGCGTGACCGCGGCGTCATCGACTTCGAGGACGTCCTGCTGCTGACCGTCGCCGTCCTCCAGGACCGGCACGACATCGCCGAACAAGTGCGCGCCCAGTACCAGCACTTCGTCGTCGACGAGTACCAGGACGTCAGCCCCCTGCAACAGCGTCTGCTGGAGCTGTGGCTCGGCGACCGGGACAACCTGTGCGTGGTCGGCGACGCCAGCCAGACGATCTACTCGTTCACCGGGGCGACCCCCGACCACCTCCTCGACTTCCGCACCCGCCACCCCGGTGCCACCGTCGTCAAGCTGGTCCGCGACTACCGCTCCACCCCGCAGGTCGTCCGCCTCGCCAACGGCCTGCTCGGCCAGGCCCGCGGCCGCGCCGCCGACCACCGGCTCGAGCTGGTCTCCCAGCGCGCCCCGGGGGCAGAGCCCGTCTACGCCGAGTACACCGACGAGCCGGCCGAGGCAGAGGGCGCCGCCCACCGGATCCGTGAACTCGTCGACGCGGGCGTCCCGGCCGGAGAGATCGCCATCCTGTTCCGCACGAACTCCCAGTCGGAGACCTACGAACAGGCCCTCGCGGATGCCGGAGTGCCCTACCAGCTGCGCGGTGCGGAGCGGTTCTTCGACCGGCCCGAGGTGCGCAAGGCGGGTATCGCCCTGCGTGGCGCGGCCCGCTTCGGCGGCAACGACTCCCTCCTTGCCGACGCCGTCGACCTGCCCTCCCAGGTGCGTGCCGTGCTCTCGGGGGAGGGCTGGACCCCGAGGCCCCCGGCCGGCTCCGGTGCGGTCAGGGAGCGCTGGGAGTCACTGGCCGCGCTGGTGAACCTCGCACAGGACTTCACCGCCGCCAGGCCCGGCGCCACCCTCGCCGATCTGGTCGCCGAACTCGACGAGCGGGCGAACGCCCAGCACGCCCCCACCGTGCAGGGCGTCACCCTCGCCTCGCTGCACTCCGCCAAGGGCCTGGAGTGGGACGTCGTGTTCCTGGTCGGGGTCGCCGAGGGCATGATGCCGATCACCTACGCCAAGACCGAGGAGCAGGTCGAGGAGGAGCGCCGCCTGCTCTACGTCGGCGTCACCCGCGCCCGCGAGCGGCTGCACCTCTCCTGGGCGCTGTCCCGCTCGCCCGGCGGCCGCCCCAGCCGCCGCCCCAGCCGCTTTCTGGACGGGCTGCGCCCCGGCTCGGCCGGTGCCGCCGGCCGCAGCGGCACGGCCGCCTCCGGGGGCGTCGAGCGCGGCTTCGCCGGCAAGGGGCCCACCGCCGTGCCGCGGCGGACGCAGCGGGCCCCGGCCCGGTGCCGGGTCTGCGGGCGCACCCTGACCGACGCCGGCGAGATGAAGCTGATGCGCTGCGAGGACTGTCCCTCCGACATGGACGAGGGCCTCTACGAGCGTCTTCGCGAGTGGCGCGCCGATCAGGCGGAGCGCAGCGGGCAGCCCGGGTTCTGCGTCTTCACCGACAAGACCCTGATGGCGATCGCCGAGGCCGCTCCCGACGACCCGGGTGATCTGGCACGAATCCCAGGGGTCGGAGTGCGTAAGCTCAACCGCTACGGGGCCGATGTTCTGGCTATCTGCGCAGGCGGAGAACCCGGAGAGGACGATCGACGGAGCTGACGCGAACTCGTCGAAAAAATAGTTTGCGCATGCCCCAGCAATCCCCATAGGTTCTTAGCCACGGGGACGGAGGCCTTCTCGAAGGCCCCGATTCCGTGCTGTACTTGCATACCCGCGTGGACTGGTTCACCCCAGTCCCTGAGACGCCGAGAGGAGGCGATTCCAGTGATCAGCATCAAGACGAGCTCCATCAGCACCGCCAAAGTGACCGATCGCTCGGTCGTCTCCACGTGCATGCTCGGCGCCTCCGGCCTGGGCACCGGTCTGTCCGGCATTCCTGCCGTGCGTCCGGCGTCCGCCCTGTCTCTCTCGGGCCTTCCCGTCCGTGAGCGCAATGAGCGCAATGAGCGACCGACCAAGGCACTGGAAACGGCAGTAGCGGCACAGGCGCAGGCCTATGCCTCTACGGCGACCGGTGCCGGATTCCGGAAGCAGACGACGCAGCACCACCTGATGTGGGCCTTCCGTGGGCCAGAACCCTGGAGTGATCCAGCCTGATCGTCGATCAGGCCGGCGCCTTCAGGGCCGCGGAACCCCACCCGGGATCCGCGGCCCTTCTGTTTTCCCCGAACGGGGACGACGGAGTGAAGGGGCCTCGGGACAAGAAAAGAACCCGGTACCAGCCGCCACCCGGTCCAACAGGACCGGAAACGACCAGACGAGGAAGACGAACCGTGCAACTCGAAGCGCACGCCCCGTCCGTACCGCCTTCCGAAACGATCCCCCCGCCCGGCCTCACGGAGGACTCCACCTTGACCCCGCTCACCCCGCTCACTCCGCTCACCGCACTCACCGCGCTCGACGACGCCATCGAGAACCTCGGCGTACCCGTCCCCTGCCGTTCCTACGACCCGGAGGTCTTCTTCGCCGAGTCGCCGGCGGACGTCGAGTACGCCAAATCCCTCTGCCGGACCTGCCCGCTGGTCGAGGCCTGCCTCGCCGGCGCCAAGGAACGGCGTGAGCCCTGGGGCGTCTGGGGTGGCGAGCTGTTCGTCCAGGGTGTTGTCGTCGCCCGGAAGCGGCCGCGTGGTCGCCCGCGCAAGAACCCGGTCACGGCATGAACACCGCAGGAACGATCGACCGCCCCCTCACGCACGACCCCAAGAAGCAGGCCCCGATGAAGCCGTCCACCAGCGAGCCCGCCGGCTCCGCGACTGAAGACGTCACCACCACCGACGCGAACGACTCGCGTCAGAACAGGACCCGAGAGATGCAACTCATCCCAGAAGCCCTGGCTCGTGCGCATATGCACGAGCGACTGCACGAGGCTGAGCGGGAACGCCAGGCCGTGCGCCTGGCGACCGCCCGCCGGATGCAGCGCCGGGCCGAGCGCGCCTCGATGCGCGCCCGCCGCGCGCTCGCCATGGCGGTCATGCAGTAGCCCTTCACCCACCTGAAGCGGTGGCCTCCCGGCCCAGGGAGGCAGAGCTCTCTCCGCGGGGGCCGGTCCGACCGAACGGACCGGCCCCCGCGGTGCGTTGTGCGTGCCGACCAGCCGATGGAGCGGGAGCGGCGCTATGGTCGCCAAGGTGACGAGTCTTCCCGGAGGCAGTGCCGACGACGGCTCCGCGAAGGAGCCCCACCCCCTCGTGTGCGCCCGCTGCGGTACCCCGGCCGAGGGCCCGCCGCCCGTCACCTGGACCTGCTCCGTGGAGAACGGCGTCCGCCGCTACTTCTGCGAGGCCTGCGCCCGGGAGCACCTCAGGGCGATCGAGGGGCGGCTGGACTCGAGCTGGTGGTGACGGCTGCGGCCGCCGGGCGTCATGCCTGCGCCGCCGAATCCTCCTCGCCCAGGTCCTCGCCCAGCTCGTCCTCCGGCACGAATCCGGGCAGCCACTCCTGCAGTTCCTCGCGCATCCGCACCGTCGCGCCGAGCTGGCACAGCACGCCGATGGTGCTCAGCGTCACCCGGTGTATGAGGAGGTACGCCGGGGGCAGGTTGAGGCGCTTGCCCAGCTGGTAGGCGGGGGAGCGGGGGTCGGCGATGCGGGCCGCCTGGCTGCGCATCCAGCCGCGGGTGAAGGTGAACTCGTCGACCCGGGCCGGCTCGATGATCGGCAGGAGGTAGTCGAGGACCGCCTCGGGGTCCAGGTCGATGGTCTCCTTGACGAACCCTTCGGTGCACAGGAGCTCGTAGACGGCTTCCGCCTCGCCGTCGAGCGTCATGCGCAGGGAGTCGCCGATGGGCGTCGGCAGGCCGCCCGGCAGGCGGTCGACCGTGCCGAAGTCCAGGACGCCCAGACGCCAGGCGTCCTCGTCGTCCGGTCCGCCGGGCAGGAGACGGAAGTTGCCCGGGTGCGGGTCGGCGTGCAGGAGGCCGGTGCGGGCAGGGCCGGAGAAGAGGAAGCGGGCCAGGAGCTGTCCTGCGCGATCCCGCTGCTCCTGGGTGCCGTCGGCGATGATCTCCGACAGCGGGATGCCGTCGATCCACTCGGTGACCAGGACCTGGTCGCACTGGTGGACCACCGCCGGCACCACGACGTCCGGGTCGTCCGCGAACTCCTCGGCGTGGACCTGCTGGGCCTGGGCCTCCAGGGCGTAGTCGAGTTCTTCGGAGACACGGTCCCTGAGCTCGGAGATCAGGGGCTTGATGTCCATGCCCGGGATGAGCGGGCCCAACAGCCGGGCGAAGCGGCTCAGCTGGTTCAGATCGGACAGCAGGGCGTCACCCGCGCCCGGGTACTGCACCTTGACCGCCACCTCGCGGCCGTCGTGCCACACGCCCCGGTGGACCTGGCCGATCGAGGCCGCCGCGGCCGGCTTGTCCTCGAACTCCAGGAACAGACTCTGCCAGTCCTCGCCGAGCCGCTCCGCGAGCACGGAGTGCACCGTGCGCGTCGGCATCGGCGGCGCCGCCTCCTGAAGCTTGGTCAGGGCCGCGCGGTAGGGCCCCGCGACTTCCTCGGGCAGCGCCGACTCGAAGACGGACAGCGCCTGCCCGAACTTCATCGCGCCGCCTTTCAGCTCGCCGAGCACCTTGAACAGTTGCTCCGCGGTGCGCTGCTGCAGCTCGCGGCCGACGAGCTCCGCCGACTCGCCCACGATCCGTTTGCCGAGCCCCCAGGTGGCCCGCCCGGCGAAGCCGAGCGGAAGCGCGGCGAGCTTGGCGGTCCGGGTGACCGCCTTCCGGGGAAGATCAGACATGCGCCCTCCAAGTCCCAGCCGGCCGCGCCGCGCCTGCCTTACGGCATAACTCCGTTGACGGCCGTTGCCCCGCCATTGTCGCGTGTGGGCCCCCGGTCTCCGAAGGGTGTTCTCCCTCAGCTTCTTCCTCGGCCCCTTCTTCAGCTTCTTCCTCGGTTTTTCGAGCGGCCCCGCAGGGGCATGCGGGGTGCGCCCAGACCGGCCGCGCGTGCCACTGGAGGCCCGGCACCGAGACCTCCCAGCGGGCGCCCGCGCTCGACGGCAGATGACCGTCCAGGAAGGCGAGCGCGTGCGCCGCGGCCAGTCCGGCGACGGTCGTGGCCAGCGTCAGGTCGCAGGGGCGCACCTGGCGCGGCTTCCCGGAGCGCCACTGCGCGACCAGCCGCGGCCAGGTCGGGTCCCGGTCGGCGCGCCCCTCGTGCAGACAGCCCGCGCAGCCCGTCTCCCCGGGCAGGACGAAGGGGCCGACCACACCGGTTCCCTCCACGACGCCCGTATAGAGGTGCGGTGTGCCGGAGGAGATGAGGGGAGCGGCGCTGGACGGGCACGGTGTGTGCACGGCGACGTCGTCCCGTGGGGCGAGGACCACCAGGGAGAAGCCCGGGTCAGCCTCCTCGGGCCGCGGGCGGGTGCCGTGGCGGGGTGGCCGGTCGGGGGCGGCCCGGCGTACCGCACGGCAGGCGGCCTCGTCCCGGCGCTCGCCGACGGCCTCGGCGGGCAGCCCGCCCGGTGCGACGTCCCACGGCTCGACCCGGCCGCCGTCGCGCACGTCGACCTCGCCGACCCCCGCTCCGGCCAGCAGCGAGGCCAGGACCGCGCCCACTCGGCCCGCGCCCCTGACCTGCACCCGCAGGGAGCGGCGGGCGGCGAGCCGGGCGATCGCGTCGCCCGGTTCGTGCGTGGTCAGGGAGAGTGAGGCGAGGTCCGGGCGGAGCCGGTCGAGGGCCTGCTTCCTGCGGCGCAGGGCGTCGGCGGCGGCCCCGCCTCCCTTCGCGTCGTCGAGGAGCCCCGCCCGCGCCAGCCGCTCCACCAGCGTGTCGGCACGGCCGTCCGGCAGGCCCACGCGGCGTCCCTCCTCGCGCAGCAGCGCCATGCCACGGGTGCCGTTGAGCAGGTCGAGGAAGTCGCCCGTGGCCCGGTCCATCGGGCCGAGTGTCATCGCGTGCGCCGGAGTCATCCCGAACTGCACGGTGTCGAGGTCGCGCCAGCCGCGCCGCAGCGCGGGTTTCACCGTCGGATGCATATGTGTCCCCCGTAGCCCTGGTAACTCCCCGTGAGCCGACGGAGCGGGGGCGTGGGGGCGTCCTCGCCCCGCCGGCGAGTGCCAGCATGCCCGGCCGGGCCGATGGGCGTCGGAAGTTGTCCACAGGCTGTGGGGATTCTTCGTACGAATCACTCCTCGTATCGGTCGTACTCATCAAACGCACGGTGGGCGATCAGAATCGAAACATTCCGGACCGGGACTTCCCCGTGTGCAGCGGGTAACGTCGGGGCGTGCCCGCCGAACCTCTGCACAGCGCCGGAACGCCACAGCGCAGCGCGACGAGCCAGCCGCCCAGCGGCTCGGGGGCGAGCGCGATCGAGGTGCGCAGGAGTGCCCGGCGCCGCCGGACGGTCTCCGCGTACCGCGAGGGCGATCGCACCGTCGTGCTCATCCCTGCCCGAATGTCCGAGGCGGAGGAGCAACGCTGGGTGAGCGTCATGCTCGACAAGCTGGCCGCCCAGGAGAGCAAGCGGGCGCTCGGCGACTCCGAGCTGGCCGAGCGCGCCGAGCGGCTGTCGGCCCAGTACTTCGCCGGGCGGGCCCGGCCCACCTCGGTGCGCTGGGTCACCAACCAGAACACCCGCTGGGGCTCGTGCACCCCGGCCGAGGGCAGTATCCGCCTCTCGCACCGGCTCCAGGGCATGCCCGAGTACGTCATCGACTACGTCCTCCTGCACGAGCTCGCGCATCTGCTCGTGCCCGGACACGGGCCGCGTTTCTGGCGGCTGCTCGAGGCGTATCCGCGGACCGAGCGGGCCCGCGGTTACCTCGAGGGGGTGGTCGCCGCCGACCGGCTGCCTGATCCGCCCGGCGCGCGCGACGACTGACGTCACGCGCGCGTGGGCACGTCGTCCCGCGCTCGGCTTTCGCCCGTGTCGCCGCTGATCGCGGGTTGTGTACCGGGTCTGTACCGACTTCGTGCGATGTCCGAGTTTGCCGTTAGCCTTGCGCGACGCACTCACATTCGGGATGGGGGACGGTCGTTACGCATGGCCAGGGAATTCCAACGCGGCCACAAGGCCAGGATCAGTGACCTCACCGCGGGCACGGATCTGTACGTAGGCGTGCAGATCTCCGGCCCCGGGCTGACCTTCGACATCAGCTGCTTCGGTCTGGACGCCGACGAACGGCTCTCGGACGACCGGTACTTCATCTTCTTCAACCAGCCGAAGTCCCCCGAGGAGTCCATCCAGCTCCTGGGTGCGCAGGCGGGCGACACGGAGTCGTTCCGGGTCACCCTCGACCGGATCCCGGCGCAGATCCAGAAGCTGTCGTTCACGGCGACCCTCGACGGCGCCGGTCAGCTCTCGCAGGTCGGCCCCGGATACATCCGCATCGTCGCAGGCGGCGAGGAGGTGGCCCGGTACTCCTTCGACGGCTCTGAGTTCTCCACGGAGCGGGCCGTGATGCTGGGCGACTTCTACCTCAAGGACGTCTGGCGGTTCGCGGCCGTCGGACAGGGCTTCGACGGCGGCCTCGACGCGCTGCTGAAGAACTTCGGCGGTGAGGTGGCCGAGGAGGAGACCCCCGCGGCCCCGCAGCAGCAGGCCGGCGCCGCTCCCGGCTTCGCCCCGCCCGCGTTCGGCGCCCCGGCCACCCCGGCCCCGGCCCCCGCGCCTGCCCCGCAGCAGCCGCAGCCCGCCGCACAGGGCTTCGCGCCTCCGCCCGGCGCCACTCCGCCCCCCGCGCCCACGCCCGTGCACGCCGCGCCGACCATCATCGCGCCCATGACCCCGCCCGGCAGCGCCCCGGTGCCGCCCCCGGCTCCCGCCCCCGCTCCCTATGGCCAGCCGCCCCAGCAGCCGTACGGCCATGCCCCCGCCCCGAGCGCCCCGCCGCCCCCGGGCTACGCCCAGCCTCAGGCACCCCAGGCCCCGACGCCCCCGCCCAGCTACGGACAGCAGCCGACGCCCCCGCCGGGCTACGGGCAGCAGCCCCCCTTCGGGCAGGTCCCCGGCCAGCAGACCGGCGGTTACGGAGTGCCGCAGGGCGCGCCCCAGGGCGCCGGTGTCACCGCCGCGCTCCAGCAGTTCAAGGAGACGCCGACCGGACAGCGCTGGACGCAGCAGAACAAGAAGCTCGTCCGCGTCGACCTCGGCATCGGCGGTCAGCCCGTGCTGGCCCGCCAGGGCAGCATGGTGCTCTACCAGGGCAAGGTCGACTTCAGCTACAAGGGCGCCGGTTTCTCCGGCCGGATCGTGGGCAACGCGACCGGCCAGGAGATGCAGCTGATGCGCTGCACCGGCCAGGGACAGGTCTTCCTCGCCGAGAACTCCACGATGCTGCACCCCATCGAGCTCCAGGGCGACGGCATCTGCGTCTCCGCCGAGAACGTCCTCGCCTTCGACGAGAGCCTCCAGTACGAGGTCCGCCGCATCGAGGGCCACGGCATCCCGGGCGGCGCGCTGTTCACGATGCTGTTCCAGGGGACCGGCACGATCGTCGTGAAGACTCACGGCACGCCCGTCGTGCTGCCCGTCACCCCGACGACCTTCGCCGACTGCAACGCCGTGGTCGCCTGGTCGGCCGCCTCCCAGGTCGTCGTCTCCAGCCAGGTGCGGATGCGCCGTAACGCCTACCCGGGCGACACCGGTGAGAGCGTCAACCTCCAGTTCCGGGGCGCGCCCGGCAACTTCATCGTCGTCCAGCCGTACGAGGTCTGAGGGAGCCCGTCATGAACCAGCCGCTCGCGGGCTATGCCCCCGCACCCGTCACCGCCCGCATGGAGAACCACGGCAACCACATGCTGAAGGTCGCCATGCAGACCGGAAACGACCTCTTCGCGCGCGTGGGCTCGATGGTCGCCTACGAAGGGTTCGTCCAGTACGAGCCCAACCCGCCGGCCGTGCGCCAGATCGCGAAGGACTGGATGACCGGCGAGGGCGCGCCCTTGATGAAGTGCACCGGCGACGGCCTGCTCTACCTCGCCGACTACGGGGCGAACGTCGTCGTGATCAACCTCAACGGCGACGGTATCTCCGTCAACGCCACCAACCTGCTCGCCTTCGACGCGCACCTCACCTGGGGCGTCGAGCGGGTGAAGGGCCTGGCGAAGTTCGCCGGGCAGGGCCTGTGGAACACCAAGATCTCCGGGCAGGGCTGGGTCGCGCTGACCTCCCGGGGCAAGCCCATCGTCGTCGACTGCGGCGGCGGCGAGAACGAGACGTACGTCGACCCCGACGCGCTCGTCGCCTGGTCCCCCAACCTCAAGGTCAAGGGCAAGCGCAGCTTCAAGGCGCAGTCGCTGATCGGCCGGGGCAGCGGCGAGGCCTACCAGATGGCCTTCTCCGGTGAGGGCATCGTCGTCGTCCAGCCCAGCGAGGACAGCACCGACCGCCTCCGGGTCCGGGGCTGAGGGGGAGCCAGAAACGCCATGCAGAGCCCGCTTTTCGCCTACAACGACCAGCAGACCCAGGAGCGCTGGAGCCTGCAGAACAAGCAGATGCTCCGCGTCACCCTGGAGGGTCACGACGACATCCTCGCCCGCAAGGGCACCATGGTGGCCTACCAGGGCCTCGTCGAGTTCGACGCCGAGTACCAGAGCAACCAGCAGGGACGCGCGCGTGCGCACACCGGTGAGGGCCTCGACCTGATGCGCTGCCACGGGCAGGGCACGGTCTACCTCGCCAACCTCAAGCAGCACGTCCACCTGGTGGACGTGGAGCAGGACGGGCTGACGGTCGACAGCAGCTACGTCCTCGCGATGGACTCCTCGCTGCACCACGAGGTCATCGCCGTCGACAGCCTGTACGGCATCTCCGGCTCAGGGAAGTACCAGCTCAACATCACCGGCCGCGGCAGGGTCGCCCTGATGACCTCGGGCGCGCCGCTGATGATGCAGGTCACGCCCGACAAGTACGTCAACTGCGACGCCGACGCCATCGTCGCCTGGTCCACCGGGCTGCGCGTGCAGATGCAGGCCCAGACGCACTCGTCCGGGGTGTGGCGGCGGCGCGGCAACACCGGTGAGGGCTGGGAGCTCAGCTTCATGGGCACCGGCTTCGCACTGGTCCAGCCGAGTGAGCTGCTGCCGCCGCAGAACGCCCAGATCGGCTCCGGCCTGGCCGCGCAGTACGGCATGGGCCAGAACGGGGCCCGCGGGCAGAACCAGGGCAACGTCTGGAGCTGATCGCTCCGCCGGCAGGTCGTGAGCCGGCTGCGGAACATCTGTGGCCGGTCGCGCAGTTCCCCGCGCCCCTGACGGGGCGCGGGGAACCGCGTTCAGAGCCTTGCCCGGGTCGCCTCCAGCAGGCGTACGACCGAGTCGTCCGCGACGTCCGCCACCTCGCCGTAGGCGAACCACCGCAGGTCCAGGGACTCGTCGCTGATGGTCTCCACGGCCCCGGCCGGAGCGAGCGCCGCGTACTGCACGTCCAGATGCCAGGCGCAGGGCGTCAGATGCCGGTCGAGCCGCACCGGGCCGCCGGGCAGCAGCGTGAGCCCGGCGATGCCCGACTCCTCGGTCCCCTCCCGCAGGGCCGCCGACGCCAGTGTGGCGTCGCCCGGCTCGCAGTGGCCGCCCATCTGGAGCCACATCCGCAACTTCTTGTGGAGAGTCAGCAGGACCCGGCCCCGCTCGGGGTCGATCACCAGCGCGCTCGCCGTGATGTGCCCGTCGGCGCAGGCCTTCCACATGCCGTCGGGGTGCTCCGCCAGGTGGTCCAGATAGGTCTGGCGCAGCTCTCCCTGGTCCTCGTAGCCCTTCAGTACGAGGACCGCGTCGTCGTGGAGGCTCACTCGGTGTCGTCGCCCTTGCTGTCGCCCTCGTCCTTCTTCCTCAGGTCGGGCTTGTCCGCCGCCTCGCCGAGCATCTTGTCCAGCTCGGAGAAGTCCAGCTGCTCGCGGTGGACGAAACCGTCCGGGTCGTCCAGGTCGGACGCCGTCGGCAGCATGTCCGGGTGGGCCCACAGGCCGTCACGGCCGTCGACACCGCGCGCGTCGGTGAGGGAGGCCCACAGACGGGAGGCGTCGCGCAGCCGGCGCGGGCGCAGTTCCAGACCGATCAGCGTGGCGAACGTCTGCTCCGCCGGACCGCCCGTGGCACGACGGCGGCGCAGCGTCTCGCGCAGCGCGTCCGCCGACGACAGACGCGGCTTCGCGGCCGCGTGGACCACCGCGTCCACCCAGCCCTCGACCAGAGCCAGGGCCGTCTCCAGACGGGCCAGGGCGGCCTTCTGCTCGGGCGTGTCCTCGGGCTGGAACATGCCCTGCTGGAGGGCGTCCTGCAACTGCTCCGGATTCTGCGGGTCGAACTGGCCGACCACGTCCTCCAGCTTGGCCGTGTCGACCTTGATCCCGCGCGCGTATCCCTCGACCGCGCCGAACAGGTGCGAGCGCAGCCACGGCACGTGCGCGAACAGGCGCTGGTGGGCGGCCTCGCGCAGAGCGAGGTACAGCCGCACCTCGTCCTGCGACACGCCCAGGTCCTTGCCGAACGCCTCGACGTTCACCGGGAGCAGGGCGGCCTTCCCGGCCGGGCCGAGCGGCAGGCCGATGTCGGTCGATCCGACGACCTCGCCCGCGAGGACGCCCACGGCCTGCCCGATCTGCGTGCCGAACATGGCGCCGCCCATCGAGCGCATCATGCCGATCAGCGGGCCGGCCATTGCCTGCATCTCCTCCGGCAGGACGTCACCCATGGCCGCGCCGACGCGCTCGGCGACCGGGTCGACGAGCTCCTTCCACGCGGGCAGGGTCGCCTCAACCCACTCCGCGCGGCTCCACGCGACCGTGGAGGCGGCACCGGACGGCAGGGACGTCGCGTCGTCCAGCCACAGGTCGGCCAGGCGGACGGCCTCCTGGACCGCGGTGCGTTCGGAGGCGCCGACACTGGCGTCCTTGGTGCCGTCGGCGGTCCCCTGGGAGACCGTCTGGCGGGCGATCTGCTTGGCCATGTCCCAGTTCACCGGGCCGCCCTCGTAGGAGAGCATCTGGCCCAGCTGCTGGAACGCGGCGCCCAGGTCGGTGGGGTTCAGGGAACCGAACATGGCAGCGAGCGGGTTGTCCGCGCCGGGGCCGCCAAAGCCTCCGGCACCGGGCAGACCGCCGAAACCGAACGGGTTGGCAGGTCCCTGACCACCACCGCTCTGCTGGTCCTTCTTCTTGCCCTCGTCGCCGTCGTCCGGCTCCTCCGGCGGAAGGCCGAATCCGAATGGGGTGTCACTCACGGGAATCCTCGGCTGGTAAGGCCGCCGGTTCTCTCCGACGGCGCGACTGCCCGACAACACCACCCAGCGTAGACACCACGAGCCGTTCGGGCCTCGGTGCGTCGCCGAGTCACGGCCTGCGGCAGGATGGATGCCACCTGGTACGTACGCGTCACTCGCGCTCGTACTGAAGACAACCGCTGGAGACGCCCGGTGAGTTCCCCAGATCCGCAGGTTCGCGCAGCGCGAAACCCCTCAACCAGTCCGGCCATCCGCGGGCCCGTCATCGCGGTCACCGGTGCCGCGTCCGGCGTCGGCGCGCTGCTGACCGAGCGGCTCGCCGCGTCGGAGGAGGTCAAGCAGGTCATCGCCATCGACGAGCGCAGGGGCGAGTGCGCGGCCGCACAGTGGCACATTCTCGACGTGCGTGATCCGGCCATCGCCGAGAAGCTGCGGGGCGCGGACGCCGTGGTGCATCTGGCGCTCGACCTGGACCTGGGGTCCGACGCTTCCGCCCGGACGGCCTACAACGTGCGGGGGACGCAGACCGTGCTCACGGCCGCGGCCGCGGTCGGCGTGCACCGCGTGGTGCTGTGCACGTCTTCGATGGTCTACGGGGCGCTGCCGGACAACGAGCTGCCGCTGTCCGAGGACGCGGAGCTGCGGGCGACCGCGGAGGCGACCGGGGTCGGGGACCTCCTGGAGATCGAGCGACTCGCGCGGCGGGCTCCGCGGGCGCATCCCGGGCTCAATGTCACCGTGGTGCGGCCGGCGGTGCTGGTCGGGGGCACGGACACCGCGCTGACCAGGTATTTCGAGTCGCCTCGGCTGCTCGTGGTGGCCGGGTCGCGGCCGGCCTGGCAGTTCTGTCATGTCGAGGATCTGGTGGGGGCGCTGGAGTACGCCGTCCTGGAGAAGGTCGAGGGGGAGCTGGCCGTCGGGTGTGACGGGTGGCTGGAGCAGGAGGAGGTCGAGGAGCTCAGCGGGATCCGGCGGATGGAGCTGCCGTCGGCTGTGGCGCTGGGTGCGGCGGCTCGGTTGCACCGGATCGGGCTCACGCCGTCTCCGGCGGGGGATCTGGCCTACACGATGTATCCCTGGGTGGTGAGTGGGAGCCGGCTGCACGACGCGGGGTGGCGGCCGCAGTGGACCAACGAGGAGGTGCTCGCGGAGCTGCTGGAGGAGGTCTCCGGGAGACATACGGTCGCGGGGCGGCGGTTGGGGCGGAAGGACGCGACGGCCGCGGGGGCCGCGGGGGCGACGGTCGCGTTGTTGGGTACGGCGGCTGTGGTGCGCAGGGTTCGGAAGGCTCGGCGGCGGATCTGAGGGCGGCGCTGTCCTGGGCGTTCCTCGAGGAGGTGCCCGGCGCTCGGGCTGGGCGGGGGCGGGTCGCGCAGCCCGGCGCTGACGGGGGCCGTCCGCGCCCACCCGTGCCGCCTGGGGGCACCTCCCAGGCCCTCAAGGCACTGGGGGAGGCACGACTGCCCGCGGGGAGGGACGACGTGCTGAGTGCCGCCTGTAGGACGCGCTCCAAACGGGCGCCCGCGCGTGCCTGGTGATAGTGCTATTACCCCTCCTCGCGCGCGTGCGGCACGATGGACCCATGGCATCCAGGAACGATCACCCGGGCGAGCAGGTCGCCGAGGATCCCGTCAAGCTCATCGGAATTCGGGAGACGCCCCTCTCCGTGGACGAGGTCTTCCGGGCCGTCGGGGACGACGCCGCCGGGGGGACCGCGTTGTTCGTGGGGACCGTGCGGAACCACGACGAGGGTGCCGACGTCGACGAGCTCGGGTATTCGTGTCACCCCAGTGCCGAGGCCGAGATGCGGCGGATCGCGGAGAAGGTGGTCGCCGCGTACCCGGTGCGGGCGCTGGCGGCCGTGCACCGCGTGGGGGACCTGAAGGTCGGTGACCTCGCCGTGGTCGTCGGTGTGTCGTGCCCACACCGGGGCGAGGCCTTCGAGGCATGCCGGAAGCTGATCGACGACCTCAAGCACGAGGTGCCGATCTGGAAGCACCAGAAGTTCTCCGACGGCACGGAGGAGTGGGTCGGCGCCTGCTGAGCCGGCCACAGGCATCCCTCCGGTTGCGTAACCGCACCCCTGGCATGAGCGTTGTCAGTGCGGATGGTTAATCTGCTGATCAGTCAGTTGCGGTCGCTCAATCGGGGTTGGGAGGTCGGTATGGCGGCGCTCGCCTGGTTGCTGATTCCGCTGATGGCTGCGATCGGCGCCGGAGCGTGGGGGAGTTGGGCGAACCGGACCCGCAAGGCTCGCGGCGACGGTCCGGAGCTCGACGGATACGCCCGTTTCCGTGCTGCCATGGAGAAGCCCCACTCCGGCACGTGACGGCGCCGGACGGGGGCCACCGGGGGGCGGCCCTGACGGTGCGCTGACAGAACCGTCCCGTACTGTCGAGGCATGCCACGCCGCACCGCGACGATGCTCGCCTCCACCCTGATGCTGATCGCGCTTTTGTGCGCGGGAGTGTTCATCCCCGTGCCGTACTCGGAGATGTCCCCGGGGCCCACGGTGAACACGCTCGGCGATCACGACGGCGAGCCGGTGCTGCAGATCTCCGGGCGCAAGACATACGCGGCGAGCGGCCACCTCAACATGACCACCGTGCGGGTCACCAGCGCCGACTACCGGATGAACCTCGTCGAGGCCGTCTACGGGTGGCTCGCGCACGACAACAAGGTCGTGCCGCACAACACCCTCTACCCGGACGGCAAGACCGAGGAGCAGTCCACCCAGGAGAACGCCGAGGAGTTCAGCCAGTCCCAGGAGAGCGCCAAGGTCGCCGCCCTGAAGGAACTCGGCGTCCCGGTGAAGTCCTGGGTGATCGTCTCCACCGTCGGCAAGGGGACACCGGCCGAGGGCAAGCTGCACGCGGGTGACGTGATCAAGGCGGTGGACGGTACGGCGGTCAAGGTGCCCGACGACGTCGCCAAGCTGGTGACCGAGCACAAGCCCGGTGACGACGTCGTCTTCACGATCGTGCCGGCCAAGGAGCAGGCCGCCGCGGAGAAGCAGAACAAGACGCCGACCCGTACCGAGGACGTCAAGATCACCACCACGACCTCGAACGACGAGGGTGCCAAGCGCGCCATCGTCGGGATCTCCGCCGGGACCGACCACACGTTCCCGTTCACCATCGACATCAAGCTCGCCGACGTCGGCGGACCGAGCGCCGGTCTGATGTTCTCGCTCGGGATCTACGACAAGCTCACCCCGGGCGACCTCACCGGCGGCAAGTTCGTCGCGGGCACCGGGACGATCGACGACGACGGCAAGGTCGGACCGATCGGCGGCATCGAGATGAAGACCGTCGGCGCGCGCAGCAAGGGCGCCCAGTACTTCCTCACGCCCGCCGACAACTGCGCGTCCGCCGCCAAGGACACCCCCGCGGGCCTGACGCTGGTCAAGGTGAACACCATCGAGGACGCCCTCGGCGCCCTCAAGGACATCCGCGACGGTGACACCGCCGGCCTGCCGAAGTGCACCACCAAGGGCTGACCGGCAGGCCTGCGTACGGCGACGGAGGTGCTCCTCACCACAAGGAGCACCTCCGTCGTCGTACCCGAAGTCCTCAGTCGTCGAAGGTGGCCGCCAGCGCCTGCGCGAGGCTTGGTACCAGGTCGGAGCCGGTGAGGACCTCCGTGGGGGCGTCCTTCTCACGCAGGCGCAGGGCCGAATCTCGCGCGCCGTCCCGCAGGACCGCGACCGTCATGCGGACCTCCTGGCGGTCGGGGTGCTCGGCGACCCACTGAGCGAGCTTCTTCTCGTTCAGTCCCTCCGGGACCTGGGCCTCGGCGGACGGCGGCAGCATCAGGCGCTCCACGGTGAGGGCACAGCCGACCACCGCGTCGGGCCAGGCGATCGTGCCCAGGAACTCGTCGAGCGCCTTGTCCGTTGGAACTTCGTCCTGCTCGATCGGGGTGAGACCGGCGGTCTCTTTCTCGTCGTCCCCCAGACCGAGCTGGGCCGCGAGCGCGGGTTCCTGGACCCGCAGCCGTGCGGTGTCGACGAGGGCGAAGAGGCGGGCGGGCTGGTCCCAGCCGAGGCCGGAGGCGTACTCGTCGATCTCGAGTACGGCCCGGGTGAGTGGGCTCGCTGCCATGGGAGTGTTGGACATGGTCACAATCCTGCCTCGTTCCCACCCGGAATCGGGAACCGAGTAAACGGTGAGTAAGTTGCATAGGTGTGGGCCCACGATCACGGGGGGCCACGGACGGTCCACGAACACGCGGACCTGACGAATCGACAGCGAACTTCGAGGGGCGCACCTTGGCTTTCCAGATGCCGGACCGCGGCGGAGGCCCGACAGGGCCGCGGATGAGAGTGGGCCGCCCGTCCCGGCGTGTCCGGACCCTGCTCATGACGCTCGGCGTCCTTGCCGTACTCGGCATGGCGTTCACCATGTTCGCGGGCTTCTGGACGGACTGGCTCTGGTACCGCTCGGTGAAGTACTCCTCCGTCTTCACGACCACGCTGTGGACCAAGATCGGGCTCTTCTTCGTCTTCGGTCTGCTGATGGCCCTCGCGGTCGGCTTCAACATCTGGCTGGCCCACCGGCTGCGCCCGCCGCTGAGCGCGATGTCGATGGAGCAGCAGAGCCTCGACCGGTACCGCATGGGCATCGCGCCGTACAAGAAGTGGCTGCTGCTCGGGATCACCGCCCTGGTGGGCCTGATCGCCGGCGCCTCGGCGTCCGGCCAGTGGCGCACCTGGCTGATGTGGGTCAACGGCGTCTCCTTCGGGCAGAAGGACCCGCAGTTCCACCTCGACGTCTCCTTCTACGCCTTCGACCTGCCCTGGTACCGGTTCCTGCTCGGCTTCGGCTTCGCCGCCGCGATCCTGTCGGTGATCGCCGCCGCGCTGACCCACTACCTCTACGGCGGGCTGCGCATCACCAGCCCGGGCGCCCGCGCCACCGCCGCGGCCACCGGCCACCTGTCGGTGCTGCTCGGCATCTTCGTCGCCCTGAAGGCGGTCGCGTACTGGCTCGACCGGTACGGCCTCGCGGTCAAGTCCAGCGACTTCAAGGCGACGGACAACTGGACCGGCCTGAGGTACGTCGACGCCAACGCCTACCTGCCGGCCAAGACGATCCTGTTCTGCATCGCCGTGATCTGCGCCCTGCTGTTCTTCGCCACCCTGTGGCGGCGCACCTGGCAGCTGCCGGTGATCGGCTTCGGCCTGATGGTGCTCTCCGCGATCCTCATCGGCGGGCTGTACCCGGCGATCGTGCAGAAGTTCCAGGTCCAGCCGAACGAGCAGGCCAAGGAAGCGCCGTACGTCGAGAAGAACCTCAAGGCGACGCGTGAGGCGTACGGCATCGACGGCGCCAAGGTCACCGAGTACTCGGGCAAGGGCAGCACCGAGGACAAGACCAAGCTGCGCGACGACGTCGACGCCACGGCGAGCATCCGCATCATGGACCCGAACATCGTCTCGCCGACCTTCCAGCAGCTCCAGCAGATGCGGAAGTACTACGCGTTCCCGAACAACCTGGACGTCGACCGCTACAGCAAGGACGGCAAGGACCAGGACACGGTCATCGGTCTGCGCGAGCTGAACCTCGCCGGCGTCGACAAGCAGAACTGGATCAACAACCACTTCCGCTACACCCACGGCTATGGCGTGGTCGCCGCCAAGGGTGCGACCGCCGACGCCGAGGGCCGCCCGGTCTTCACCGAGTCCGACCTGCCCTCCAAGGGCGACCTCCCGACGTACCAGCAGCGGATCTACTACGGCGAGAAGACGTCGACGTACTCGATCGTCGGCGGTCCCCAGAAGGAGATCGACTACTCCGACGACAACGGCGAGAAGACCACCACCTACACGGGCAAGAGCGGCGTCAACCTCTCCAACCCCGTCAACCGGGCCGCGTACGCGGTGGCGTTCGGCGAGCCGCAGATCCTGTACTCCGGTGCCATCGGCGAGGGTTCGCGGATCCTGTACAACCGCACGCCGAAGGAGCGCGTCGAGGCGGTCGCTCCGTGGCTGACCATCGACGGTGACGCCTACCCGGCGGTCGTGAACGGAAAGATTCAGTGGATCGTCGACGCCTACACCACCACCAACGGATATCCGTACGCCTCCCGTACGACCCTCGGTGACACGACGGCCGACTCGCTGACCGCGACCAACAACTCGCGTGCGGTGGTGGCCCAGCAGAACCAGGTCAACTACATCCGCAACTCGGTGAAGGCGACCGTCGACGCGTACACCGGCGACGTCAAGCTCTACCAGTGGGACACCAAGGACCCGGTCCTGAAGACCTGGATGAAGGCCTTCCCCGGCACGGTGAAGCCCAAGACCGACATCTCGTCGTCCCTGATGGCCCATCTCCGGTACCCGCAGGACCTGTTCAAGGTCCAGCGCGAACTACTCTCCCGCTACCACGTGAAGGACGCGACGACGTTCCTGAGCGGCAGCGAGGTGTGGCAGGTGCCGGACGACCCGACCAACAAGTCGGGCAACGCGGTGCCGCCGTACTACCTGAGCATGAAGATGCCCGACCAGGCGCAGCAGGCGTTCTCGCTGACGACGACGTTCACGCCGAACGGCCGGGACAACCTCAGTGCGTTCATGTCGGTCGACGCCGAGGCGGGCACCGGTGACTACGGCAAGATCAGAATTCTGAAACTGCCGACCAGTACCACCGTCGACGGACCCAAACAGGTCCAGAGCCAGTTCAACTCCGAACAGGACATCGCCGAGTCCATCAGGCTGCTGAGAGGCGGCGACTCGGAGGTCGAGTACGGCAACCTGCTGACGGTGCCCCTCGACGGAGGACTGCTGTACGTGGAGCCTGTCTACGTACGCGGTGGTGGACTCAAGTACCCGCTGCTGCGGAAGGTGTTGGTGACGTACGGCGGCACCACCGCCTTCGAGGACACGCTCGACGAGGCCCTCAACAAGGTCTTCGGAGCGGAGGGTGCGACGCCCCAGCCACCGGACGAGGGCGGTACGAAGCCACCGCCGGCGTCGGACAACCCGACGGTCCAGGAGGCGTTGAACGACGCCCAGAAGGCCTTCGAGGACGGCCAGAAGGCCCTGGAGGCCAAGGACTGGACGAAGTACGGCGAGGCGCAGAAGGACCTCGAGGACGCGCTGCAGCGGGCCGAGGACGCGCAGGCCGAGGCCGACAAGAAGGCCGGCAGTGGCAAGGGCACCAGCAGCCCGAGTCCGAGCGCCACTCCCGGCGGCAAACCGAGCAGCAGTCCCAGCGGTAAGCCGAGCAGCAGCCCCAGCGGCTGATCGGAAAAGCAGCAGGTGATCGAAAGCCCCCCGCGCCGTGATACGGTTGTTGAACAACGGCGCGGGGTGGAGCAGCTCGGTAGCTCGCTGGGCTCATAACCCAGAGGTCGCAGGTTCAAATCCTGTCCCCGCTACTGAAGTCGACGACGAGTCGTGCGACAGCGAAGGCCCGGATCCTCAAGAGGATCCGGGCCTTCGTGATGTGCGAACGCATGTGCCGCGCCCGCCGACGGTCGTGCCGCTGTGGGGAGTTGAGCGAACTGTGTTTGACTTGTCTCTCTGTGGGCATGTCGACAAAACGCTGAAGTGACCTCACTGGCTGCGGTATACGAGGTGTACCCAGGTTGCAGGTGGTGCGACGATGGACGTTATGGGGGACAAGGCAACTCTGTTCGAGACAGGGCGATTTGTGCAGCCTTCCATGGGGGAGGAAATCCGGGACGAAACCGGGCAGACCGCCGAGGAGGCGGCTGAGGAAGCAGCCGAGGAGGTTCGTCAGAGACTCGCGGCGGAGGCCGGCGACGTCGAGGCGATGAGCGTCCTCGGCAGCATGTTGCTGCGCCGCGGCGATCTCGACGCAGCCGAGCCCCATCTGCGTGCCGCCACCGCAGCCGGTGACCGGGCCGCGGCCAACAACCTGGGAGTCCTCCTTCACCAGCGGGGCTACGCCGACGACGCCGCCGGATGGTGGCGGATCGCCGCCGTCGCCGGCTCCGCCGCGGCCGCACACGCCCTCGGCCGCCACCACCGCGAGCGCGGGGACGAGCCGGCCGCCGAGTACTGGCTGCGCCAGTCCGCCGAGCAGGGGCACGCGCTCGGCGCCTACGCGCTCGCCGACCTGCTGGAGCACCGCGGGGACGAGCGGGCCGAGCGGTGGATGCGGGCTGCGGCCGAGCGGGGTCACCGTGAGGCGGCCTACCGGCTGGCGCGTGCGCTCGACCGCAGAGCGGGGCGTGCGGGCGAGGCCGGGGCCGACGACAAGGGCTTCCTGGACGAAGCCGAGCAGTGGTACCGGCAGTCCGCCGCACGCGGGCACAGACGTGCCGCGCTGCACCTCGGGACGATCCTGGAGAAGCGCGGGGAGCTCAAGGAGGCCGGGCGCTGGTACCTGACCTCCGCCAAGGAGGGGGAGGCGCGGGCCGCCTGCGCGCTCGGGTTCCTGCTGCGGGACGCCGGGGACAGCGAGAGCGCCGCCGTGTGGTGGCTGCGGGCCGCGCAGGACGGCGACGGCAACGCGGCGAACGCCCTGGGCGCGCTGCACGCCGAGCGGGGCGAGACGCAGACCGCGGAGCGCTGGTACCGGGCCGCGATGGACGCGGGCGACGTGAACGGCGCGTACAACCTCGCGCTGCTCTGCGCCGAGCAGGGCCGGACCACGCACGCCGAGCAGTGGTACCGGCGCGCGGCGTACGCCGGGCACCAGGAGGCGGCGAACGCGCTGGCGATCCTGCTGCTGCAGGGCGGGGACACGACCGGCGCCGAGCCGTGGTTCTCCAAGGCGGCGGAGGCGGGCAGCGTCGACGCGGCCTTCAACCTGGGGATCCTGTACGCGGGGCGCGGTGAGGACGAGGCCGCGCTCGGCTGGTACGAGCGGGCGGCTGCCGCCGGGCACACCGAGGCGGCGTTGCAGGTCGGGATGGCCCGGCTGCGGGACGGGGACGAGCAGGCGGCGGAGCGGCATCTGCGGTGCGCGGCGGGGGGCGGCAGCGCGGAGGCGGCGTACCGGCTGGCCACCGTGCTGGACGCGCGGCGACCGCCGGCGTCCACCCATGAGCTCGGGGAGTCGGTGCACGAGAAGACCGAGTGCGAGGAGTGGTACGAGCGGGCGGCTTCCCAGGGGCATCGGCGGGCGCAGGTGCGGGTGGGGATGCTGGCCGCGGCGCGGGGTGATGTCGTCGAGGCGGCTCGGTGGTACCGGAATGCGGCCGAGGCCGGGTCGCGGAACGGGGCGTTCAATCTGGGGCTGCTGCTGGCTCGGGAGGGGAGTGAGCCGGAGGCGGCGGTGTGGTGGACGCGGGCGGCTGACGCCGGGCATGGGCGGGCGGCGCTGCGGCTGGCCCTGGTCTACGCGCGTCGGGGTGAGCTGGCGGAGGGGCAGCGGTGGGCCGATCGGGCGGTCGGGCTGGGGCCGGCGGAGGTGGCTGAGCGGGCGGCGCGGTTGCGGGACGCGTTGCGGGAGGAGCTGTCGGCGTGAGCTGCCGGGTAATCGATTTGCTTCTCTGTGCGTCCTTCACGTAACGTTGCATTCATCGACGCGGGGTGGAGCAGCTCGGTAGCTCGCTGGGCTCATAACCCAGAGGTCGCAGGTTCAAATCCTGTCCCCGCTACTGAAGGCCGAGGGCCGGAATCCGAAAGGGTTCCGGCCCTCGGTGCGTGTGGTCGACAGAAGGTCACGTCAGCGAAGAGCCGGCCCAGCGCAGAGCCGGGTCAGCGAAGAGCCAAGTCAGCGAAAAGCCCCGGCGCCCTTGAGTGGGTGCCGGGGCTTTTTCGGTAGCTGAGCGGAGCGGGCTAGGCCGCCGCGCAGTTCGGGCAGATGCCGCGGTACGTGACCTCGACGTCCGAGACCGTGAAGCCGAAGCGCTCGGAGTCGGGGAGGTCGGCCAGCGGGTTGCCGCCGGGGTGGACGTCGCGGATCGCGCCGCACTGGGCGCAGACCAGGTGGTGGTGCGGACGGTGCGCGTTCGGGTCGTACCGCTTCGCGCGCTTGTCCGTGGCGACCTCGAGCACCTCGCCGAGGGAGACCAGCTCGCCCAGCGTGTTGTAGACGGTCGCCCGGGAGATCTCGGGCAGCTTGGCGACAGCCCGAGAGTGGACCTCGTCGGCCGTCAGGTGGACGTGTTCGCCGTCGAGGACCTCGGCCACGACGCGCCGCTGCGCGGTCATTCGCCAGCCGCGTCCGCGCAGCCGTTCCAGAAGGTCACTCATGCCGACCAGCCTAACAGCTAGGGGGACAAGAATCCGAACGGGTGTGACTTTGGACTCCTAGCTGTTTTAGACAAAGTCTACTTCGAGTGGGGCGCTCAGACCGGCGCGTGCTGTCGCACCGGCACCCAGCAGCGGATGATGTCGCGGACGGAGACGATGCCGGCCGGTTCGCCGCCGTCCAGGACGATGAGGTGGCGGAAGCCGCCGTGGGTCATGGCGTGCGCGGCCTCCTCCAGGGTCCAGGACGGGGTGGCGAACACGACGTTGTTGGTGGTGTGGGCATGGGTGCGCTCCGTGTCCGGGTTCTGGCCGAGGCCCACGGAATTGAGGATGTCGCGTTCGGTGAGGATGCCGATCCCGCCGGCATCGGGGTCGAGGACCACGGCCGCGCCCACCCGGCGGGCGGACATCAGGGCGGCGGCCTGGCGGAGGGTGTGGGCGGGTCCGATGGTGAGGACCACCGTGCTCATGGCGTCGCGGACGAGCATGGGTTCCGAGTCACCTCCTGGAATCCCTGAACTCGTTCAGGGATTCACAAGTTCACAAATGAGGGTCCTCTCAGAGTGGCAGGTAAAGCAGAGGTCAACAAGAGGGCGTGCGCGGCCGATCGAGGGCGCGCATGCTCACTCCGTGCTTCTCACTGGCGCGGGTTGAGATACCCCAGCAGCTCGTCGTGGAGCAGGCCGTTCGACGCGGCCGCGTCGCCGCTGTGCGGGCCCGGGCGGCCGTCGAGTCCGGTGAAGGTGCCGCCGGCCTCCGTCACGATGATCGCGTTCGCCGCCATGTCCCACAGGGACAGCTCGGGCTCGGCGCACACGTCGACGGAGCCCTCGGCGACCATCATGTACGGCCAGAAGTCGCCGTACGCGCGCGTGCGCCACACCTGGCGGGTCAGGTCGAGGAAGCCGTCCAGGCGGCCCTGCTCCTCCCAGCCGCTCAGCGAGGAGTACGAGAACGAGGCGTCCGCAAGCTCCGAGACGCGAGAGACGTGCAGGCGGCTCGCGGAGGACAGGCTGCGGCCACCGAAGGCGCCGTGCCCCTTCGCGGCCCACCAGCGGCGGTTCAGGGCGGGGGCGGAGACGAGGCCGACGACGGGCTGGTAGCCGCCCTCTCCCGCCTCCATCAGGGAGATGAGGGTGGCCCACACGGGAACGCCACGCACGTAGTTCTTCGTGCCGTCGATCGGGTCGATGACCCAGCGGCGGGGGCCCGTGCCCTCGACGCCGTACTCCTCGCCGAGGATCGCGTCCCGGGGCCGGGCGCGCTTGAGGTGGCCGCGGATGAGTTCCTCCGCCGCCTTGTCCGCCTCGCTCACCGGAGTCAGGTCCGGTTTGGTCTCGACCTTGAGGTCGAGGGCCTTGAAGCGGTCCATGGTGGTGGCGTCCGCGGCGTCCGCGAGGACGTGCGCGAAGCGGAGGTCGTCGAGGTAGTCCGGCATGTAGGGAACGGTATCTGCCGGGGGTGACGGGGGCTACAGGGGGCCGAGGTGCCCGTGAAGGCGCGAGGTGCGCGGGTGGGCGGTGGTGCGCAGGCGCCCGGGCCGGGGCGCGTCGCCCGGAAGGGGCGCGCCCCCGGTACCGGAGGGAACCGGGGAGCCGTGCCCGGGTGGCCCACGGAGGCAAGCGCCGTCAGGAGAGGCGCGAGAGGGATGCATGCTCGCGGCCCGGTCGGGCAGATGTGCCCACGATGTGCCACCCGTTGACCTCCCGCGTGCGCCCGCCCGAAGGCGCCCCCCAATGCCCTCGCGAACCCTTGACAGTGCCTCGGTACGCGTCAAATCTGGGCGCAGAGTCGCTCGCCCCGGGGAGGCGATGATGCCTGCAGCGCGGGAGTCCCTGTTGGATGCCGCTTTCGCGGCACTGGAGGGTCGGGCGTGGTCCGCCGTACGGATGGTGGACGTCGCCGCGGCGGCCGGGGTGTCCCGGCAGACGCTGTACAACGAGTTCGGCAGCAAGGAAGGGCTCGCGCGGGCGCTCGTCCGCAGGGAGGCCGACGGCTACCTCGTCGGGGTCGAGCGTGCGCTCACCACCTCCGCCGACGCCCGGGACCGGCTGACCGCGACGGCCGAGTGGACCACGTCGGCCGCCCGCGAGAACGCGCTGGTACGGGCCATGCTCACCGGCTCCTGGAACGAGCGGCTGCCCTCGCCGACGCTCTCCGGGGTGCCCTCCTCCTCGGTCGTACCGGCGCAGCGGCGCGCCGACGGCCCGCTGCCCTCGCCCGCGGACTTCGTGGCGATGGTCCGCGACCGTGCCGTGGCCGTGATCACCGGTCCGAGTGCCGGTCCCGGCGCGGCCAGGACGCAGTCCGCCGACCTGGCCCGCTCCTGCGAACTCGCCGTCCGGCTCGCCCTGTCCTGCGTGGCGGCACCGCCCGGCGAGGGCGGGGTCGCGGACCTCGTACGCGGCGCCCTGCACCGCCAGCCGGTCTGAGCGCCCCGGCCCTCTTTCCGCGAGGGCTCGGATCTCAGCGCTCGGATCTCAGCCCTCGGATCTGAGCGCTGAGATCTCAGTGCGACGACCCCGACAGCTGAAGCCCGATCACGCCGACGACGACCAGGCTGATCGAGATGATCTTCAGCGTCGACACCAGGTCGCCGAGGAAGATCATTCCGTAGATGGCGGTGCCCGCCGCGCCGATGCCCGTCCACACGGCGTAGGCGGGGCCCACGTCGAGCTTCCTCAGGGACAGGGTCAGCAGACCGAAGCTGCCGAGCGCGAAGACGGAGAAGGCGACGGTCGGCCAGAGTCGCGTGAAGCCGTGCGACAGCTTCAGACAGACGGCGAAACCGGTTTCGAGCAACCCGGCCACTATGACCAGCAGCCACGCCATGTGCTGTCCTCCCGTACCGTCAACGTCCGGTGACCGCTTCGTCGTGTTTGGGGCGGGCCTGGATCCGACCCGGTGCGATTATGCCCTTACCGGACCTGGGGCAAGACAAACAACGCGGAGGTCAGTCGCCTTCCTTGCGCTCCCGTGTCGCCAGCAGCCGGCGCAGCGAGTACAGCCGGGCCGGATCCGCGTGTCCCTCGGCGACCCACTCGTCCAGCGCGCAGTCCGGCTCGTCGTGACTGCAGGCGCGCGGGCAGCCCTCCGTGCCCGGTACCAGGTCGGGGAAGGCGTGGATGACACGGGTCGGGTCGATGTGGGCGAGGCCGAAGGACCGTACGCCCGGTGTGTCGATCACCCAGCTGTCCGTGCCCGACAGGGGCAGCGCCAGCGCCGATGTCGTGGTGTGCCGGCCGCGGCCCGTCACCGCGTTCACGTGGCCCGTCGTACGGCGGCGGTCCTCCGGCACCAGCGCGTTCACCAGGGTCGTCTTGCCCACGCCCGAGTGCCCCACGAACGCTGTCATCCGGCCGTCGAGGTGTTCGCGGACCCGGTCCGCCGCGTCCTTGCTCTCCAGCTCCTCACGGCTGGTGACGACGTAGGGGATGTCCAGGTGGCCGTACAGCTCGAGGAGCTTGTCCGGTGGGGCCAGGTCCGACTTGGTCATCACCAGCAGGGGTTCCAGACCGCCGTCGTAGGCAGCGACCAGGCAGCGGTCGATGAGGCGGGGGCGCGGCTCGGGGTCGGCCAGGGCCGTGACGATCGCCAGCTGGCCGGCGTTGGCGACCACCACACGTTCGAACGGGTCGTCGTCGTCCGCCGTGCGGCGCAGCAACGACGTGCGCTCCGCGATGCGGACGATCCGGGCGAGGGTGTCCTTCTGGCCGGACAGATCACCGACGAGGGCCACCCGGTCGCCGACCACCGCGGCCTTGCGGCCCAGTTCACGGGCCTTCATCGCCAGTACGATCCGGTCCTCGACCAGACAGGTCAGGCGGCCCCGGTCGACGGTGAGGACCATGCCCTCGGCGGCGTCCTCGTGCTTGGGGCGGATGTTCGTACGCGGTCGGTTGCCCTTGCGGTTCGGGCGCGAACGGATGTCGTCCTCGTCGGTGTGCTTGCCGTAGCGACGCATGGCGGAAGTCCCTAGGCCCCGAGCATCCCGGCCCACAGCTCGGGGAAGTCCGGCAGGGTCTTCGCCGTCGTCGCCACGTTCTCGATCCGCACCCCCTCGACCGCCAGGCCGATGATCGCGCCGGCCGTCGCCATGCGGTGGTCCTCGTACGTGTGGAAGACCCCGCCGTGCAGGGGGCGCGGGCGGATGTGCAGGCCGTCGGCCGTCTCGGTGACGTCACCGCCGAGCTCGTTGATCTCCTTGGTCAGCGCGGCCAGCCGGTCCGTCTCGTGCAGCCGCAGATGGGCCACGCCCCGCAGCGTCGAGGGGGAGTCCGCGAGGGCCGCGACCGCCGCGATGCCCGGGGTCAGCTCGCCGACGTCGCCGAGGTCCACGTCGATGCCGTGGATCGCGCCGGAGCCGCTGAACTCCAGGCCGTACTCCGTCAGCGAACAGGAACCGCCCATTTCGGTGAAGATTTCCCGCAGCCTGTCACCCGGCTGGGTCGTCCGGGCCGGCCAGTCCGGGACGAGGACCTTGCCGGCCGTCACCAGCGCCGCCGCGAGGAACGGCTGGGCGTTGGAGAGGTCCGGCTCGATCGTCAGGTCCCGGCCGAGCAGCGCGCCCGGCGTGACCCGCCAGACGTTCTTCTCGCCACCCGACTCCGGGGTGTCCACCTGGGCGCCGACCGCGCGCAGCATGTCCACCGTCATCCGGATGTGCGGCATCGACGGCAGCGTCGAGCCGATGTGGCGGACCTCCACGCCCTGGTTGAAGCGCGGGCCCGACAACAGCAGGGCGCTCACGAACTGCGACGACGAGGACGCGTCGACCTCGACCGGGCCGCCGTCCAGCGCCCCGCCGCCGTGCACCGTGAGCGGCAGCGCGCCCCGGCCGTCGTCGTCGATCCGGGCACCCAGGACACGCAGCGCGTCGATGACGCCGTTCAGGGGACGCTCGTACGACCTCGGGTCGCCGTCGAAGCGGACGGGGCCGTCGGCCAGCGCGGCGACGGGCGGGAGGAAGCGCATGACCGTGCCGGCGTTGCCGACGTCGACGGTGGCCGGGCCGCGCAGGCCCGCGGGGATGACGCGCCAGGCCTCGCCCGTGCCGTCGGGGCCCACCCCTTCTTCGATCTCGACGCCCATCGCGCGCAGGGCGCCGGCCATCAGGAGGGTGTCGCGGGAGCGCAGGGGGCGGCGCAGCCAGCCCGGCTCGGAGGCGAGGGAGGCGAGGACGAGGGCGCGATTGGTGACCGACTTGGACCCGGGCACGTGGACCGTCGCGTCGACGGCTCCGCTCGCGTGCGGGGCGGGCCAGAGGGCGGTTTGTGCGTCGTTCGGGGCCATGGGCCCCACTTTAGTGGTCGGGGGTCGTTCGGGTGCGGCGCCGTTGGGGCTGGTCGCGCCCACGCGGCGGAGCCGCATATCGATACAGCCCCGCGCCCCTGGACGCTGCCCCTTCGGGGCGCGTCATACCTCCAGCAGCCAGCGGCCCCCACCTATCAGCGAGCACAGGCTCACCGCGTGGAACAGGAACAGCCACAAGCCCGCCGGTGTGTGCGTCAGCCTCGACAGCTGGTCCGCGTCCGAGTCGCCCGCGCCTCCCCTCGACCTCTTCGCCTGCAGCTCGAAGGCCGGGCGTACTCCCCCCAGCAGGAGGAACCACACCGCCGCGTAGGCGAAGGCCGCCTGGACCTGGGGGCCGGTCAGCCAGGACACCAGCACGAACGTGGCGCCGGTGACCAGGACCGTGAGGGCGCCGTAGGCGTTGCGGATCATCACCAGCATCGCCATGAGGAGAGCGGTGGCCAGCCACAGGAGGAGGGTGATGTGGCCGGCCGCGAGGAGGGCGGCGCCGCCCAGGCCGAGGAGTGGGGGAGCGGTGTAGCCGGAGGCCGCGGTGAGGATCATGCCGATGCCGTGCGGCTTGCCGCGGCTGACGGTGAGGCCGCTGGTGTCGGAGTGCAGGCGTATGCCGGTCAGGGTGCGGCCGGTGAGCAGCGCGACCAGGCCGTGGCCGCCCTCGTGGGCGATGGTGATGGCGTTGCGGGAGAGGCGCCACAGATTGTGCGGGACGACCAGGGCGAGCGCGGCGGCCAGGGTGGCCAGCACCACCCAGAGGTCGGGGTCGGGCTGGGTGCCGACGAGACGGTCCCACAGGTCGGGCAGCGCGGTGGCGGCGGTGCTGTCCATGTTGTGCGGTGGCTCCCTCTCGGCGAGATCAATAGGGGTCGGCGCGGAGCGCCGTCGTTGGGGGGTGGTGGTCGGGTGACGGGTGGGCCTGGCAGTGTGGCACGTATGTGCGGACGGTATGCGGCCAGTCGTGGGCCCGAGGATCTCGCAGGAACCTTTGAGATCGAGAAGTGGGAGCCGGAGGAAACCCTGGCGCCCGACTACAACGTGGCTCCGACCAAGGAGGTCTACGCGGTCCTCGACCGCCCTCTGAAGGACGTCGACGACAAGCGCCCGGTTCGCCAGCTGCGGAAGCTGAAGTGGGGGCTGGTCCCGTCCTGGTCGAAGACCCCCGAGGGCGGCGCCCGGATGATCAACGCGCGCGCGGAGACGGTGCACGAGAAGCCGTCGTACCGCCGTGCCTTCGCCGCCCGGCGCTGCATCATCCCCGCCGACGGCTACTACGAGTGGGTCACCGGCACGCAGGAGCGGGACCTGGAGGTCGAGGGGAAGAAGAAGAGGCCGCGCAAGCAGCCGTACTTCGTGCTTCCGGCCGACGGGTCGGTCTTCGCGATGGCCGGTCTGTACGAGTTCTGGCGGGACCGCACGCTGCCCGACGACCATCCGCAGGCCTGGTGGGTGACGTGCTCCGTCATCACCACGGAGGCCGAGAAGTCGCCGCTCGCGGTGGCACCGGCCGACGGGCCGCACGCGCTGGCCGACATCCACCCGCGCATGCCGCTGATGCTGACGCCGGACCGCTGGGACGCCTGGCTCGACCCGTCCCGCACGGACCCGGACGGCCTGCGTGAGCTGCTCGCCCCGCCGCCCGAGGGGATGATGCGGGCCTACCCCGTGACGACCGCCGTCAGCAACGTGCGCAACAACGGGCCGGAGCTGCTGAAGGAACTGGAGGGGCCCGAAGAGGGCACACTCTTCTGATGTGACGGACGTGAGTGATGTGACGAAGGTGACCAGCGAGATCCGCCGCGCGACCATCGAGACGGATGCCGGTGCCGCCCGCATCACCTGGCACCCGGCGAAGAAGGCACGACTGGTGCTCGCGCTGAGCCACGGCGCCGGCGGCGGCATCGAGGCGCGCGACCTGCGGGCCCTGGCGGCCGAGCTGCCCGGGCACGGAGTGACGGTCGCCCTGGTCGAGCAGCCCTGGCGGGTCGCCGGGAAGAAGGTGGCGCCGGCCCCGAAGACGCTGGACGTGGGCTGGCGCGGGATCTGGCCGGCGCTCGCCGGGCCGGGACTGCCCGTGATCTCCGGCGGGCGCAGCGCGGGCGCCCGCGTGGCCTGCCGCACCGCGACCGAGCTCGGCGCGCACGCCGTCCTCGCCCTCAGCTTCCCGCTCCACCCGCCCGGCAGGCCGGAGAAGTCCCGCGCCGACGAACTGCTCGGCGCCGGGGTCCCCACCCTCGTCGTCCAGGGCGGCAACGACCCGTTCGGCAAGCCGGAGGAGTTCCCTGAGGGGACGTACGAACTGGTCGAGGTGCCGTACGGCGATCACGGCTTCGCCGTGCCGAAGAGGGCGGACATCGGACAGGACCGCGCCCTGGAGATCATCACCGCCGGCGTCGTGCGGTGGGTTTCGTCACTCGCGTAGGGGTGGGGAATGCAGGGTGGCCGATCACTGTTGAGGCGGACAGAAGTGCTGGCAGACCAGCGCCGACGTCGTAGGAGAGGGAGTCCGCCGCATGGGTTCGACCATCTGCCCGAGCCGCACCAGCCGCGCCGACCTGGACTGGTCGGTGCTGCACGCGGCCAAGACCGCCCCTATTCGGGCGGCGGCGGGGGCGGATCGTGTTCTATCCTCCGATTCGAGTGGGGCCGGTCTCGGTCTCACGAGAAATCTTGAGGAGGTGGGTCCGGTCACTGGGACCGACGCAGGGACCGACAACGGCCAGGCGGAGCTGCCCGAGGGCCGGGGCGACAGCGCGGAGTCCAACGCGGAGCGCAGCGCGCGCTTCGAACGGGACGCGCTCGAATTCCTCGACCAGATGTACTCGGCCGCGCTGCGCATGACGCGCAACCCGGCCGACGCCGAGGACCTGGTGCAGGAGACGTACGCCAAGGCGTACGCGTCCTTCCACCAGTTCCGTGAGGGCACCAACCTCAAGGCGTGGCTGTACCGGATCCTCACCAACACGTTCATCAACTCGTACCGCAAGAAGCAGCGCGAGCCCCAGCGCAGTGCGGCCGAGGAGATCGAGGACTGGCAGCTCGCACGGGCCGAGTCGCACATGTCGACGGGTCTGCGCTCCGCCGAGTCGCAGGCGCTCGACCACCTGCCCGACTCGGACGTCAAGGCAGCACTCCAGGCGATCCCCGAGGAGTTCCGCATCGCCGTCTATCTCGCGGACGTCGAGGGCTTTGCGTACAAGGAGATCGCGGACATCATGGGGACACCCATCGGTACGGTGATGTCCCGGCTGCACCGGGGCCGCCGTCAACTGCGCGGCATGCTCGAGGACTACGCCCGCGAGCGCGGACTGGTCCCGGCGGGCGCCGGAGAGTCGAACGAAGCGAAAGGTTCGGGCTCATGAGCTGCGGAGACCCGCACGAGACGGACTGCAGTGAGGTCCTCGACCACCTCTACGAGTTCCTCGACCGCGAGATGCCGGACATCGACCGCGACAAGTTCCAGCACCACTTCGAGGAATGCTCGCCGTGCCTCGAGAAGTACGGCCTGGAGCAGGCCGTGAAGAAGCTGGTCAAGCGGTGCTGCGGGCACGACGACGTGCCGACCGACCTGCGGGCCAAGGTCATGGGGCGGATCGATCTGATCCGCTCCGGCCAGACCGTGCCCGAGCACGACGTGACGGCCGCTCCGGCCACCCCCGTCACCCCGCAGGAGTCCTGAACTCCCGGGAACCGGCGGCCGTAGGCCGTCACCCGAACGTAGTAATCCGCGGGTGATACGCCCGCGCACCTCCCCCCGGCCGCCCTAGGCTCCCAGCCTGGTAGGGCACCGTCATGCCGGGGGAGGGCGATATGGAGGCTGTGCCGGCACGGGCACGTGTGTACGTCGTCGCTGCAGCCCTGGCCGCCCTCCTCTGCCTGCTGCCCCCGCCGACGGCGTCCACACACGCGTGGGCGGTCCTGTTGCTCGCCGCGCTGTACGCCGGCTGCGAGCAGGTCGCCCGGCGGCGCTTCGCAGGCACCTTCTACCCCGTCCTGCTGGCCGCGGCCTTCCTGCTGCCGCCGTCCGCCGCCGCACTCGTCCCGCTGCCCGGGGCACTGCTCTCCCACGTCGAGGCGCGCCCCTTCCTGCTGCGCCGCGTATGGCGCGCCGCCCGGCTGGTCCTCGGCGTGTGGACAGCGGCCCGAGTCCACGAGGCGCTCGACGGCTGCACCGCTGTCGGCACCTCCGACTTCCCGTACGCGCTCGGCCCGGCCGGCGCGGCCGTCCTGGTGTTCTGCCTGGTCCTCGCCCTGCTGGACGGCGGGATCCTCGCCCTGGCCGAGAAGGCGCCGGTGCGGCGGGCGTGGCGCGGGCTGCTCCCGCGGTCGCTGGCGCCGGTCGGGGTGCACGGGACGGCCGGACTGATGATGGCCGTGCTGTGGCGCAGTCCGTACGGGCCCGTCGCCGCGCTGCTCGTGCTGTTGCCGATGGGCGTGTCGTGGTGGGTGTACGCCCAGTACCACCGGGAGCGGGCGGCCCACCGGGCCACCATCCGGGCGCTGGTGCAGGCCGTCGACATCAAGGACGGCTACACCCGCGGGCACAGCGAGCGGGTCGGGCAGGCGTCCGTGCTGATCGCGCGCGAGCTGGGCATGGACGAGGAGCGGGTGGAGGTCCTCCGGTTCGCCGGGATCCTGCACGACGTGGGGAAGCTGGGGGTGCCCACCCGGCTGCTGCGCAAGGACGGCCCGTTGACGCCCGAGGAGCGGCGCGTGATCGAGCTGCATCCCGAGTACGGGCACGAGATCGTGCGCGGGATCTCCTTCCTCGGCGAGGCCCGGACGGCGGTGCTGCACCACCACGAGCGGCTGGACGGCAGTGGCTACCCGTACGGACTGGTGGGCAGTCAGATCCCGGAGTGCGCACGGGTGGTCGCCGTCGCGGACGCGTTCGACGCGATGACGTCGACGCGCTCGTACAGCAGGGCCCGGCCGGTGTCCACGGCGCTGGAGGAGTTGGAGCGGTGCGCGGGGACGCAGTTCGATCCCCGTATGGTGTCCGCCCTCGTCCGTGCGGTGAGCAGATCCGGCTGGCATCCTGCAGTGACGGCGGACGAGCCCGCCCGGCCCGGTGACCGTCCGCAGGTCTCCAGCCTGCCTGGAGGGCGCCGATGACCCGGCATCGGTGTCCTGTGTCCCTCCCCGTCATCCACACCGCCGCCGCCCTCGTCGCCCTCATCTCCCTCTGCGTCACCTTCCGCAGCGGCATCCACGAAGGCGCCCTCGCGCTCGCCTTCGGGCTGCTCGTCACCGTCGGTGAGCTCACCCGGTGGCGCGGGCGCGTGCGGGAGATCGCGCCGCTCGGGGCCGCCGGGGCGCTGGCGTACGCGCTGCTCGGGGAGAACGCGGGTCTGCCCACGCACCACGGCGTGTCCCAGTCCGTCGTCGTCGTGCTCGCCGCCTCCCTGCTCGGCAGCGTGCCGCACATCGCACAGGGGCGGAGTCCGACGCTCGACCACCTGGCGCGGCGGGTGCTGACCGTCGGGTTCGCCGCCGTCTGCTTCCAACCCCTCGCCCACAGCGGCACGTTGGCCGGGGGGCCCGCCCACGCCCTGCTGCTGCTCGCGCCGCTCACCCTCACGCTCCTGTGCGACACCGTCCTCGCCGCCGCGCTGGCGCACGCGCGCACCGGCTGGCCGTTCGGGCCGCTGCTGCGGGACGAGCTGCGCGCCACCCTCGGCATCGGGTCGGCCGTGTGCGCGACCGGCGCCGTGATGGCCCTCGCGGTGGCCGTGGCGGGGCTGTGGGCCCTGCCCGTGTTCTCGCTGCCGCTGCTCCTCACCCAGCTGTCCCTGCGCCGGTACGCCGCCGTGCGGGCCACCTACCGGCAGACCATCGCCTCCCTCGCCCGCGCCACCGAGATCGCCGGGTACACCCCGGCCGGGCACGCCCTGCGGGTCGCCGCCCTCAGCCAGGCCGTCGGCCGGGACCTGGGCCTCACCGAGCCCGAACTCACTGTGCTGGAGTACGCGGCCCTCATGCACGACATCGGCCAGCTCAGCCTCGTCGACCCGGTGCCGGCGGGGTCCACCGCCGCGCTGCCCGTCGAGGAGCAGCGGCGGATCGCGCTCCTCGGCGGGGCCGTCGTACGGCAGACCGGGGTGGACCCGCAGGTCGCCGTCGTCGTGGAGCGGCAGGCCGACCCGTGCCGGGAGCAGCCGCCGGCCGCGCGGATCGTGCGGGCGGTGAACGCGTACGAGGAGAAGGCGCGGGACGCCGGGCCGGGAGGGCCGCTGAAGGCCCTGGAGGAACTGCGGCTGGCCACCGCCGACGACTACGCGCCCGAAGTCGTGGAAGCACTGGCCCGGGTTCTGTCGCGGGGCTGTCTTACCCTGCCCGGAGTGGGGTAACCCATGGGTAATGAGCGCCCTTCCAGCCGTACGTGGTTGGATGCGAAGGAGAGAGAGTGTTTGGGGGCACTGGCCAGCCCACACCACGGAACTGGCAGGCGGGAATCGTGAGGATCTTCGGCAAGGGACGGCACCGGCCCTCCGCCTCCTGGCGGCAGGCCACCGACCGTGCGTTCACCCTGATCGGTGATGGTCGGTACGAGGACGCCGGCGCGTTGTTGACACGTGCCGCCGATCTGGAGCCGTGGCTGTCGGAGTCCTGGTTCAACCTCGCCCTGCTGCACAAGTTCCGGCACGACTGGGAGCAGGCCCGGGCGGCGGGCCTCAGGGCCGTGGCGCTGCTCGACCGGGAGACCGGGGCGCCGGACTGGTGGAACGTCGGCATCGCGGCGACCGCCCTCCAGGACTGGCCGCTGGCCCGGCGCGCCTGGCAGGCGTACGGGTTGCACGTGCCGGGCGGAGCCACTACTTCGGGTGAACCCCTCGGCATGGATCTCGGCAGCGCGGCGGTGCGGCTGTCGCCGGAGGGCGAGGCGGAGGTCGTGTGGGGGCGCCGGCTCGATCCCGCGCGGATCGAGGTGCTGTCCATTCCGCTGCCGTCCTCCGGGCGCCGCTGGGGGGAAGTCGTGCTGCACGACGGCGTCCCGCACGGGGAGCGGACCACGTCGGCCGGGCACGCGTACCCGGTGTTCGACGAGATCGAGCTGTGGGCGCCGTCGCCCGTGCCGACCTGGGTGGTGCTGCTGGAGGCGGCGACGGAGGCGGACCGGGACGCGCTGGAGGAGCTCGCCGCGGACGCGGGGTTCGCCGCGGAGGACTGGTCGTCGTCGGTGCGGTTGCTGTGCCGGATGTGCTCGGAGTCGCGGATGCCGTCGGACGAGGGCGACGGTGAGCATCTGGATCCGCATGATCACAGCGAGCCCGGGCATCCGGGGCCGCTGGGGCATCGGACGGACGGGCAGTTGTGGGTGCCGGAGCGGGAGTGCGGGGTGGCTGCGCCGGCGTCGCTGGTTCGGGGGTTGTTGGACGGGTGGGTTGCGGACAGCCCGGATTCCAGGGATTGGCGGGATTTGGAAGAGGTTTGCTAGGACCGTGGGCCAGTGCGGCTTCGTTGTGGCTGGTCGCGCCCACGCGGCGGAGCCGCATATCGCACTGGACCGCGCCCCTATGGGGCGCGCTGCACGTACCCTGTATCAGCATTAACCCCCCGTTTTTCTGAGGAAGGCTTTCGTCGGTCATGGCGCAGCAGGACACCGATCAGCAGCACGTGGGCGTGCTCCCCGTGGACGACGAGGGCTTCGTCATCGACACCGAGGAGGCGGAGGAGCGCGAGCAGGCATACCGCGAGCGCGGGACCTCGCGGCCGATCACGGTCGTCGGGAACCCGGTGCTCCACAAGGAGTGCAAGGACGTCACGGAGTTCGGCGACGAGCTGCTGAAGCTGGTCGACGACATGTTCGCCTCACAGCGCACCGCCGAGGGCGTAGGTCTCGCCGCCAACCAGGTCGGGGTCGACCTGAAGGTCTTCGTCTACGACTGCCCCGATGACGACGGTGTGCGGCACGTCGGCGTGGTCTGCAACCCGAAGGTCGTGGAGCTGCCCGCGGACAAGCGCCGGCTGGATGACAGCAACGAGGGGTGCCTGTCGGTGCCGACCGCGTACGCGCCGCTCGCGAGGCCCGACTACGCCGAGGTGACCGGGCAGGACGAGAAGGGCAACCCGATCAAGGTGCGGGGCACCGGCTACTTCGCGCGGTGTTTGCAGCACGAGACCGATCACCTCTACGGGTACCTGTACATCGACCGGCTCTCCAAGCGTGAACGCAAGGACGCGCTACGGCAGATGGCCGAGAACGAGCCCCGCTACCCCGTGGTCGCGAACGACTGAGGTCACACAAGCCCCGTACGCACGGCGTCTGTTCAGGTTGCCCTGACCGAACAGGCGCCGTTCGTGTGTCCGTCGCACGTTCGATCGTTTCTCCTCCTGTAGTGATCCAGAACCAGTCAGGCAAGGGGGCGTCTCGGCACTGTGGGGTAGTGAATGGTGCAAATCCGTTCCCAGAACGGTCAGTTGTAGGGCTGAATGGGGAGCGGAGATACGCAACGGCGCACGCCCGGTACAGCGGGAGGGGCGCGCGACCACTGGCGGCTGAGAGGGGTAGTTCGTGCCTGCTTTCCCACACAGCACCACTTACAGCACCACTTACGGCACCGCATACAGCACCACTTCGACGGCGACGGTGGTGGCGGTCCCACCCTCGCTCTCCCTTCCGGTGATCGAGACCGCCTTTCCTCGGCAACTCCATGAGTATTGGCCGGAGCTTCAGGAGAAGACCCGTACCTGGCTCCTGGAAAAACGGCTGATGCCCGCGGACAAGGTGGCGGAATATGCCGATGGACTGTGCTACACCGACCTCATGGCGGGGTACTACCTGGGAGCCCCGGACGAGGTGCTCCAGGCGATAGGGGACTACAGCGCATGGTTCTTCGTCTGGGACGACCGCCACGACCGCGACATCGTGTACGACCGCCCAGCCGCCTGGCGGCGGCTGAAGGCGAGGCTGCATCGAGCACTCGACTCCCCACGGTCTCATCTGCACCACGAGGACCCGCTGGTCGCCGGGTTCTCCGACAGCATGGTGAGGCTGTACTCGTTCCTGCCCCGGTCCTGGAACGAGCGGTTCGCCCGGCACTTCCACGAGGTGATCGAGGCCTACGACCGGGAATTCCACAACCGCCGCGAGGGGATCATCCCGACGGTTGAGGAATACCTCGCCCTGCGCCGGCTCACGTTCGCGCACTGGATATGGACGGATCTGCTGGAGCCGAGCGCGGGATGTGAACTTCCGGACGCCGTGAGAAAGCACCCGGCATATCGCCGGGCGGCGCTGCTGAGCCAGGAATTCGCCGCCTGGTACAACGACCTCTGTTCGCTCCCCAAGGAAATAGCGGGCGACGAGGTGCACAATCTCGGAATCAGTCTCGTCACCCATGAGGGACTGACTCTGGAAGAGGCGGTCGAGGAAGTCCGACGGCGGGTCGACGAGTGCATCACCGAATTCCTCCTCGCCGAACAGGAGACCTTACGGTTCGCCGACGGCCTCGACGACGGCACGGTGCGGGGAAAGGAATTGGGCGCCGCCGTGCGAACCTGCCTGGCAAACATGCGGAACTGGTTCAGTTCCGTCTACTGGTTCCACCACGAGTCCGGCCGTTACATGGTCGACAGCTGGGACGACCGGTCCACGCCCCCGTACGTCAACAACGAAGCGGCAGGTGACGAATGACCGTCGAGTCTGTGAAGCCCGTGGAACCCCGGATGTCCGAGCTGCGGGAGCCGCCCCTCGCGGGCGGTGGCGTTCCGCTTCTCGGCCACGGCTGGAAGCTGGTGCGCGACCCGCTGGCGTTCATGTCCAAGCTGCGCGACCACGGTGACGTCGTCCGCCTGAGGCTCGGCCCGAAGACGGTGTACGCGGTCACCACCCCCGCCCTCACCGGGGCGCTCGCGCTGAGCCCCGACTACAAGATCGACGGGCCGCTGTGGGAATCCCTGGAGGGCCTGCTCGGCAAGGAGGGCGTGGCCACGGCCAACGGCCCCCGGCACCGGCGCCAACGCCGCACCATCCAGCCCGCCTTCAAGCTCGACGCGATCCCCGCGTACGGGCCGATCATGGAGGAGGAGGCACATGAACTGACCGAGCGCTGGAAGCCCGGCGAGACGATCGACTGCACCTCCGAGTCGTTCCGCATCGCCGTACGCATCGCGGCCCGCTGTCTGCTGCGCGGCGAGTACATGGACGAGCGGGCCGAGCGGCTGTGCGTCGCCCTCGCCACCGTCTTCCGCGGTATGTACCAGCGGATGGTGATCCCGCTCGGGCCGCTGTACCGGCTGCCGCTGCCGGCCAACCGTGAATTCAACCGCGCCCTGGCCGATTTACATCTCCTCGTCGACGAGATCGTCGCCGAGCGCCGCGCATCCGGTCAAAAACCGGACGATTTGCTGACGGCATTGCTGGAGGCGAAGGACGACAATGGCGACCCCATCGGGGAACAGGAGATCCACGACCAGGTCGTCGCGATACTCACCCCCGGCAGCGAAACCGTCGCGTCCACGATCATGTGGCTGCTCCAGGTCCTCGCGGAACACCCGGAACACGCGGACAAGGTGCGCGCGGAGGTGGAATCGGTGACGGGGGGCCGTCCTGTGGCATTCGAGGACGTCCGCAGGCTCACCCACACCAACAATGTCGTCGTCGAGGCCATGCGACTGCGCCCCGCCGTATGGATTTTGACGCGACGGGCGGTCACCGACACCGAACTCGGCGGGTATCGCATTCCGGCCGGGGCCGACATCGTCTACAGCCCCTACGCGATCCAGCGCGACGCGCGTTCCTACGCGGGCCACCACGACTTCGACCCCGACCGCTGGCTCCCGCAGCGGGTGAAGGACGTCCCGAAGTACGCCATGAGCCCTTTCAGTGTGGGCAACCGCAAGTGCCCGAGCGACCACTTCTCGATGGCACAGCTGTCGCTGATCACGGCGGCCGTGGCGACGCGGTACCGCCTGGAGCAGGTGCCCGGCTCCAACGACGCGACCCGGGTCGGCATCACGCTGCGCCCGCACCGGCTGCTGCTGCGACCGGTGCCGAGGTGAGGCGTCAGGCGGCCTCCGGCCCCCGGAACGCGCGCCGGTAGGCGTTCGGGGTCGTGTCCAGCACTCGTACGAACTGGTGGCGCAGTGCGGCCGCGGTACCGAACCCCGTTCGACCGGCGATCGCGTCCATCGTCTCGTCCGTCGCCTCCAGCAGCTGCTGGGCCAGCAGCACGCGTTGCCGCAGAAGCCAGCGGTAGGGAGTGGTGCCGGTCTCCTGCTGGAAGCGGCGGGCGAAGGTGCGCGGGGACATGTGGGCGCGGGCGGCGAGCTGCTCGACGGTGACCTCCTCGTGAAGGTTGCGCTCCATCCACACGAGCACCTCACCGACCGTGTCGCAGGAGGAACGCGGCAGCGGCCGCTCGATGTACTGGGCCTGACCGCCGTCGCGATGCGGCGGTACGACCATCCGCCGGGCGATCCTGCCTGCGACCTCCGGCCCCTGCTCCTTGCGCACGATGTGCAGACAGGCGTCGATACCGGCGGCGGTGCCGGCCGAGGTGATCACCGGGTCGGCGTCGACGTACAGCACGTCCGGCTCGACGATGGTCCGCGGATAGCGCCGGGCCAGCTCCTCGGCGTGCCGCCAGTGCACCGCGCAGCGGCGGCCGTCGAGCAGCCCGGCGGCCGCCAGCACGAACACCCCCGAGCACACGCTCAGTACCCGCGCGCCCCGGTCCACGGCCGCGCGCAGCGCCTCCAGCAGTGCCGGTGGATAGGTACGAGCCGCATAGGTGTCCCCGGCCGGTACGGCGATCAGGTCGGCGCTCTCCAGCCGCTCCAGGCCGTGCTCCAGCAGCACGGAGAAGCCCGCGTGGGTGGTCAGCGTCGGCCCCTCCGCCGAGGCGACGGCGAAGTCGTAGACCGGCAGGCCCTCGTCGCTGCGGTCGATGCCGAACACCTCGCAGACGACACCCAGTTCGAAGGGGTGCACGCCGTTGAGGAGGATGGCGGCCACGTTCTTCAGCATGCCGCCAGTGTGCCCCGACAGTGGCAGGAATTTGAAGGTGTGCGGCAGTCCTGCCACTGTCATGAGTGTCACGGGCGCACGATGCTTACCTCATGAACGAACTCAGCGAACTCATCACGGTCCTGGCCATGTTCCTTCTCCTCGCGGGTCCGGGGGGGGGGGGGGGGGGGGGGGGGGGCGGCGGCGCCCGGGGGGGGGGGGGGGGGGGGGGGGGGGGGGGGGGGGGGCCGGGGGGGGTGGGGGGGGGGGGGGGGGCGGGGGGGGTT